>CALFMN010000146.1 GCA_937879875.1 uncultured Chloroflexota bacterium | reverse complement strand
ACGACGCGACAGGCTCAACTGCAAATATGTGTTAGGCATGTCGTGGCGAGGTTTCATGCCGTGCCGGATCCTGCGCCCGCGCCTCGTCGATCGGCACGTCTGCCATGCCGATCTCTTCACCGTAGTAGACGAACGGCGTACCCGGCAGCGTCAACAAGAGCACGGCGGCCGCCGGCGCGGCCTCGCGGCCGTAGCGGCTGACGAGGCGCGGCTGGTCGTGGTTGCCCAGCACGTAGGCCGGGATGGCGCCCGGCGGCAGCGCCCGCTGCGCGTCATCGATCAGTTCGCGGAAGGCCGCCGCCTGCCAGCGTGTGTGCGGCGCCCCGTAGCCGCCGATCAGGTGGAAGTTGAACGCCAGGTTCAGCCCGTCGAGCGCCTCGCCGCCGAGATACCAGGCCAGCGTCTCCGGCGGCCCGAAGACCTCGCCCACGGCCATGCGCTCGGGAAACTCGTCCAGCACGCGGCGGATGCCGCGCACGGCGTCGATCACCTCGGGCCAGTTGCGGTTGTACTGCCAGATCTGCGATGCGCGCTGCGGCAGGCCGGACTCGGGCGTCCAGCTCGGGTCGGGCGGATTGTCACGCATCTGCGGATCTTTGAGCACCATGCCCATCACGTCGATGCGGAAGCCACCGACGCCACGCCGCAGCCAGAAGCGCAGGACATCATGCATCGCGGCCACAACCTCGGGGTTGCGCCAGTTGAGATCCGGCTGTTCCTTCAGATAGGAGTGCAGATAGTACTGGCGCGTCGCGTCGTCCCACTCCCAGGCGCCGCCGCCGAACGCGCTGAGCCAGTTGTTCGGCGGGCCGCCGCCCGGCGCGGCGTCGCGCCAGTAGTACCAATCGCGCTTCGGGTTGCTGCGGCTGCTGCGCGATTCCACGAACCACGGATGCTGGTCGGACGAGTGATTGGGCACAAAGTCGAGCAGCAGGCGGAGGCCGCGCTGGTGGCAGGCGGCGATCAGTTCGTCCATCGCGGCGAGGTCGCCGAAGTCGGGATGGACGCCGCGATAGTCGGAAACGTCGTAGCCGAAGTCTTTCATCGGCGAGGGGAACGTCGGTGACAGCCAGACTGCGTCGACGCCCAGCGATCGATCGCTGCCGTCGTTGAGATAGTCGAGCCGCGAGATGATACCGCGCAGATCGCCAATGCCGTCGTCGTTGGTGTCTTGAAAGCTGCGCGGATAGATCTGATAGATAACACCGCCGCGCCACCAGAGCGGCGCGGGCAAATCCCCATCGGCCTCGGCGGTAGCTGCCATCGTGCTGCGGGCCTCTGCATCTGAAGCGGATTACGGATGCCAGTCGAACAGATCGGCCAGCCCGTCGTCGCCAAAGTATGGCGCCGGCGGCGCGCTTGTGCCCAGCGCCGCAACGACGGGCGCCGCCTTGTCGCCTGCCGTGTCCCCCAACCAGAGCTGTGTGCGCTCCGGTTCGGCATCGGCGCCCACGGACCACTGCACGAACAGCAGCGCATCCTCACCCGCCCAGCGCGGCGCTTCCTGCGCGAAGCCGGGTGGAGGGGCCGCGGCCATCACACCGTCGGCCTTGAGCCGTCGCCCGGAGAGCAGCGCCTGCGGGTACCCGTGGGCTGAGTCGAGGCCGCTGAAGGCGGCGCCGGCGAGCGCGGGGCCGAGGGTGAAGGCGACGCCATCTCCGCGCGGCGCGCAGGCCGGTTGGATGGCGACCGTGCCGCCGCCGCCCGCGAGCAGCGCCGTCTCGCCGCTGGTAAGGTCAAGGCGCAGGAGTTGCTTGTTTCGATAGCTCTCGCGGCCGGCGCCCGCGCTGGCGATCAGCGCCTGGCCGTCGGCGCTGAAGCAGTAGCCGTCGCGCCGCACGACGGTGCCCAGACTCAGCACGCGGCCGGTCGCGACCTCGACCGCGTCCAACTCCTGGCCGTCGACGCGGCAGGAGACGCAGGCCATCGCCGGCCCGCGGAAGACCGCCAGCCAGCGGCCGTCGGGCGACCAGCCGAGCGCTTCCGGCCACGTGTCAGCGGACGCCAGCAGCTCTCGCGTCTCTCCGCCGGAGCGGGCGACCAGCCAGACCGACTGCGCGGCGGGCAGCCCGCGAGCGTCTGTCTCCGTGCGATTCACAAGCAGCGTGCCGCCGTCGGGGGACCAGGCGACCGGCAGGAGCGAGACGCGCGGCATGCCCTGTACGAGTTGCGGTTGCGGCGTGCCGTCGGGCGCCAGCAGGGCGATGCCGCCGTCGTCAGCCGGCGCAGCGAGCGCTGAATCGTCGGGCAGCCAGGCGCCGCGACCCACAGGCAATCGCGTGCCGTCCGGCCGCAGCGTCAGCAGAAGGTCGCGCTCTTCCACCAGCAACAGTGAACCGCCGGGAGTCCAGCGCACCCGCGTCGCGGCGCCGTCGCTCGTCACCTGTGCCGGTGCTCCTCCTGACGTAAGGATCCACACATTTCCCGCACTGATATAGGCCAGCGTTCCCGACAGCGCCGCGGCCGCCGATTCGCGTGCGGCAATTACGTGGCGAGAGCCAATCGCGTGATGCGATGCGGCCGCCGCCAGCAGCAACAGCAGCACGGCGGCACCGGCCGCGAAACGCCATGGACGCGGGAGCAGGCGGGTGGCGGGGGCGGCGACGCACGGCATGGCGTGATCCCCAGGCAGGCCGGCAGAGCGCCGGCCGCACAGAGTCGTGGCCGATCGAATGAAACGCGAGGGAAGAAAGGAGAGTTCACCCGGTGGCCTCGTTGTACGCCGCGCGCTGGCGGCGCGTCAAAGCGGCCTGCGCCCGTCCAGCGGCGGCTATCGCGCTCGACGGCGCATCATCGCTCTGTTATGCCATATCAGATGCCCGTTTTATGCCGGAGTTTTGCAATGACCTGGGAGCGGGGTCGCCAGGCGATGCAGGCGGCTGGATCGTAGGGCGCGCTTGCGCCTACGATCGGGCGACACTGCGGGCGCGGCCAAGCGTTCGAGCGGGAGGCGGGCTGCAATGGCGCTGGTCAACAAAGCCTGGCGAGAGAGCCAGTATGTGCCGCCGGGCGCCGAACCGGGGCTGACCACCAGCCGCGACTATTTCGAGAACGTGCAGAGCGTCGCCGTGCAGGATCTGGCCCGCAGCCGCTTTGCGTATCCGACGGCCGACGCACCGCAGCTCAAGACCTACACCAACCGCCCCGAGCACACGATCGGCGTGCGCGGTCCCGGCGGCGAACTGCTCTTTCCCGACATCGTCGTCATGGATACGAGCACGACCGAGGTCCATCTGCTCGGCGAACTGGAGACGTCGCGCTCGCTGCGCCTGCCGGACACCCTGGAAAAGTGGCAGGCGTTCGCCAGCGTCGGCTTGCTCTACGTCTATGTGCCGTACGGCGACCAGGACTTCGCCCGCGCCCTGATCAGGCAGGCGCGGATCAAGCCGGCGGGGCTGCGCGCCTGGAAGCGCAACCTTGGCCAGAACTCCATCGAAGCCGTCGAAATCCTGACGTAGGCGCCGCGCCGGCTAGACCGCGCTGCCCAGGGCAGTCGCGATCTGCTCGTGCGCGGCGGGGTAGCGCACGCCGAACGCCTGTACCAGGCCGAAACAGCCGCTGATCATCATGTCGCCGTGCGGAGCGGCGAAATACGGCTGCAGCCGGCTGCCGCGCAGCTTGCCGCGCTGCGGGCCGGTGACGGCCACGAACGGATCGCGGCCATGGCGAGCGTCGGCGTAGTACACGCCGTGGCCGTGGCCGGCGAAGACCTCTTCGTGCGTCAGCGTGCCGTCCACCAGCCGTTCCGTCATCGCTTCGATCTGGGCGCCGTCGAGCAGGCCGGTGTGGTGCTCGAACAGCGCATGAATATGGCAGCCGCTCAGAAAGAAGCCGAGCGCGTGCATATTGCCCAGGTTGACGACCACCTGTTCATCGCGCTCGGCCACGCGTGGGTCTTGCAGGGCGCCGAGCGCCGCCGCCGGGCCGGTATCGAGAAAGACCGTGGGTACCTCGATATCGATGCTGGCGATCATCGAGCGGGCGCGGGTCAGATACTCCGGCAACTCGTCGGGCAGGAAAGCGAACGCGGTCAGGTCGTTGCGCTCCTCTACTACCTCCTTCAGGTGGTTGAAGCGGAACAGCCGGTCGGAGAAGCCTGGCGGCGCCGCGCCGTGGTCCAGGCAGCCGACGGCGAGGCCGTCGAAATCGGACGGCACTTCGAAGGCGGCGAGCGCACGACGGATGGCGTTCAGGTCGAGGTCGCGCATCTCGATGCGCTCGACGCCGCGCAGCTTCGTGGCTTCGTCCTCTGAGACGACGGCAACGCCCATGCCGGCGACGACGGCGAGATCGTCGTCGAAAGTCCTGGCCGCCTCCTGCGTGGCGAAGGCGCTGCCGCCGGCCTTGATGTGCGCCTCAAGCGCCCAGTGACACGGCCCGCCGCCCATCGTCACGCCGGTGAGCAGCACCGGCCGTTTTTCGGCCGTGGCGCGGCGAATGCGGCGCGCCGCGATCTCCGTCGCCGACGGCATCACCATCTTCACGCAGTTCTCGACCGGCCCGCTGCTGTCGAACAGCAGGATATCCTGCGTGCCCGTGCCCATATCGATCGCGAGGATGCGCATGGCTGAACCTTCCCGCGGATGGCTGCCGCATTCGCCCGCGGGGCGCCGCGCCATCGTACCACTCCGTGTACGGCTATCGTAGCGCCAGGGCGCGGTTTTCGCGGAGCCGCCAACGCCGGAAGGATCGTGGCGCTCAGGCAGAGATCACGGTGAGACCGCCCATATATGGCTGCAATACCTCGGGAACGAGAATCGTGCCATCGGGTTGCTGGTTGTTCTCCAGCACCGCGATCAGCGTACGCGGCAGACCAAGCCCCGAGCCGTTGAGCGTATGCACGAACTCGGGACGCTCGCCCGGCGCGCGGCGAAAGCGCACATTGGCCCGCCTCGCCTGAAAGTCGCGCACGGTCGAGCAGGAGCTGACCTCCAGCCATTCACCGCAGCCGGGCGCCCAGACTTCGATGTCGTAGGTCAACGCCGCCGCAAAGCCGAGGTCTCCGCCGCAGAGCTGCACGACGCGATAGGTGAAACCCAGTTCTTTGCAGGTCTCGACCGCGTCGGCGAGCATGCGCTGCAGTTCGCCGGGCGACTCCTCGGGCGCACAGAACTTGTACATCTCGACTTTGTCGAACTGATGGCCACGCTTAATGCCGCGCACGTCGCGCCCGGCGCTCATCTTCTCGCGACGGAAGCAGGGCGTGTAGGCGACATAATCCAGTGGCAGACTGGCCGCGTCGAGAATCTCGCCGGCGTGCAGGTTGGTGAGCGGCACCTCGGCCGTCGGCACCAGCCAGATGTCGTCTTCCACGTCGTGATAGAGATTGTCGCGGAATTTCGGCAACTGGCCGGCATTCAGCAAGGCGGCCTCTCTGACCACGAAGGGCACGTAGACCTCGGTGTAGCCCTGGCGGCGATGCAGATCAAGCATGAATGCGATCAGGGCACGCTCGAGTTGGGCGCCGGCGTGCTTGAGCACGTAGAAGCGCGAGCCGGAGAGCCTGACGCCGCGCTCGAAATCGATGATCCCGAGCCGTTCGCCCAGATCCCAGTGCGGCCGCGGCTCGAAGTCGAACGGCCGCGGCTCGCCGGACTGGCGCACGAGCACATTGTCCCGCTCGTCTTCGCCCGGCGGCACATCGTCGTCCGGCAGGTTGGGGAATTCGAGCAGCAGCGTGTCCCGCAGCGCTTCGAGGGCCCGCAGGCCGGGCTCCAGATCGCCGAGGCGGTCACGGATGCCCTTGGCCGAGACGAGCAGCCGCTCACGTTCGGCCGGGTCCTGCATCTGGCCGATGCGCTTGCTTTCATCGTTGCGGCGGGCGCGCAACTCGTTGACCTCGTGATCGAGCTGCCGGAACTCGGCGTCAACCTTAAGCCACTGATCGAGCGGTTGAGCTGTGTGTCGCAGTTCGATGGATCGGCGGATGGCGTCGGGGTGTTCGCGAATGAACTGTGGGCTAATCATCGCGTCGAGTGTCCGAGATCGATTCGGGCGTGTCAACGCGGCGTCGCGGCCGCGTGAGGCCGCGCATTGACGGGGCAGCGGCCCGCCCACACACTGAAGGGGAGAAAGCACGGCGGCGCGGCGGGCACGTTCGGCCCGCGGGCCGCGGCGGCGCCGAAAGGCGAGCGGCGTGAAGTTCGGCCTGCTGTACGAGCTCGAATACGCGCGCCCGTGGTATCCCGGCTTTGAACGCGCGCTCTTTCATCAGGCGCTCGAACAGATCGAGCTGGCCGACCGCGCCGGCTTCGACTACATCTGGCAGGTCGAGCACCACTTCCTGAGCGAGTATTCGCATTCGTCCGCCCCCGAAGTCTTCCTGGGTGCTGTCTCGCAGCGCACGCGGCGCATCCGCATCGGCCACGGCGTCGTCCTGCTGCCAATGGCTTACAACCACCCGATCCGCGTAGCCGAGCGCATCGCGACGCTGGACATCCTTTCGGAGGGCCGCGTCGACTTCGGCACGGGCCGCTCGGGCACGCCGATCGAACTGGGCGGCTTCGGCATCGACCCGGCGCTCTCACGCGAGATGTGGGAAGAGGCGGTGCGCATCATCCCGCGCATGTGGCTGGACGAGCCGTTCGCGCATGAAGGCCGTTTCTTCAGCGTGCCGCCGCGCAGCATTCTGCCCAAGCCCTTGCAGAAGCCGCACCCGCCGATGTGGGTCGCGGCGGGCAGCCCGGACACCTTTCAGCGCGCCGGCGCTCACGGGCTCGGGGTGCTGTGCTTCATCGTCGGCCGGCCGGCCAACCTCGCCGCGCGCATCGGGCAGTACCGCGAGGCGATCAAGCTTGCCGAGCCACCGGCGGGCGTGACCAACGAGCAGGTTGCCGGCTTCACGGTGACGCTCTGCCTGGACGACGATGCGGAGGCGCGCGGGATCGGCGGGCCGGCCGCGCTCTGGTACACGCACATGCTCAGCTCGCTGCTGGGCGATTGGCGCGGCCAGTGCGTACCGGGCTACGAGTATTACGCACGCCTGGGCGACGAGGCGCGTGCCCAGTCCGGCCAGGACCTCGGCCACCTGCTGGAAGACGGGACGTACTGCATCGGCGACGCCGAGGCCTGTATCCGCACGGTGCGCATGTACGAGGCAGCGGGCGTCGATCAGATGATCTGCTTCATGCAGGCCGGGCGCATCCCGCACGAGAAGATCATGCGCTCGATCGAGCTGTTCGGCGAGAAGGTGATTCCTGCCTTTCGCGAGCCGGCGAGGGGCGCCGCTGGAGGAGACGATGCCCACCCTTGACGACGCTGCCAACGCCTTCGCCCGCGATCTGACCGCGATCCCGCCGAACATCGCCGGCCTGATGCTGGTCTTCACGCCCGAAGGGATGATGAAGGCGATGGCGTTGCAGGGTCAGATGCAGCTGCGCGCGGCGCAGGCGATGGCGGCGGGCCAGCTGCCGGCGCCCACTTCCAGCTACACGATCGCGATACAAGGGCAGGAGGGCGACGACCATCTGGTCACGCTCAGGCTCGAAAGCAGCGACGGCGCAGCGGAGATCGCCACGCGCTGGCGCGAGGTGGACGGCATTTGGAAGGTGAACGATCTCGGCCTGGCCAGCGTGCTCGACGCACAAGGCCAGTCGGTCGATCTGTCGGCGCCGCCGACGGCAAGCGGCACGCCAACGCCGCCATCGTCGTGAGCGGAGCGTGGATCGCAGTCTGATCGAATCGGGGCGGGACACCTAACCCCGTCGCGGCTGGCGCCGCGCCTCCCTTCCCGACATGGGAAGGGTTTGATGGTGGAGACCGTGAGCGGGGCGGGAGACAAACTGTCTGCGTGTCCCACAAGGACACCCAAGCTCCGCCGCCGTCGCATGGCGGATGGAGCGCTCCAAGAGTCCCTTCCAGTTTCGGGAAGGGACAGCTTTGCCGTCAGGCAAAGCAGGGTTAGGTGCCCCGCGCCGGCTCAGCCGCACGGCGCAGCGCCTCAAGCGCGAGTATCCGTACGTCCACGGTGAGGCGTGCAGGCGGCAGGTCGGGCGCTGGTGCAACGGCGGCGTTTGACTCCAGATCGCGGGCATCGACCCAGCGAAACGTGGGATCGGCGAAGCGCTCGGGTAGGGCCTCGACCGGCCGGCAGAAGTAGATCAGGTCGATATGCTCGTGCTCCGGCCCGCTGCCGCGAATCGCCTCGCGCAGGATCGTGACCGGCGCCGCAACCTGGCGCGGCTCGTCGAAGGCGAAGGGCGGCGGGCTGCCGAAGATTTCGCAGCGCAGGCCGGACTCCTCGAAGACCTCGCGCAGGCAGCACTCAGCCGGGTCTTCGTTCGGTTCGAGGTGGCCGCCAAAAGGCAGCCAGAGCCGCTCTTTGCGGTGCCAGTGCACCAGCACGCGCCCCTTGTGCACAACGAAGCCGGTGGCCGTCAGATGCCGCTCCAATGGCGCCGACTCAGGCGTCATGCGGTCGCTGCGATGCGCGGCCGCGGAGTTGCGGGAAGAGCAGCACTTCGCGGATCGTGGGCTCGTTGAGCAGGATCATCACCAGCCGGTCGATGCCGATGCCCAGGCCCCCGGCAGGCGGCATGCCGTGTTCCAGCGCGGTGAGGAAATCCTCGTCCATCAGTTCGGCCTCGTCGTCGCCGCGGTTGCGCGCCGCCAGTTGAGCCACGAAGCGCTCGCGCTGATCGATCGGGTCGTTCAGCTCGCTGTAGGCGTTGCCGATCTCAAAGCCGCCGACGAACGGCTCGAAGCGCTCCACCAGGCCCGGATCGTCCGGCTTGCGCTTGGCCAGCGGCGAAAGCTCGACCGGATAGTCCATCACGAACACGGGCTGCTGGAGGTGCGGCTGCACCCGCTCGGAGAAAACTTCGTCGATCAGCTTGCCCCAGCCCGCCTCCGGCGCCGCGTGAATACGCTGCTCGGCCATCCAACCGCGCAGCCGTGCCTCGTCCCGATAGTCTTCGAAGTCGAGGCCCGCGTGTTCGATCAGGGCGTTGCGCATCGTGACGCGGCGCCAGGGCGGCGTGAGGTCGAGCGTCGTCTCGCCGTGCGGCACGACCGTCGAGCCGAGCACGTCGTGAGCGATCGTGGCCACGAGCTGCTCGACCATCGCGGCGACGTCCAGGTAGTCGGCGTACGCCTGGTAGCTCTCCATCATCGTGAACTCGGGGTTGTGCAGCGCGTCCACACCCTCGTTGCGAAAGATGCGGCCGATCTCGTAGACGCGATCGAGTCCGCCCACCAGCAGCCGCTTCAGATGCAACTCGAGCGAGATGCGCAGGTAGCGTTGCTCGTCGAGGGCATTGAAGTACGTCGTGAAGGGCCGCGCCGCCGCGCCGCCGGCCTCGCTCTGCAATACCGGCGTCTCGACCTCGATGAAGCCGCGGCCGTCCATGAAGCGGCGGATGGCGGAGATGATCTGACTGCGCCGCTGGAAGCGCAGCCGCGTCTCCGCGCTGGACAGCAGATCCAGATAGCGCTGGCGGAACTTGAGCTCGACATCGCTGATCCCGTGCCACTTCTCCGGCGGCGGACGCAGCGCCTTGGCCAGAACCGTCAACGCATGCGCTTCGATCGTGATCTCGCCCGTCTTCGTGCGGAACAACGGGCCTCGCACCTCGATGAAGTCGCCGTACTCCAGTTGCTCCAGCACCGCCCAGCCGGATTCGCCGAGCACGTCGCGCTTGAAATAGACCTGAATCTCGCCGGTCGAGTCTTCGAGATGGGCGAAGATTACCTTCTTACCCATGATGCGCAGGGGCCGCAGCCGGCCGCAGACGCTGACCGTCGCGCCCGTATCAGCCTCGCCGGCTTCGCGGCGCGCGAACAGGGCAAGCGCCTGCGCGGCGGTATGCGTGCCGTGGGCGCGGATCGGGTACGGATCGGCGCCGAGGGCGCGCAGCCGCTCCGCCTTGGCGCGGCGCTGCTCGAAGAGATCGTCGGAACGCTCGTTCACGCTGCTGTCGCCTGCCGCCGGGACCTGCCGACGGCTAGAGAGTAACGGCGTCAGGACGTAGGATCAAAGGCGAGGCCGGGCACCGGCGCCTGTGTAAGCATGGGTTTCAGATGGATTTTGTTATAGCATGACAGGCATAGATGCCTCTGGCGGCGGGATGGTACTCATGGCTGAGGGCGCCTCGGGCACAGGCCTTAGCGGCGAGGGCCGGCGATGACCCGCAGAGGCGCGGGTCCGCTCGCCGCGCGCACCGGAACGCGACGTCCCGGCATGTCCGGCCTCGGTGGCAACCTGCCGATCATCGCCGTCGCCGCGGTCGCGCTGATCCTGCTGATCCTGATCGTGGTGTTCGCGGCCAGCCGCTTTGGCGGAACCTCCGCGCACGCGGTGGCCGATTGCACCGGCAAGGCGCCCGCACCGCCGCAGGGGTACAGCTACGCCAGCCGCTACTGCGTCTCGACCCAGGGATCCTCGCCGTATATCGGCAAACCGATTCGCCTGCAGATTCCGCTCACCGATCGCTCGGCCACGCGCGGGCTGAGCCTCTTCAGCTACGACGGCGGCAAATGGACGCGGCTCTCGTCCGCGGAGACGATTCAGGGCGGCACGCAGGCGGAGAACAGCGCCGGAGTAAACCTGCCGAAGACGTACGCCGTGCTGCGGCGCACGGGCGGCGACTTCCAGGTGCTCGGCGAGCTGCCGCAGAATACCTTCGCCAGCGCGGAAGCGGCGCAGAGCATCTCCGAGGCGGTGCCCTTCACCTACACGCCCGCGGCCGACGGTTCGCTGAACGGCGGCCCCGTGAACGTGCCGCAAGGGGCGCAGTACGGCGTGATCGCGGCGATCACCGCGCAGGGCGGGGCCGAAGCGCAGAACGTCAACGGCATCCTCACCGGCACGGCGCTGCGTGCCACGCACATCGACCGCATCGTGGCCGAAGCGAACCGCGGCAACTACGACGGCATCGAGCTCGACTACGCTGCCGTGGACACGCCGCTGAAGGACAACTTCTCCCAGTTCGCGCAGGCGCTCGCCGACAAGCTGCACGCCTCCAACCGCAAGCTGGTGCTGCGCCTGCCGCTGCCGCGCAAGGATGCCAGCGGCTGGAATGTGGGCGCATACGACTGGGCCGCGCTGGGCAAGTCGGCCGACCTGCTGGTCATGGCGGTCGAACGCGACCAGTCGATCTACCGCACGCGGGTGCCGGAGGCGGTGAAGTATCTGACCGGGCTGGTCGACTCGCGCCGGCTGCTGCTGGAGATCACGCCGTTGTCAGAAGAGCGCGCCGATTCCGGCAGCGTGCGGGCGCTGACCACCGTCGCAGCGCTCAGCATTGCCGGACAGATTACGGTCCGCGACCCGGACAAGGTCGTGACCGGCGGTCAGGCGACGGTGGGCGCCGACAACATCAATCGCGAAGGCGGCAGCGGGCCGAGCTGGACGCCGCAGGGCGCGGTCTCGTTTTCGTACAAGGTCTCGGACGGCGAGCGTACGGTCTGGATCGAGAATGTCTTCAGCGTGGGCTACAAATTGGAGATCGTGCAGGTCTACCATCTCGGCGGTGTTGCCGTTGATAACGCCTCGGCCGATCCCGCGATCGCCGACATCTGGCCCGCAATCCAGCAGTACCAGGCGTCGGGCGCACCGTTGCTCGAACAACCGAACCCGCAGACACTGCGGCCGAGCTGGCTCGCGGACGGCAAACCGATCGCGGACGCCGGCAACCGCGCGGTGATCACCTGGACGGCACCCGACACGCCGGGACAGCATACCCTTTCGGTCATCGTCAGCGACGGTACGATGCGCGTTGTCGATACGGCCTCCGTGGACGTACGTGCGGGCACACCCGCCTCGAGCGGCGCGAGTCCGGGCTCGACCGCGACCCCCTCAGGCCGCTTCACGCCGGTGCCGCCGCGCGGCACGCCGACGCCCGCTCCGACGCGCACGCCGACCCGCACCAGTCGCTGAGGCGTCCGCGTGCGCATCATCGCCGGCAGCGCCCGCGGCAGGACGCTGGCCGGCCCGCGAAACGCCGGCACACGGCCCACCTCCGACAAGGTGCGCGGCGCCATCTTTTCCATGCTTGAAGCGCGTGGTGCCGCGTTTACGCGCGTGCTCGATCTCTATGCGGGCACCGGTGCGCTCGGCGTCGAAGCGTTGAGCCGCGGCGCCGAGTTCGCCGAGTTTGTCGAGCGAGACCGTGCCGCCTGCGCCGTGATTGGCGAAAACCTGCGCCGCGCTGGTCTGGCCGGCTGCGCCCGCGTGCACTGCGCCGCGTTGCCAGCGGCGCTGCGGCGGGTCGCAGGACCGTTCGGGTTGATCTTCTGCGACCCGCCCTACGCTGAGTCGACGGCGAGCGACACGCTCAGCCAGCTTCGGCCGGGTCGCGAGCTGGACGATTCGACTACTATCGTCTACGAGCATGGCCGCCGTACCATGCCTCCGGATGTTTGCGGAGGGCTGCCGCGCCAGATCACCCGGCGCCACGGCGATACGGCCGTGAGCCTCTACTATCTGGACGGCCCCCAAGGCGACGCCGTCGAAGGAGTGTGAGTTGACGATCGCCGTCTACCCCGGCCGGTTCGATCCCGTCACCAACGGCCATCTGGACATCCTGCGCCGGGCGCACACGATCTTCGGCACGGTGATCGTCGCGGTGCTTCGCAGCCGCTCAACCGTCTTTACGACTGAAGAGCGGATCGACTTCTTCCGCGAGGCCGTCAAGGAGCTGCCGGGCGTGAGCGTAGAGGAGATCCCCGGCCTGACCGTGGACTTCGCGCGCGAACACGGCGCCAACGTGCTCGTGCGCGGCATCCGCGCCGTCACCGACTTCGAGTACGAGTTCGACATGGCGCTGATGAATAAGAAGATGGAGCCGGGGATCGAATCCGTGTATCTTATGACCAGCCTTGAGCACCTGTTCATCAGCGGGAGCCGTATCCGCGAGATCACCAGTCTGGGGCGCGATCCTTCCGAATTCGTACCGCCGCACGTCGCGGCCGCACTCCAGCGCAAATACGGCGAAGGCTAGATGCCCCTTTTCCCACTCCGCCCCTCTGCCGTCGCCACCGGGAGGTAGCAGCCGTCGATATCCTTCACCTGTTGGACCAGCTCGAGGAAGAGGTGGCCTCCGCGCGCAAGGTGCCGATGGGCGGGGGCGTGCTGGTCGATCGCAAGCGGCTGCTGGAGCTGATCGACCAGTTGCGTGTGGCCATTCCCGCCAACATCCGCGAGGCGCGGGACATCATGCAGCGGCGCGAGCAGACGCTGGCCGACGCCGAAAACGAGGCGCGGAATATCGTGGCCAGCGCCCAGGCCGAGCTGCACCGGCGGCTGAGCGAGTCGTCGTTGATCCGCGAGGCGCAAGCCGAGGCCGACCGCCTGCGGCGCGAGGCGCAGGCGCGCGCCGAGAGCGTCGTGCACGAGGCGCAGCAGGCCGCGACGCAAGATACGCGCGCCGCCCGCGACACCGCCCGCCAGCAGATGGCGGATGCCGACGAGTACGCCCTGGCCGTCCTCACCCGGCTCGATAAGCAGATGTCGGCCTTCCTCACCAACGTCCGACAGGGAATCGAGGCGCTGCAGAACGACAGCGAGCGCTGAGGCCGCTCACAAGCGACGCATGCAGGCCATGCGGGGCACCTAACCCTGACTCCGCTGAAGCGAAGTCTGTCCCTTCCCGAGGCGGGAAAGGGACTTTTGGAGCGTTCCCAGCGGTGCCGGACGGCGGCGGGGCTTGGGTGTTCTCGCGAGAGGAATGGCGAGCCGATCTCCGCCTGATCGGGTGTTCTCGACCCCACCCTTCCTGTGTCGGGCCAGAGCGCAGCGCAACCGTCGGAGACTTCCGATGACAGACTTCGCGCAAGCGAAGTCAGGGTTAGGTGCCCGCGACGGCTGCAACATCGCGCCCGCACGCTACCGAACCTGGATGTTCACCAGGCGGCCGGGGACGGTGATCACCCGCGCGACTTCGTGGCCGTCGGTGTGGGCGCGCACGCGCTCGCTGGCGAAGGCGGCCTCGCGCAACGCCGCTTCGCCGGCGTCGGCGGGAACAGTGACGCGGTCGCGCAGCTTGCCGTTCACCTGCACGGCGATGGTGACGATCTCATCCGCGGCCAGCGCCGCGTCGTACGCCGGCCACGCCTGCTGGTGAATGGAGTAGGGCTTGCCGCGGCGCTGCCACAGCTCTTCGGCCATGTGCGGCGCCGAGGGCGCCAGCAGCACCAGCAGCGTATCGATCGCCTCCGACCAGGCGGCCGGGTCCGCGCCCTGCTCGCGGGCCTGGCGCAGGCCGTTCACGTACTCCATCAGCGCGGCGATCATCGTGTTGAAGCGCATCGTCTCGATGTCGTCGCCCACACGCTTGATCGTCTTGTGCAGCAGCCGGCGCAGGTCGCGTGTGACTTCCTCAGAGCCGGCTGGCTCCGGGCCGGGTTCCAGCGCCAGACTCCAGACCGCGTTCAGCCAGCGGCTGATGCCGCGGATGCCGGTCATCTGAAACGGGCCGCCCTCGCTCCAGGGTCCGATGAACATCAGGTAGCAGCGCACCGTGTCGGCGCCGTACTCGGCGATCTGCTCATCCGGATTGACCACATTGCCGCGCGACTTGCTCATCTTCTGGCCGTCGGGTCCCAGGATCATGCCCTGATTGAACATGTGCGTGAAGGGCTCTTCGTCGTCGGTCAGGCCCAGGTCTTTTGTCGCTTTGGTCCAGAAGCGCGAGTACAGCAGATGCAGAATTGCGTGCTCGATGCCGCCGGTGTACTGCCGCACCGGCAGCCACTGCTTTGCCGCCTCCTGGTCGAACGGCGCGCCGTCCTCGTGCGGGCTCAGATAGCGATACCAGTACCACGACGAATCCACGAACGTATCCATCGTGTCCGTCTCGCGCTCGGCCGGGCCGCCGCAGATCGGGCAGACGACGTTGCGGAAGCCCTCGTGGTATTTCAGCGGCGATTCGCCCGTGGGCCGGAACTGCGCGTCCTCGGGCAGCACCACCGGCAGATCGGCCTCGGGCACGGGCACGGTACCGTCTTTCGGGCAATAGATGATCGGAATCGGCGTGCCCCAGTAGCGCTGGCGGCTGATCAGCCAGTCGCGCAGCCGGTAGGTTACGGCGAAGCGCCCGATGCCCTCCTTCTCGGCGAAGGCCACGATTTGCTGCTTTGCCTCGGCTTCCTCGGCGCCGTCAAACGGGCCGGAGTTGATCATGTTGCCGCCGTGCGTCTCAGCCTGGGTGAACGGCTCGCCGTTCCAACCCTCCGGTGCGTACACCGGCCGGATCGCCAGCCCGAACCTCGTCGCGAAGTCGAAGTCGCGCTGGTCGTGCGCCGGCACGGCCATGATCGCGCCCGTGCCGTAGCCCAGCAGCACGTAGTCCGCGATGTAGACGGGAATACGCTCGCCGTTGAACGGGTTCAAACAGTAGCCGCCGGTGAAGATGCCCGTCTTCTCCTTGTCCGCGGCCGTGCGCTCGATCTCCGTCTCGCGGCCCGTACGCTCGACATAGACCTCGACCTCGGCCCGCCGATCGGGAGTGGTCAGCCGCTCAACCAGCGGATGCTCCGGCGCCAGCACCATGAATGTGGCGCCGAAGACCGTGTCCGGCCGCGTCGTGAAGACGGTCAGCGACTCTTGCGAGCCGTCCGGCAGCAGGGCGCGGAAGGTCAGCTCGGCGCCTTCGCTGCGGCCGATCCAGTTGCGTTGCATCGTGACCACTTTTTCGGGCCAGTCCAGGCCGTCGAAGTTCAGCAGCCGTTCGGCGTAGTCGGTGATCTTCAGGAACCACTGATTCAGGTCGCGCTTCACGACCGGCGTGCCGCAGCGCTCACAGCGGTGATCTTCGCCCACCACCTGCTCGCGCGCCAGCGTCGTATTGCAGTTCGGGCACCAGTCGACGGCCGCCAGCTTGCGGTAGGCCAGGCCGTGCTTGAAGAACTGCAAAAAGAACCATTGGTTCCAGCGGTAGTAGTCCGGTTTGCAGGTGACGACTTCGCGCGACCAGTCGAACATCGCGCCCATCTGCCGAAACTGCCCGCGCATGCGCTCGATATTCGCCATCGTGGAGACGAAGGGATGGACGTTGTTCTTGATCGCCGCGTTCTCGGCCGGCAGGCCGAAGGCGTCGAAGCCCATCGGGAACAGCACATTGTTGCCGCGCATGCGCAGATAGCGGGCGCGCGCATCCGGCACCGCCTCCGCGTACCAGTGGCCGATGTGCAGGTCACCCGAGGGATACGGGTACATGGTCAGGAAGTAATACTTCGGCCGCGGGTCATCGTCGTGGACTCGGTACAGTCCGTCGGCTTCCCAGCGCTCCTGCCACTTCGACTCGATCGCCGCCGGATCGTAGCGTTCGACGTGCGTTGTCTGCTTCGCCATCATGATTCCTCACATCGCGCGAGGCGCGGCTCGCCTGGCCTGTCCTCCGCGTGCTCCCGGCCGGCCGCACAAAAAGCCCTCCGTCCGCTCAGGGACGGAGGGCTCACAGGCCGAACTCCGCGGTACCACCCTGCTTGGCCGCAGCGCCCCGGCCGCGCCGGGGACGTCTCGCTGAGACCCGCCTTGGGGGCGCGATAACGGGCGCTGGCCGTCGGCAGCTACCGCTTCCATCGCACCGATCGCGCGCGGCGCGATCGGCGATCGGAAGGTTCGCTGCCGCCACTCCCGGGCGAGTTCGGCCTCGGCTGCCGCCTTGCACCAGCCGGCGGCTCTCTGTGAGGGAGACCTACTACTCCCGTTCGGCGTGTGTACGCTCTGAAACTGTGTCCGGTCGCCGGTCAACCGGTGGAGATGAGGGGATTCGAACCCCTTACCTCAACACTGCCAGTGTTGCGCTCTCCCAATTGAGCTACATCCCCGGAACCCACCAACTATACCAGAACTCGCCCGGGTCGGCAAGTCGGATCGTGGCAGCGCGGCGGCAGCGGCACGGCGGGGCCAGCCTGTCACGGCCGGCGGTGTGGTCAGCAGCCGAACTGTCTGAGCGTATCATCAGTTAAGAAATAGTTGCGCATCAGACCACCTGTTCGCCTTGCAGCAACCGTGCAAAATCATCCCAATCGGAGAATTCACTCCCACTGCATGTGGAATCGCGGTGCCCGCTACCTCTGGAGCGCTGGACAAACTCCCACACTGCTCCGTACGATTGCGCGGGTCGCCAGACCGGCGTTAGCTGCAGCCCGCTTTGTCGGTTCGGCTAGCAGTCGAACAGGCAAAGCCGCTGCCGTCTCGCAGCGAGAGGAGGGCACGCGAGCGGCGTCTTGCAACCCGGTGTTCCGAAGGGGGATCCATGCGCAAACACCGCGTGGTGGCGTTCGCCGCCGCGCTGGCCGTGATGGTGCTGTCCGCTCGCACGACGCTCGCCACGCAGGAGATCGTGGTGCAGCCCGGCGAGACGCTGCAAAGCATCTCATGGCGCGTTTACGGCGATGACACCCATGGGTTGGCGATCGCGCGGGTCAACCACCTCGCCGTTTCCGACCAGCTCCAGCCAGGGATGCGTTTGTTGTTGCCGGGCGACGCCGCGCCGGCCATTGCTGCTCCTCCGCCGCCGGCAGCGCCCGATTCGGGCGCTGGCGCCCCAGCCACGGCCGATAACCCACCGAGCCTTCCGCCGGTGGTCGCGCTGCCCGTGCTCGCCGGTCCCGCGTCGCCCGACGGCGCGCCCGCGCCCGGCAGCCTGCCCGATGCACTGGCCGCCGGCCCGGTGATCCAGACCGGCCTTGCGACGTGGTACGGTCCCGGCTTCAATGGCGGCGTCACCTACTGCGGCGAGGTCTACGACCAGTGGTCGATGACCGCCGCGAGCAACACGCTGCCCTGCGGGACGGTGGTCGTGGTGACGAATCAGAGCACCGGCCTCGCCGTGCGCCTGCGCATCACCGATCGCGGCGGCTTCGGCGGCAGCGTGATCCTCGATCTCTCCCGCGCCGCATTTCTGAGCATCGCGCCCTCCGCGTCGGGAGTGATCCCGGTTTCCGTAGCGCTGCCGGCGCAATAGGGCCGGAGGCCCGGCTTGAGCCTCAGACCGTGGCCAGCGGCTCGGCTTCGGAGCGGCCGCGCGGCAGCAGCGCCCACGGTAGGAGCGTAAGTGCCGACGCGGCGCCGATGAACAGCGCGGTGGTGAGGAACGCCGCCGTCAGCCCTGACGCCTGCGCAATCGCGCCGAGCCCCGGCTCCAGCCCGGCCAGCACGAGACTGCCCAGCAGTTGGCCCAGCGAGAGCACGGTCGCCCGCTGTGCCGCTGCCGTGTGCCGGTTGATGTAGTCGCTGATCGTGGGGTCGATGCCCGCGGACGCCATCGCGAACAGCGGAAACGCGACGAAGGCGATCAGGTTGTCCCAGACACCAAGCAGCAGGAAGCAGGCGCAAAACAGCCAGGGCGCCGCCAGCAAGAAGCGCCGCTCCCGTACCCGCCGCACGAGCCGGTAGGCGTAGAGCGCGGCGGCGATCGAGCCGATGCGCGCCGGAATCTGCCAGACGCCGATCTGAGCCACCGACACGCCGTGCCGCGCCAAAAACGGTTGCACGAAGATGATCGGCGCCAGTTCGGAGACACGCAGCGCCGACGAGAACAGCAGCATCCAGCGCAGGTGCGGCTCGCGCCAGGCCTCAGCCGTGCCGCGCCGCATCGACTCCCAGACGCCTGGGCGGCGGACGCCGGGGTGGTGCGCGGGTTCGCGCAGGCGCAGAGCGACGGCCGCTGTCACCAGCGAAAGGCCCGCCGTGACGAGGATCGGCACGTCGAGGCGAGTCGCCGCGGCGAGCGGCGCGCCCACCGCCAGCGAGACGATCGCCGCGGCCGCCGTGCAGGCGAAGGCCCGGCCGGCGAGACGCGGATACTCACCTTCGCGGCCGTGGCTGGCGAGGTCGTCGTAGAGCAGCGCCAGGTCGGCGCCCTGCCCGAAGGCCATGCCGACCGCCCACAGGACGTACGACGCCAGGATGATCGGATACGAAGACGCCAGGCCGAAAACGAGGTAGGCGACGGCCAGAATCAGCCCGCCCACAACCAGCGCCGTACGCCGGCCGTAGCGATCGGCGAAGGCGCCGGTAGGCACCTGCGCGACCAGCGAGATCAGCCAGAAGGGCGCATCGAGCGCGGTAATCTGCGCCAGCGAGAGTCCGCGCTCACGCTGCAGATACAGCACCCAGATCGGCAGCCAGAGCACCAGATTGGAGAGGAAGCGATAGGCATAGAAGCGCCTGATGTTCGCCTCGAGCTCGGGTATCGCCTCAGGCGTTGCGGCGGATCGCTGCGTAAACACTGGTCATGGTAGCCCGTCCGGTGCGCGCCATGCCACCGGGAGGCTCAGCGCGGCGGCACGGTGGGAATCTGGAAGTTCCTGGGAATCGTCGTGCGCGGCACCGACACCGTGTTGCTGGCAGCGTCCGCCGCCGCCGTTGCCGGCAGGCGGAACAGGAAGACGTTGGGCGAAAGCCCGTCGCTCTTCGTCACCAGCACGGAGAGGATGATCGCGAAGACCAAAAAACCGGCAAAGGTCGAAACGATCACGTGCCCCGGCGTCGCGTCAAGGGAGACCTGAATGCCGATATCCATGAGCAGAAAGAACAGTGCGACCGCGGCGAGTCCCATGGCGAAATTAATGCCAGGGATGAAGAGCAGCAAGCCGATGATCAGCGGCAACGTGGCGAGGCTGCACGAGCGGATCATGCGCATCAAATCGGCGCTGTAGTGGAACAGATTGACCAAAACCACGTAGGCAATGCCGATCCAGGCCAGCCAGAGGGCGAAGGCGAAAATCGAGCCAAGCAGCCATGACTCAAGAAAGATCTTGGTTTTGTCCGGGATCTGGCCGCCCACGGCAAGGTTGGCGTAGCCCTGCACCCACCACCAGAGCCAGCCGCCGAGGCCGAAAAGAAGGAACGACACGGCCGCGATGATCAGCGCGGGGATGGTCGCGTTGGCGTCGTCGCGCATCTCCTCGAAGACGCTGGTGTCGAGCTTGAGCAGGAACCGCTGCAAACGGTCGATGATGACCTGCGTATCCATGCGCCACGCGCCTCCTGAGCGGCTCTCGCTGCGGTCGGATCGCTGTTATGGTATGAACGCGACCCGGAGCGCCGGCCGATTCGCCGCATTCTAGCACGTCGGCCACACACCGGCCCGGCGACATGCATGCATGCGAGCGATTCACCGGGGCTGTTTGCCCCGCTCAACGTAACGGCTGACTCTGGGGCAGCCCCGGCCCGCGCGGCAAGGCCGCCGGCGTCGGCCGCAGCTTCTGCACCACGACAACGCGCAGCGGGCTGTCTTGCTGCAGGCCCGGCAAGGAGAGCGTCCGCGCCGGCCCGCCGCCGCAGCGCTCGAGTGCATCCCCGGCCTGCAGCAACTCCTGATCGAGGCGTGATCCTTTGACCGCGGCCAGCCAGCCGCCGACACGCACAAACGGCAGCGTCAGCTCGACCAACGCCGGCAGCGGCGCGACGGCGCGGGCGAGGGCGAGTTCGAACGTGCCGCGCAGGCCCGGCCGATGCCCGGCTTCCTCGGCCCGCGCCGCTACGACAACGGCGCCGGGCAGATCAAGCGCTCGCACAAGTGTCTGCAGAAACCGGGCCTTCTTCTGCGTCGCCTCCAGCAGCGTCAAGCGCAGGTCCGGCCAGGCGATCGCCAGCGGCACGCCGGGGAAGCCGGCGCCCGCGCCCACGTCGATCGCGCGCTCACGCCCCTCTAGCAGGCCCGCGTCGCGCAGCGAAACGCCGAGAGCCAGCGATTCGAGAAAGTGGCGGCGCTGAATGCCCTCGGCGTCGCGCACGCTGGTGAGGTTCATGCGAGTGCCGTGCTCAACGAGCAGCGCGAAGCAGCGGCCGAAGCGATCAAGCATCGCGCGGTCGAGCGGAACGCCAAGTGCCTCGGCTCCTGCCGCAAGCAGCGGCAGCGTCGCCTGCGGATCGGCGCGTTGACACCCCATCGAGCCGCTCCATAGTATGATCGACGTGCCGCCGCCGCCGGTGGGGCGTCATTCGTTGTTTTCGGCAGATCCCGACGCGGCGCGGCCGGCGCATCCCTCGGGCAGGAGGTCCAGGTGGCTAGCAGGAAAACCGCCGTCAGCACGTCGCTCGTGGACGCGGCCTCGCAGTACATCGCAACACTTGGTCAGGACGCCGCGCAAGATGCCCAGCCCGCCGTGCACCGTTTCGTGCAGTGGTTCGGCGGCGCGCGGCAGGTCAGCGACCTCAAGGGCACCGACGTCGAGCGCTTCGTGGAGGAGTCGGCGGGCCGCGGCGGCAGCCAGGGGCGCAGCGTTGAGGCGGTGCGGCCGTTTCTGGCGCATCTCAAGAAGGCCGGCCTCACCTCCACCAACCTCAGCACCGCAATCAAGCTGCGCCGCACCGAGAGCGATGCCGGAGGCGGCATCGATGGCAACGCCGTGCAGATGACGCGCACGGGCTTCGAAGCGCTGCAGCGGGAACTGGCGCAGCTTAAGGACAGCCGCACCGAGATCGCGCTCGAGCTCGAGCAGGCGATGGCGGACAAGGACTTCCGCGAGAACGCGCCGCTCGACGCCGCGCGCGAGAAGCAGGCGCACGTCGAGGCGCGTATCCGCCGCATCGAGGAGCAGTTGCGCCACGCGGCGATCGTCGAGGGCGCCTCGACCGGCGCCGCGCGCGTCGGCAGCCTCGTCCTCGTGCTCAACCTGGGGACGAATCAAGCAACGAAGTATCAGCTCGTCAGCCCCAGCGAGGTCGACCCGAGGCTCGGCAAGATCTCCATCCTCTCGCCGGTGGGCAAGGCGCTCGTCGACCGCGTCAAGGGCGAGGAAGTCTCGGTGAACGTGCCGGCCGGCACGCTCAAGCTGCGCGTCGAGTCCGTCGAAGGTTAGGCTGCCCGGCCCGTGATCGCGCTCACGCGCGTCGGCGCGGGTGAACGCTACGCTGGGCATGCAGCGCCGACTATGTTGAAGCGTTAGCAGCGATTTAATCGGACGTTAACCCTCTGCGCTCCCGCGCCGCGTAGGCTTGCCCTGGACGCCCAGCGCCAATGGACGTCTCCTCAGGGGCCGGTCCGCGGGTGGGGTGGTGCAGTTGGGCGAGCGGACCGGCCCCTGTTTTCGTCTCGGTTGACGCTCGGCCGCCAGGTCGGGCCGCTCCCGCGAGACGAAACGAACGAGGGGACGAGCGGTGTGATCGACTCCGGCACCGCGTCAACTCCAGAAACGCTCTCGAGCGCGAGCAGTGCCGCGGAGAAGCCGCGCATCAGCCGCCGGCGCCTGCTCTGGCTGGGCGCCGGCGCGGCGGTGCTGATCGGCGGCGCCTGCCGCGTCCTCAGCGGCCTCGGCGGCTTTCGCATCAACGAGGTCGAGGCGCAGACGCCCGCATTCGATCCCGCCAGCTTCCAGCTCACGGTCGATGGCGCCGTCGAAACGCCGCTGACGCTGAGCTGGGACCAGCTTTTGGCGCTGCCATCGGTCTCTCAGATCAGCGATTTCCACTGCGTCGAGGGCTGGGGCGTGAAGGACGTGCGCTGGCAGGGTGTGCGCCTGCAAACGCTGGTCGATCTCGTGAAACCGCAGAACCCGGCGTTCATCACCTTCCACTCGCTGGGCGGCGTCTATCGGGACAGCCTCGGCATGGACCAGGCGCTGCTCGCCGATACGCTGCTTGCCTATCACATGTACGAGCGGCCGCTCACGCCGCCGCATGGCCAGCCGTTGCGCCTGATCGTTCCGCAGATGTACGGCTACAAAGGCCCGAAGTGGCTGACCCGCGTCGAGTTCACCAGCCAGCGCGTGGTGGGCTACTGGGAGCAGCGGGGCTGGCAGATCGATGGCTGGCTCAGCTAACGGCGCGAACGGCACGATTGTGCGCTTCTCGGGCGCCTCGCGCGCCGCGCACTGGGCGTTGGCGGTGCCCTTTCTCACGCTGCTCGTCACGGGATTGCTGCTGTTCGTGCCGTCAGTGAAGGCCGTGCACATCGGCGGCTACCGGTTGGTTCCGCTGATCCATGTCCTGTCAGGAATCGTGTTCGTGCTGGCCGCGCCCGCGGTCTGGCTGGCCGCACCCGGCCGGCGCCTGCTCCGCGCGGATCTGCGCCGCCTGCTCACGGCCCGCGCCGGCGACCTCGCCTGGCTGCGCTACGCCGGCTACGCGCTGCTGGGCGCAAAGCTCGCGGCGCCGGCGACGGGCAAGTTCAACGCCGGTCAGAAGCTGAACACCGCCGCGCTGCTGCTGCTCTCGCTCGGCCTCGGCCTGTCGGGCGCAATCCTCGGCGTCAACTTCTTCACGAAGGCGGTCTTCGGCTCGGCCTTCGTTGAGCGCGTCTTCCCGCTGCACGACCTGTTCATGCTGCTCTCGCTGCCGCTGATCGCCGGCCATATCTATCTTGCGGCGATTAATCCCGGCACGCGGCCATCGCTGCGCAGCATGTTCGATGGGCGCGTACGCCGAGACTGGGCTTTGTCGCATCATGCGATCTGGGTTCGCGAGCTGGGAGCAAGCGGCGAAGCCTCACCGCCGGATGGCTCTGTCGCGCGGA
Source organism: uncultured Chloroflexota bacterium (assembly GCA_937879875.1). Classification (GTDB taxonomy): domain Bacteria; phylum Chloroflexota; class Dehalococcoidia; order CAUJGQ01; family CAUJGQ01; genus CALFMN01. The sequence continues at coordinate 18,527 of CALFMN010000146.1, read as the reverse complement.
CGTAGCGCCGCGCGGGCGCGGGCTCTGTCGCGCCTGCCGGCTTCCCTGTACCCTGTAAGCATGAGAACGCTGCGTGTGGCGCTCGCCCAGATCAATACGACGGTCGGCGACATCGAGGGCAACGCGACGGCGATCGCGGCGCAGATCGTGCGGGCGCGCGACGCCGGCGCCGACGTGGTCTGCCTGCCCGAGCTGGCGCTGACCGGCTATCCGCCGGAAGACTTGCTGCTGCGGCGTCAGTTCGTCGAAGACAACCTGCACGCCTTGCACGATCTGCTGCCGCACACCGAAGGCATCACCGTGGTCGTCGGCTTCGTCGATCTGGCGAACGACATCTACAACGCGGCCGCGATTCTCTGCGACGGCCGCCTTGTGGACACGTATCACAAGCAGTTTCTGCCCAACTACGGCGTCTTCGACGAAGATCGCTATTTCCAGCGCGGGCGCCGGGCGCCGGTATACGAGATCGCGGGGGCGAAGGTCGGCGTCAACATCTGCGAGGACATCTGGTATCCCGGCGGGCCGACGATGGAGCAGGCGCTGGCCGGCGCAGAGGTGATCTTGAATATCAACGCCTCGCCATTTCATGCGGGCAAACGCAGCTTCCGCGAGAAGATGCTCGCGACCCGCGCCGCCGACAATACCGTTGCGGTCTGCTACGTGAACCTGGTCGGCGGGCAGGACGAGCTGGTGTTCGACGGCGGCAGCATGATCTTTGATCCGGGCGGCGATCTGATCGCCGAAGCACCGAGTTTCAGCGAGGATCTGCTGATCTGCGACATCGACGTCGACGCCGTGGTGCAGGCGCGTTTACACGATTCACGCCGGCGCAAAGAACAGTTCGATTTCGAGGGCGCAGCACAGGCCGGCCGGCGGCCAATCTTCGTCAGCGGCGTCTCGCCGCGGCAGGAGCGCAGGCAGCTGCTGCCGCCGCCCGGCCGCGCCCAGCCGCTCAGCCGTCCGGCCGAGGTCTATCAAGCGCTTGTGACCGGCACGCGCGACTACGTGGGCAAGAGCGGCTTCCGCGACGTGTATATCGCCCTATCGGGCGGCATCGATTCGTCGATTACGGCCGTCGTTGCCGTCGATGCGCTTGGCGCCGAGCACGTCACCGGCGTCTCGATGCCGTCCCGCTACTCGTCGGAGCACAGCCGCAGCGACGCCGAAGAGCTGGCGCAGAATCTCGGCATCCGCTATCTCACCGTGCCGATCGAAGGGCCATTCGCCGCATCGCTGAAGATGCTCGAGCCGATCGTCGGCGATCTCGCGCCCGGCGTGGCCGAGGAGAATCTGCAGGCCCGCATCCGCGGTAATATCCTGATGTTCCTGACCAACAAGTTCAACGCGCTCGCGCTTACCACGGGCAATAAGAGCGAGATGGCTACCGGCTACTGCACGCTGTACGGCGACATGGCCGGCGGTTTCGCGGTGATCAAGGACGTGCCGAAGACGCTTCTCTACGAGGTCTGCCGTTACCGCAACACGCTCGGCGGACGGCCAGTAATCCCGGAAAATGTGCTGGTCAAAGAGCCGTCCGCAGAGTTGCGGCCCGACCAGAAGGACAGCGACAGCCTGCCGCCGTACCCGGTGCTTGATCCGATCATCGAGGCGTACGTCGAAGACGATCGCACCGTCGACGAGATCGTGGCGCTGGGCTTCGATGAGGCGCTGGTGCAGCGGGTGATCACGCTGGTAAATCGCAGCGAGTACAAACGCCGCCAGGCTCCTCCGGGCGTCAAGATCACACCGCGCGCCTTCGGCCGCGACCGGCGCCTGCCGATTGCGAATCGCTATCGCGGCTACTGAGGGTCGGCCCTCAATCCCCCGTCCCCTTTCTCCCAATCCTGGGAGAAAGGGGCGATCCCGGGTTGGAGCATGCCGTGGCCGCGCCGGGTTAACCGTTCAGTAATCGGAACGCTTCGTGCACGATCGTCTCCTTCTCCCAATCCTGGGAGAAGGAGACAGGAGAGGATGAGGGCCGATTGCCACGCTACGGGCCGCTGCTCACCGTCAGGCCCACGGCGTCGCCTTTGTTCAGCGCCGTGCCTGCCGGCGGATTCTGGCTCAGTACGGTGCCGACCGGCTGGTCGGACGCGGTCATGGTGACGCTGACCGCGAGGCCCGCAGCTTGCAAATCCTTTGCAGCCTGATCCAGACGCTCGTTCTGTACCTGCGGTGCGGACACGCTGCCGCTGCTTGAGCGGCTCGTCACGATCACGGCGAGCGCCACGACCAGCGCCAGCAGCAGCGCCAGCAAGACGGAGAGCAGCGCCCAAAAAGCGCCTGAGCGTGGTCCTGCCGCCTCCGCCGCCAACTCTTCGTGCCGCCAGACCTGCGTGCGTTCTCGCGGCGGTACGACCGCCGGGCCGGCCGTGGTGAAGCGCTCCGTACCCACGTCGCCTGTGCCGCGCAGGGCAGCGGCCAACTCGCCCGCGGTGCGGAAGCGGTCCCGGCGGTCCCGCGCCAGGCAGCGCATCACCGCATTTGCCAGTCCGGACGGCAACGTTGGGTGCAGCTCCCGCAGCGGGCGCGGGTCCGCGACCAGCCGCCGTGTGGCCAACGCCGCGAGGTTCGGCGCCTCGAACGGCAGCCGCCCGCTCAGCATCTCGTAGAGCACGGTGCCGAGCGAGTAGATGTCCGCCCGGCCGTCCAGCGGCACGCCCTCAAGCTGCTCCGGCGCGACGTAGCCGGCGGTGCCGCTCACCGACGAGGTCAACGCGGACGTCGCCGCCAGTGATTGTGAAATCCCGAAATCCACCAGCTTGGCGTGGCCGCGCGCGTCGATCAGCACGTTCTGCGGCTTGACATCGCAGTGAATCACGCCGCGGTCGTGGCCGTATTGCAGGGCGTCGGCGACTTCGGCCGCAAAGGCCGCGGCACGTTGCGGCGGCAGCGGCGCCTGCGTATCGATCACCTGTTTGAGGCTGCCGCCGGGCACGTACTCCATCACGATGTACGGCCAGCCCTGATAGATGCCCGCGTCGTAGACGCCGACGATGCCGCTGTGCGCCAGCGAGGCCGCCGCCCGCGCCTCGCGCAGGAAGGCGGCGCGGTCGGCGTCGTTGCCGCCGATGCGGGCATTCATGACCTTGATCGCCACATCCCGGTCAAGTAAACGGTCGATGCCGTGGTAGACGCTCGACATCCCGCCGTAGCCGACGGGCTCGTGCACGTCGTAGCGGTCGGCCAGCAACATGCCCGGCCCGATGCGATCGGAGCCGTGCCGGTCGAAGGCGGTGCCGGAGGGTTGCGTCATCCCGCGCGTCATCCTTACAGATGGTTTCAAAACCGGCGGTCAGACGTCGTTGAATGGCCGGCAACCAGATCGCGAGCCGGTTTTGAAACCATGTCTCAGCCGCTGAGCCGGCGACCCGGCGAGCGGAACCGGGTGCGGCTGGTACACTCGATTAGCGGAGCCTTGCGGCCGGCCGCTGCAGCCCGAGCACAGGTATGGTACTGCGAAGACGCGCTAACGAACTCCTTCTGTTGCTGCTGGTCTACTGCTTCCTGGGTCTCGCGCTCGCTTCGCTCCAGCAATCAATGCCGGAGACACGGGCACGAGCGGCGCCGCTGGCGGTCGGATTTTGCCTGTTGTTTCTTGCCGGCCACTTCGCGCTCTGTTGGCTGAGTCCCCAGTGCGATCAGGTGCTTTTGCCGATCGTTGCGCTGCTGGCAGCTGTCGGCCTCGTGTTTGCGCTGCGTCTCGATCCGCGGTCGGCCTCGCTGGCTCAGAAGCAACTCGTCTGGCTCGCGCTGGGCGTGCTGCTCATGCTTGGCACGGTGCGTGCGCTGGAGCGCTACGCCGTGCTGCGGCAGTATCAGTACCTCGCGGCGTTCTGCGGCATCGGCCTGATGGCGGTCACGGCGCTGATCGGCAAAGAGATCAACGGCTCGCGCCTCTGGCTCGGCTTCGGCGGCTTCTATTTTCAGGTGACGGAGGCGATGAAGCTGCTGCTCGTCGTCTTCCTGGCCGGCTATCTGGCCGACCGGCGCTACATGCTGGCGGCGGTGAGCACGCGCTGGCGCGCCTTTCGCGTGCCCACGCTGCCGTATCTGCTGCCGCTCGCCGTGATCTGGGGTTTCACGCTGGCGCTGATGGCCTGGCAGCACGACCTGGGCGCGATGCTGCTACTGATGAGCGTGACGCTGCTGCTGCTCTACGTCGCCTCCGGCCGCCGGGCCTTTGTCGTGGCAGGGCTGGTCATCGTCGCGCTGAACCTCTGGCTGGCCTACCACGCCTTCGGCTACGTGCATACGCGTATCGACCTGTGGCTGCACCCGCTCACCCATGTGCATGACACGGGCTATCAGCTCGCGCAGTCGATCTACGCCTTTGCCAGCGGCGGCGTGCTTGGCACAGGGCTCGGCCGCGGCCATCCGCTCGATATCCCGGTTGTGCAGACGGACTTCATCTTCGCCGCGATCGGCGAAGAGCTTGGCAGCGCCGGGGCGATGGCGCTGATCGCGGCGTATGTCGTGCTTGCTTTCCGCGGGCTGCGGATCGGCATGCGCCAACCGGCAGACTTCGGCATGCTGCTGGCGGTCGGCGCCACCGCGATTCTGGCGATTCAGGCGATGGTGATCTCGGCCGGCGACCTGGCGCTGATCCCGATCACCGGCATCACCCTGCCCTTCGTCAGCTACGGCGGCTCGTCGATCGTGGTCAATTTCGTGCTGCTCGGGCTGCTGCTGCGCCTCTCGACATCGCGGCCGCTCGAACGCGCCTGAGCAGCGGCGTTAGACCAGGCGCAACGAGATGCGGCCGACCTGAATCAGCTCGCCGGCCGCGATCGGTTCCGGCCCTGCGACGCGGTGATCGCCGAGCCAGGTGCCGTTGGTGCTGCCCAGATCTTCGAGCCACCAGCGTCCGTCACGGTACACGAGCGCCGCGTGGCGCCCGGAAACGGTGGTGTCTTCGATGACGACCTGATTGTCGCTGTCGCGACCGATACTCGCCGCGCCCTCGACGGCGATGCGCGATCCAGTGCGCAGCTGCTTGCCGGCGCCGTTCTGCACGACGAGGAAGGCACGCCCCACGCTGCCACGCTTCGCCGGGGCGGCGCGGGCCACGTCGCGCCAGACCACGCGCAAAGCGGCGGCAAGGAAGAGATAGAGCAGCGCCAGGACGGCGAGCCGAAGCAGGATGACCGCGGTATCGTCGAGCAGAGGCCCGATCCCTCCGGGAATCAGCGGATGGCTGCGCTGCCATGCAGCAGCGCCCGATGTCCTCAGTGTACCGCGAGCGTGGGAGCGGCTACGGCCCGTTGAAGCGCAGGTGCGCCCGGCCGATCTCGATCACGTCGCCCGGCAGCAGGCGCCGCGGCGCGGACAACGGTTCGCCGTTGACGCGGGTGCCGTTCAGACTGCCGAGGTCGTGGATCGTGACCGTCCGGTCGGTCCGCTCGATGCGGGCGTGCTCACGCGATACCTTTGTGTCGAGCAGCGTGACGCCGCTGCCGGCGCGGCGACCGATGATCGTTGCGCCGGGACGCAGCAGGTAGACTTCGAGCGTCTCCCCGCGCACGTCCATCAGTTCGAGCCGCGCTTCGGCGGCGCGCGGCTGCCGGCGGTACGGCGCGTGGACCGGAACGGCGGTATCGGTCCGAGGCGGCGGCCGGGGAAGCGCGGCTGAGCCGAAGCCGACCACGGTGGCAGCCGCGGCCGGCGCGCTGCTGAACTGTGCGGTGGCGGCGACGCGTCCTTGCCGTACATCGGCAGAGGCCGCAATGCTCACGCGCGGCGGGCGGTTGCAGGCCAGATCGCGTTCGGCCACGGTACGCGTCAAGAATTCGGCCAGCTCGCCTTCCAACAGCGGCCGCAGCTCCGCCAGCGCGGCGAAGTCGTTCGGATGAAGCCGCAGCTCGTACTGATCGGGCGCGAGCACGCGGTCGGCCAGCCGCACGGCACGCTCCTCCAGCGCGCGCGTAAGGGCGCTGGTCAGTTCGAGCGGATGCAGCCGGCGCGAAGAGAGCAGCCAGGCGGGCCGCTCCACGATCTCCGCGATCAGCGCTTCGAGGCGCGATAGTGGCTTCATCGTCTCGTTGGGGTCTCGCCGGCATGCGGGCCGGGACGGCGGCGTCCGGCAGCGGCCTGCCGATCCAGTCTATCATCGCGGCCCGCGCTGCTCGGCAGACCCTTGCCCGCGTTCAGCGTGCGGAAAACGCCTGAAAGACCTTGCCGGCGATCGGCGCAGCGGCCTGACTGCCCGGTCCGCCGTTCTCGACGATCACCGCGACGGCGAGGCGCGGATTCGTCGCGGGCGCGAAGCCGATGAACCACGAATCGGAAAGGCCGGCCGTGCCCGTTTCCGCCGTGCCAGTCTTGCCGGCGATGTTCTGGTTGAGCAGACCGGCGGCGCCGCCGAATTCCTGCACCGCGGCGATCATGAACTGGGTCAGCGTTTGCGCAGTCTGATCGCTCATCACGCGGCGGATGTTCTCCGGCGAGTGCTGCTGCACGACGCTGCCGTCCGGCGCCCGCACTTCCTGCACCAGATACGGCCGCGGCAGATTGCCGTGGTTTGCCACCGTGGCGGCGATCTGCGCCATCTGCAGCGGCGTCACCTGAAGCTGCCCCTGACCGAAGCCGCTGTTTGCGAGCAGCACCGGATCGAGACCGCCGCCGGCGTTGCTCGTGCGGCTCTCCGCCGTATCGATGTCAGACGGCAGCGCCGAGTCCATGCCGAAGGCGCGGCTGTAGCGCAGGAAGAGGTCGGAGCCGAGCTGGTTGGCTGCGACCTGGGCGAAGGTCGCATTGATCGAGAACGCGAACGCCGTCTCGAAATCCCACTCGGTCTGGCCGGGCGGTGCGTTCTCGCAGTTGATCACGAAGCCCTGAATCACTATGCCGTTGACGCAGCGGTACTTGTCCGTGGGCTTGACCTTGCCGGAATCGAGTGCCGCCGTGGCCGTCACGACTTTGTAGGTCGAGCCGGGCGGATACAGTCCCTGCGTGGCCCGGTTCAGCAACGGCTTGTTCGCATCTTTCAGCAGTTGATCACCCTGTGTGTCGATCGCACCGGGGTCGTACGAGGGCGAACTGACCATCGCCAGCACGGCGCCCGTCGTTGGGTCGAGCGCCACAACCGCACCAGGCCGGTCGCCGAGCGCCTGCGCCGCGACCCGCTGCAACTGCGCGTCGATCGTCAGCACCAGATCGTTGCCGGGGCGGGCGCGATGCAGCAGGTTGTCGATCGCCGTGTCCAGCGGGTCGCCGCCGCTGTTGCCGCTGAGGTACTGGTTGTAGCTCTGCTCCAGGCCGGAGAGCCCGAAGCGGGTGCTCACATAGCCCGTCGTCTGCGCCAGCGACGGCAGGGCGTAGGTTCGGGTGCGTGTGCCGTCGGGCTGGAGGACGCTCTGCACGAGCACGCCGCCGTTGCGGTCCAGCATGCGGCCGCGGTCGGCGGTCTGGGCTGCCTCGGCGACGCGAGGATTCCCCGGATCGCTGGCGACGGCGTTGGCCCGGATCACCTGCCAGTAGACGAGCCCGCCGCTGAGAACCAGGAAGCCGATCGCAAAGATCGCCGCCGTCTGCCGGATCTGCCGAATCACTCCCGCCCCCATCGCCGTGCCGGATTCATTGTGGCACAGCGGCTGTGCGGCAGCAGCGCCCGCGACGCAGAACGTCCAGTCGCGTTCCGGCCGTTCGACATGCGGCGGGCATCGAGTCACTGCGTCGTTCCCGACGGGGCGGGCTTGCGGGGCACCTAACCCTGATATCGCTGAAGCGATATCTGTCCCTTCCCGACACGGGAAGGGTTTGGTTCGAGGACACACGATCGGTGGGAGACCATCGCATCGCCTGTCCCGCGAGGACACCCCGGCCCCGCCGCCCTCGCACGGCGAGTGGAGCGCTCCAGCAGTCCCTTTCCCGCCTCGGGAAGGGACAGACGGCGTTAGCCGTCAGGGTTAGGTGCTCCGCCGGCGCCTACCAGGCTGCTGGTTCGGTCGCGGCGTCGCTGGCGCGGACCACGTCCAGCGCCAGCCGGCGGGCGCGATCGAGGTGCTCCAGCGAGGCACGCTGCGCCGCTTCCGGGTCGTGCGCTTCGAGCGCTTCGAGCACGCGCCAGTGGCCCTCGAGCGACAGCTTGATCGCCGGCGAGGAGCGCAACGCCGGCTCCCGGATCGCATGCAGCGCCTGGAACACGGCGTCCAGCAGCCGGGCGAGCAGGCCGTTCTCCGCCATCGCGGCGATCTTGAGGTGAAACGCCGTGTCCTCGGCGCCGCCGTACGTGCCGGCGTTCACACGCTCCTCATGCCGTTCCAGCATCCGCCGCACCGCGGCGAGATCGCGCTTCGCGGCGCGCTCGGCGGCGAGGGCGGCCATGCCCGGCTCGATGATGCGGCGCGCCTCGTAGAGCTGGGCCACTTCGCGCTCGGTGACGGAGAGCGGGCCGGCCGGCGGCTGCACCAGCCCGGCGAGGTCCTGGGCGCGCACGAAGCGGCCTTCGCCCTGGCGCCCTTCGACGAGGCCGCGGCTCTCGAGCGTCTTGATCGCCTCACGGATGGACGAACGCCCGACGCCGAAGCGGTCGCTCAGCTCGCGTTCCGACTGCAGCCGGCTGCCGGCGGGCAGCTTGCCCTGCGCGATGCTTTCGGCGATGCGGTCGGCGATGGCCGCGGAGAGATTCATGCGGCGCACAGGCCCGAGGCTGGCCGCATCTGCCATGGGCCGCGCCCGATTGCCGCGCGCGGCCACCACCGTATCTGTCTCGCCCGCCGGCATGGCGCCCCCTGTCGCGGTTGCATGGATTCGCTTGCATAGCGCGGCACGGCGCGCTACTGTTGTCAGACCAGCAGACCACCGTACTGGATCGCCAGTATAGCACGACGCGATAGGGGGGCGGGCCATGAGGCGGGGATGGCGCGGTCTGTGCCTGGTGGCGACGGCGGCGCTGCTCGCGGCGTGCAGCAGCAGTAACAACAACGGGGGCAAGGCACAGCCCAGCGCTCCGGCAGCGGGCGCCTCGGCCTCCGCCACACGTGCGGCCTCGGCCGGCAGCGCCAGCGCCACGGCGGCCGCGGCATCAACCTCGGCGGCGGCGCCGTCGGCGAGCGCGGCCGCGGCGAAGGTGACGCGCGGCGGCACGCTGACCATCGCCATCGACTCCAACATGAAGAACCTCGACCCGCTCAAATCCACCCTGCTCGTAGACCGTCAGATTCACTACCAGCTCTACGATTCGTTGGTGACGATCGGCCCGGACCTGAAGATCCAGCCCGACCTTGCCGATAGCTGGGATACGAGCGACCCGAAGGCGATCGTGTTCAAGCTGCACCAGGGCGTGAAGTTTCAAGACGGCACAGATTTCGACGCCAGCGTCGCTTCGGTGGACGTGATCGACCAGTACACGGTCAAACTCAACCTGACGCAGCCGTTCGCGCCGCTGTTGGCCACACTGGTCGACCGCGCGGGCATGATGCTTTCTCCGACGGCGATCCAGAAGCTGGGCGACGGCCTGACCACGGCGCCGGCCGGCGCCGGCACCGGACCCTTCCGTTTCGTTGAGTGGCAGCAGGACGACCACGTGACGCTCGAACGCAACCCGAGCTACTGGAAGAAGGAGGGCGGCGAGCAACTGCCGTATCTGGACAAGCTGGTCTACAAGATCATCCCCGACGAGAATAACCGCCTGAACAATCTCAAGACGGGCGACGTGGACATCGCCCAGCGCCCGCCGGCCAAAGACATCGCCGCGGTCAAGAAGGACAGCGCCTTCGTCTACAAGGACGCGCCGGCGCTGGAGTTCGACGGCATCGAGCTGAACGTGCAGTCTGAGCCGTTCAACAACAAGGCGCTGCGCCAGGCTGTCGCCTACGCCATCGACCGCGAGACGATCGTGCAGACGGTGTTCTACGGCCTGGGCGTGGTCTCCAACGGGCCAATCTCGCCGCCGCTGCCGCCCTACGACGCCTCGTTCAAGCCCTACACGCACGACGTGGCCAAAGCGAAGGTAATGCTGGCAGCGGGCGGCAAGCCCAACGGCTTCAGCTTCGATCTGCTGATTACCTCCAACTCGCCCGCGCAGCAGCAGCAGGCCGAGCTGATCAAGGACGAGCTGAAGGACGTCGGCATCACCGTGAATATCGTGCCGGAGGAGTTCACCAAGCTCGTCGACGACACGCAGACGCATCACTTCACCGCCTCGATCCTGGGCTGGAGCGGCCGCATCGACCCCGACGGCAACAGCTACAATCACTTCCACACCGGCGGCGGCTTCAACGACCCGCAGTACTCCAATCAGCAGGTCGATGCCCTGCTGGATCAGGCCCGCGCCAGCTACGACCCGGAGCAGCGCAACACACTCTACAAGCAGATCAACCAGATGGTCACGGAAGACGCGCCGTGGATCTTCATCTATCATCCGGTGACGATCGAGCTGCATACGCCGAAGGTGAAGGGCTTCGTACTGGTCGCCGACGGCATACAGCGCTATGCGACAGTCTGGAAATCGCAGTAGCCGGCGCGCCCGCGCGGAAGTGTCTGTCAGGCTGTAGGATAGCTGCACCATGACCGGGTACATCGTCCGCCGCGTCCTCTCGATGATCCCCGTCGCGCTGCTGGTGACGATCGCGCTGTTCGTGCTGATCCGGCTGACGCCCGGAGATCCGGTACGCGTGATCCTCGGCCAAGAAGCCACGCCGCAGAACGTCAAGGCGCTGCGGCACGAGTTGGGGCTGGACGAGTCCTATCCCGTGCAGTACGTCAAGTGGCTCGGACGGCTGGCCCACCTCGACTTCGGCCGTTCGCTGGCCAGCCGCGAGCCGGTGCGCAAGGCGATCGGCGAACGGCTGCCCGCGACGCTCGAGCTCGGGCTCACCGGCTTCGCGGTAGGGCTGATCTTTGCGATCATCCTCGGTACCGTCGCCGCCGTCTGGCGCGACAGCGTCTGGTCGCGCCTGACCACCGCCTTTTCGCTGGTTTTCGTTTCGCTGCCGAATTTTGTGCTGGGTGTGCTGCTGATCCTCTTATTCGCGTTGCACTGGCGGATCTTCTCGCCGGGAGGGTATGTCGCCTTCTCCAGGGCACCCGCGCAGAACCTGCGGTATCTGGTGTTGCCCGCGTCCGTGGGCGCGGTTACCGGAGCGGCGACGCTGTCGCGTTTCGTGCGTTCCAGCCTGCTGGAGGCGCTCTACACCGACTACATCCGCACCGCGCGCGCCAAGGGGCTGCGTGAGTTCGTGGTGGTGGCCCGGCACGCGATGCGCAATGCGCTCCTGCCCGTGCTGACGCTCGCCGGCCTCGCGCTGGGCGGACTCTGGGAGGGCGCGGTGATCACCGAGACGATCTTCACCTGGCCTGGCGTGGGCAGGCTGACGGTCGATGCGCTCGGCCGGCGCGACTATCCGATCGTGCAGGCCGTGGTGCTGATCGCGGCGTTCAGCTATATGATCGCCAACCTGCTGGTGGACATCGCCTACGCCTATCTCGACCCGAGGATCAGCTATGGTCGCCGGTGAGCGCCTCGTCCCCATCCCCTCCGCCCTCGGCGAATCGGCGCTGGCGGCCCGGCGCAAGCATTCGCTCTCGCGCTTTATTGTCAATCACCGCGTGCTGTCCGCCTTCATCGTCATCTTCGTGGCGCTGGTGTTGGTCGCCGTCTTCGCCGACGCGCTGGCCACCTACAATCCGACGAAGACCGCGCCGACGATCAAGATGCGCAGCCCCTCCGGCGCGCACTGGCTCGGCACGGATTACCTCGGCCGCGACATGTACAGCCGCGTGATCAAGGGCGCGCAGGTCTCGATGCGCGTCGCGGTGATCGCCGTCAGCATTTCGCTGGTCGTGGGCGTCGTCATGGGGCTGATGGCCGGCTATTTCGGTGGCCTGGCCGATCTGCTCTGCGGGCGCTACGTCGACGCGCAGCTCGCCTTCCCCGGCATTCTGTTGGCGATCGCGATCGTCAACGCGCTCGGGCCTGGTCTGTACCACGCGATGATCGCCGTCGGCATCCTCGGCGTGCCGCTCTATTTTCGGCTCACGCGCGGCCAGGTCTTGCAGGCCAAGGAGCAGGAGTACGTGCGCGCCGCCGAGGTGATCGGCGCCTCGCGCTGGCGGATCATGTTCCGCCACATCCTGCCCAATATCGCCAACCCCCTGGTGGTGGCGGCGTCGCTGGCGGGCGGCAATGCGATCCTGGCGCTGGCAGCGCTCAGCTTTCTTGGCATCGCCGCGCAGCCGCCGACGCCCGACTGGGGCGCGATGATCAACATCGGCAAAGACTACCTGCATAACAACATGTGGATGGCGATCGGCCCCGGCGCCGCCATCTTTCTGACCGTGTTTACGTATTACATGCTGGGCGACGCGCTGCGCGACTATCTCGACCCGCGCCTGAAGACGCGCTGATCGAGCCGCCGCGCCGGCCGCCCCACTGCGCGGGCAAAACATTCACTCAGGAGGTGCCGACAACAGGAGCAGAGATCTACTGAACGGACGAGCCGCGGCCGGCTCACGAGCGCCGGCGCGGATGGAGAGGGATGACGATGAGCGGCTACGACTCGAACAACTACTGGCAGCGACTCGCGGCCTCGCGCGTCAACCGACGCCGGGCGCTGGGCGGCGGCGCAGCGGCGACCAGCCTGATGGCGCTGGCGCTCGCCGGCTGCGGCAGCAGCAACAACAACGGCGGCAAGAACAACAACTCCGGCAGCAACCCGCCGCCGTCCACCGCTACGTCTTCCGGCGGTGCGACAACGGCTGCGGGCACGCCGAGCGGCTCGCCGGCCGCGCCGCCGACCGCACAGTCGATCAACGCCGGCTCGCCGACGGCCGCGGCGAGCAAGGTCAAGACCGGCGGCACGATGACGTTCGGCACGTCGCGCGACGTCACGAACCTGGACTCGGGCAAATCGCAGGACGTGTACAGCGCTTGGGTGCAGGCGCAGATCGTCGAGCCGTTGTTCATCGGCACCAACGACTTCAAGATCGCCGGCAATACGATCGATAAGGTCGAAAACCCCGACAACACGACCTACCTCTTCCACCTGCATCCGGGCATCAAGTACCAGGACGGGACAGACTTCAACGCGGACTCGGTGAAGTGGAACCTGCAGCGGCACATCGACGACAAGACCTCAGTGCGGACTGCCGACGTGAAGCCGATCACGGCAATGGAGTCGGTCGATGCCAATACGCTGAAGATCACCGTCAGCGCGCCCTACGCGCCGTTCCTTTCGAAGCTCACGGGCGGCGCGGGTGCGATGTATTCGCAGGCGGCCTTCCAGAAGCTGGGAGCCAACCTGCCCAACGATCTGACCGCGGCAGGCTCCGGCCCCTTCAAGTTCACGAACTGGGACCACGGCAACCAGGTGGTGCTCGACAAGAACCCGGCGTACTGGCGCAAGGATGCGAACGGCATCCAGTACCCGTACATGGACAAATTCGTCTTCAAGAACATCCCGGACGAGAACACTCGCCTCGCCAATCTGAGGACCGGCGACAACGACTGGATCGACACGCCGCCGCCGAAGGACATCAAGTCGATCCTCTCGAATCCGGATCTGGTCTACAAACAGGTGCCCGGCCTGAGCTTCAGCTTCGTGATGATGGAAACCGAGAAGGACCCATTCCAGGACAAGCGTGTGCGGCAGGCGCTGTCCTACGCCATCGACCGACAGACGATCGTCGATACCGTGTACTTCGGCACGCAGGTGGTCGCCGACACCGAGATCCCCGGCTCCCTCTTCGGCAGCGTTCAGGGGCCGTACCTGAAGCAGGACATCGCCAAGGCGAAGGACCTGCTCAAGCAGGCGGGAAAGGACACCGTGGCGTTCTCGGCGCAGTACTCGAACGCCGCTCCGGTGATCCAACAGACCTTCGAGCTGATGAAGGACCAGATCAGCCCGGCGGGCTTCAATATGTCGTTGCAGCCGATCGAGTTCGCTACGCTCGTGGACAACGGCAACAAGGGCGCATATCAGGCGGGCGGCCTCGGCTGGAGCGGCGCCGTCGACCCGGATGGCTTTTGCTACCAACTGTTCCACACCGGCGCCGGATTCAATCTCGCCCACATCAGCGACCCAAATCTCGATGCGCTGATGGACAAGGGCCAGCAGACGCTGGACGTGGGAGCACGTACCGAGATCTACAAGCAGGTCATGCAAACGCTGATCGACCTCCAGCCGTTCATCATCTACTCCTGGGGCGTCTACCAGCAGACCACGCGCAAGAACGTGCAGAACTACCAGATCGGTCCCTCGATCTGGCCGCTGATGCACATGGTCTGGAAGTCCTGACGCTCGGCCCTCATCCTCACCCCCTTCCCCCTCTCCTTCTCCCAATCCTGGGAGAAGGAGAGGGGCGATCCTGGGGAGTGCGTTCCGTAGCCGGTGCGGTTACCCCGGCAGGGTAGGGGCGCACAGACGTGCGCCCTTCGCGGCGCCAGCCGCGACCACCGGTGGCAGCGCTGCATCGCCTAACCCGATGTCTCTTCGCTCAAGCAACCGCGGATCGCCCCTCGCCCAGGATTGGGAGAGGGGTCGGGGGTGAGGGCCGGTCGCCGCTCAGTTCTGCACGAGCGTGGTGTAGACCACGAGCCGGTGGTCGTAGTTGTGCGTCGAGTGGTCGAAGACGCCGCCGCAGGTGATCAGATTCAGGTGCGGCTGGTCCGAGTCGCCGAAGATCTGGTCCATCGGCGTGTCGCCGTCGTCATACTGGTCGACTTCGTCCACGGCAAACGTCAGCACGCTGCCGTCGTCCATCGCCACGTTGACCAGGTCGCCGGGCGAAAGGTTCTTGAGGAAGTAGAAAACGGCGGCGTGGTCTACCCAGTCCACATGGCCGGCGATTACCGCGTTGCCGGGCTGGCCAGGCAGGAAACCGGGCGCGAACCAGCCGACCGCCGTGTCGCTCCACGGACTCTCCATGCCGCCGGAGTCATCCTCGCCCACCTGCCAGATCGGCGCGTCGATGTGCGCCGCGGGAATCTGCAACTCGACCGGCAGCGGAGCAGGCGGCTCGTCCTGCGCCCGCGCCGGGCGCGCGTGATGTCCGGCGCCGAGGCCGGCAACAGTGGCGGCGAGCAGGGCGACAGCGCTCGCGCAGGCGAGACGACGGAGCAGAGGCACGTGCGCGATCTCCGGAGGGAAGGTCTGGTGGGCCGCCGCTTTCGCACCGGCGCAGCGACGTTTATGGTATCTCAACTGCCGGCCAAATTACAGCGATCTTGCAGTGAAGCAGGCGAAACTCTCGGCAATGTTGCTCAACCCGCGGCACCTAACCCTGACCTCGCTTCAGCGAGGTCAGGGTTAGGTGCCGCGGGTAGGCGAGCCGCCCAGACGTTGTGCAGACATCGGCGTGCCCGTTCGGTGGTCACGCCGCTGCCCGTCGGCTAGAGTAGCGGTAACAGGCTTCAGCGAACAGTGATACAGGCAACGCGCAGTGCACGAGGGGGACGAGGCGATGGCAGCAGCGAACGATCAGGCGATCCGCTCGAACCGCTGGGCACCGCGGCAGGGCCCGGTGATGAGCCGCGCGGCGCTGGTGGCCGGCTCGCACCCCGCGGCGACACAGGCCGGCCTCGAAGTCTTGCGCGCCGGCGGCAACGCCGTCGATGCGGCAGCCGCCGTCGCCTTCCTGCTCACGGTGCTTAAGCCCACGCGCAGCCAGATCGGCGGCGACGTCTTCTGGCTCGTGTACTCGGCTGAAACCGGCGCCGTCACGGCCATCAATGGCAGCGGCGTGGCTCCCTCCGGCGTGGCGCTCACGGCCTATGCAGACGGGATTCCCGAACGGGGCATCCGCAGCGTGGCCGTGCCCGGCTTCGTCGATGGTGTGCTGACGGCGCACGAGCGTTTCGGCACGCTGCCGCGCGCCAGCCTGCTGCAGCCCGCAATCGACGCGGCGGAGGACGGCTTCCCCGTCTCGCTGCGACTGGCGCAGCAGACGGCCGAGTTCGAGACCACGTTGCGCCGTTTCCCGGCCAGCGTCGCGGCGTTCATGCCCGGCGGCGCGCTGCCCCGGCCCAGCCAGATCCTGCGCCAGCCCGACCTCGCGCGCACACTGCAGCAGATCGCGGACGGCGGCAGCGAGGCGTTCTACCGCGGCCCGTTCGCCGAGGCGCTGCTGCGCGTTTCACGCGAGCAGGGCGGCTATTTTGCGCCGGAGGATCTGGCGGAGCACCAGACCGAGATCGGAGAGCCGATATCCTGCAATTACCGTGGCCTGACGGTGTACGAGCAGCCGCCGGTGACGCAGGGCCACATTCTGCTGGAAGAGTTGCTGCTGCTCGAAGGGTTCGACCTGGCCGGTCGCTCGCCCGACGAGCCGGACGTCATGCACCTGATGATCGAAGCGAAGAAGCTCGCCTTCGCCGACCGTAGGGCGCACGCCGGCGACCCGCGCCGCTCCGGTTTCGACGTGCGACGGCTGCTCGACGCCGACTTCATCGCCGAGCGCCGCTCCCGCATCGATCGGCAGCACGCGGCTTCCGAGCCCGAAGCCGGCCGGCTGCGCGAAGCGGTGCACGAGACCACCAGCTTCGCGGTCTGCGACGGCGCGGGCAACGCCGTTGCGGCGATTCAGAGCGTGTTCCACCCCTGGGGCAGCGGCCTCGTCGTGGACGCCACGGGCGTGCTGCTCAACGACCGCATGTGCAGCTTCTCGCTTGAGCCTGGTCACCCAAACGCACTCGAACCGGGTAAGCGCCCGGTGCACACGCTCAACAACTATCTGATCACCCGCGACGGCCGGCCGTATCTCTTCGGCGGCACGCCCGGCGGCATGCAGCAGGTGCAGACCAACATGCAGATCATCAGCGCCGTCGTCGATGGCGGCTACGACGTGCAGACGGCCGTCGATCTGCCGCGCTGGGGCCACAACGCTGGACTCGACGTAACGCTGGAGAGCCGTTATGACGAAACGGTCTACGCCGAACTGGAACGGCGCGGGCATCGCGTTCGCCGCACCGGCGCCTGGGACGGCCTGATGGGCCGCGTGATGGCGATCCAGATCGATGCGGAAAGCGCGGCGCGGATGGGTGCCTCGGATCTGCGCGGCGAGGGCAGCGTGGCGGGATTTTAGGCCGGACCGTGGAGCAACGCGGGAGCGAGTGAGGCATGGCAGAGGGCATTCTCGGCCGTTGGGAGCGACTGCGGCAGCAGCGCAAGGAGCGGGGGCATCCGGCGCCGGTCGAAACCACGCCGCAGACGCTGAAGCCCGGCGACGCGATCATGCTCTGGAACGGCGACGACCGGCTGGTCCAGACGGTGATCGAGTGTGCCGAGCACCTGAACGGCCGCGAGACGGACTGGCGCTGGCTGCTGCTGGACGGCGGCGCCCTGCTTGAGGTTACTGCCGGACATACGACGTACTACGACCAGAGCGAAGTGATCTTTCAGGGCTCCGTCGAGTTCCTGCGCCTGGTAGGCGATCAGGACGGCCTGCTGCGCGTGTTCGAGGCGCGCGTGCGCGACGGTTCCGTAGCGCTGAACCCTGTGACCTTTGACAAAGGCGGCGCCAGCTTCCAGGTGGCGAGCACAGGCACGTTTCTCGTGCAGCGGGCCGAGGGCGCGGCGCTCGATCCCGACGTGTGGCGCGATATCACGCCGAACGAGGGCGACAACGTCTACGTGAAGCTGAACGGGCCGCAGGGCGGCAAGGCGCTCGGCGTCTGGACCACCCATATCGCCTTCCTGCGCGGCCAGGAGGTAGGCCCGTCCGACCTGCGCTGCTACGGCCAGTGAAGCGCCCGCGACCAATACGCGCGCACGCTGCCGCCGTCGCCGGCCCAGGCGAAGCCGAACGGCGGCTGGGCCAGCGCTTCCGGCAGCCTGAACTGCTGCGTCGGGCGCTGGTCCATCGTTCGCTGCTGAACGAGACGGGCCGTCCCGCGACGGACTCAAACGAGCGCATGGAATTCCTCGGCGACGCGGTGCTGGGCTTCGTCGTGGCGCGCGACCTCTATCGGCGTTTCCCCGAGGCCAGCGAAGGCCAGCTCACGACGCTGCGGGCGCAACTGGTGAAAGGCGAGACGCTCGCTGCCGTCGCCCGCCGCCTCGGCCTCAGCGATCTGCTCGAGCTCGGCCGCGGCGAGGAGCAGACTGGCGGCCGTGAGCGGCCGCTCAACCTGGCCCGCGCCTACGAGGCGGTGATCGGCGCCGTCGCGGAGGACGGCGGCGTCACCGCCGCCGAAGCCTTCATCCGCCGTACGCTCGCTCCCGAGCTGCGCAGTGTTGCGCCCGGCGAAAGCACGCACGATCCGAAGTCGCGCTTGCAGGTGCTCTGCCAGGCCCGTTCCGGCCAGACGCCTGTCTACCGCGTTGCCAGCATCGACGGTCCGGACCACGCGCGGCTGTTCCGCGTGGAAGTTGCCGTCGGGGAGCGGGTTCTGGGCAGCGGCACCGGCAGCAACAAGCGCACGGCCGAGCGGCTCGCTGCCGAGATGGCGCTGGCGGCCTTCGGCGCTCCGCCCTGAGCTAGCTGGAGCGCGGAACGACATCCAGCCGTTCGGCCCTCAATCCCCCGTCCCCTTTCTCCCAATCCTGGGCGAGGGGCGACCGTGCGCAGGGCGATCCGGGATGGCGTCG
>CALFMN010000145.1 GCA_937879875.1 uncultured Chloroflexota bacterium | reverse complement strand
CCTGTCTCGTGGGCTCTGAGATGTGTATAAGAGACAGGCGCTCAGCGCCCCGGCTGGCTGTACCTCCACCAGCGTCGGCCTCAAGCTGTTAGTTCTGGCCGGCGACGGCACCGAGGCGGACCTGCCGGCGATCCAGCAGGCGCTCGACTACATGGGCACGCCCTACACGGTTTATATCAGCAGCCAGCACCCCGGCGGACTCACCGCCGGTCTGCTCTCAAGCGGCTGCCAGAGCTTCTACCAGGGCGTGATCCTCACCACCGGCGCTCTCGCTTACTACAACGGCAGCAGCTACGTCTCCGGCCTCTCCGCCGCCGAGTGGCAGACGCTCTATAGCGCCGAGTCAAGCTTCGGCCTGCGCCAGTTGTCCTGGTACACCTTCCCCTCGCCCGACTACGGCTACACGGGCAACGTCAGCGCCGTCGATACCTCAACCACCCCGCTTGCCGCCAGCTTCACCGCCGCAGGGGCGCCGTTGTTCCCCTATGTCAACACCGCCTCGCCGCTCAGCATCAGCCTCGCCTACACCTATCTGGCGCACGCCGCCACCGACGGCACCGCAACACCGCTGTTGCAGGACGCCGCCGGCGACGTGCTGGCGTTGCTGCACGCCACGCCCGACGGCCGTCAGGTGCTCGCGCTCAGCTTCGACAGCAACCCCAATCTCACCCACGACCAGGTGCTGGCCTACGGGCTGGTCAACTGGGTGAGCCAGGGGCTGTTTTTGGGCCAGCGCCACGTCGGGCTGGTGGCACAGCCCGACGATGTCTTCATCGCCGACGACACCTGGAACCCCGCCTGGACCTTTGCCGCCAACAACTGCAATCACCCCGTCGACAACACCGGCCAGAGCTACCGCATCACCGCCGCCGATGTCACCCAGGTCCTTGGCTGGCAGAACCAGAAACGGGCGCAGCCGATCAGCCAGGCGCTGCGCCTGCAACTGGCGGTCAATACGGTCGGCTCGACCGGCATCTACTCGCCCGACACTTTGACGGGGTCGTTGCAGGCCAATCAGGCGCAGTTCCTCTGGATCGACCACACCTACGACCACGAAGACCTCACCACCGTGTCATACGCCTTCGCGCTCAACGAGTTCCAGCAGAACACGCAGCGGGCGCAAGCGCTGGGTCTTGCCGCGTACAACGTGCAGAACCTGGTCACGCCCGGCATCACCGGCCTCACCAACGCGCAGGCGATGCAGGCCGCCTACGACAGTGGCGTGCGCTACGTGGTCAGCGACACCTCGCTCGCCGGTTACAACAACCCCTCGCCCAACGCCGGCGCCTACAACTCGCTGCAGCCGCAAATCCTGCAGATCCCGCGCCACCCCACCAACCTCTACTTCAACGTCTCCCAGCCCAGCGAGTGGACGGCGGAATACAACTGCCTCTACCACAGTTTCTGGGGCCAGGACCTCACCTATGCCCAGATCCTGGACAAAGAGAGCAGCATGCTGCTCAGCTACCTGCTCAAGGGCGACCTGGATCCTTTGATGTTCCACCAGTCCAACCTGCGCGCCTATGACGGCACGCACTCGCTGCTCGGCGATCTGCTCGATGCGACGCTGGCCAAGTACAGCGCCCTGTTGACGCTGCCGCTGGTCTCGCCCTCGATGGACCTGCTGGGACAGCAGATGGCGCAGCGCATGGCCTACAACGCGGCCGGCGTCACCGCCACGATTGTGCCGGGGCAGTCCATCACGTTGCAGGCCCAGCGGGCGACTACCGTGCCGGTGACCGGCCTGATCGCCAGCGGCAGTGAGACCTACGGCGGCCAGTCGATCGCCCATCTCACCCTGGCCGCGAACACCCCGCTCACGCTCCCGCTCAACGGCCAGTGGGCGCCCCCGACCGTGACGAGCCTCAGCCCGGCCAGCGGACCCGCTGGCATTACGGTCACCGTCAACGGCGGTGGCTTCGTCGCCGGCGCCACCACCGTCCGCTTCGGGTCGACGGCGGCCACCCTTCAGGGCGGCTGCACTCCGACGCAGTGCACGGTCACCGTGCCTGCAGGCAGCGGCGCCGTCGATGTCACGGCCTCCGCTGCGGGCCTGACCAGCGCCACGACACCGGCTGACCGCTTCACCTATGCGCCCCCGACGATCACTGGACTCAGCCCCGCGAACGGGCCGGCCGGCCTCACCGTCACCGTCAACGGCAGCGGCTTCGTGCCAGGCGCAACGACCATCCAGTTTGGCCCATCTCAGGCTCAGCTCCAGGGTGCCTGTACGGCAACCCAATGCGCCGTGATCGTGCCGCCCGGCAGCGGCACCGTCGATGTGACCGCGACGGCTGGCGGGCTCACCAGCGTTCCCGCCCCCCCCGATCGCTACACCTACACGGCCGGCACAACGTTTACCGTCTACGGTGACGCCCTCGCGTCAGGCTGGGTGGACTGGTCCTTCGATGCGAACGTCAACTTCGCCAACACGAATCCCGTCTTCGCCGGAACCAACTCCATCGCCGTCACGCCCATCCGCGCCTGGGGCGGTCTCGAGGCACACTCCGATACCGGCATCAGCGCGGCGCCGTATCGCGTGATTACCTTCGCCGCACAGGCCTCACAGCCCGGCGCCAATCTGCAGATCTTCCTCGCGGACCCGAGCGACAACCAGATCGGCCAGGTCGTCCAGTTCAGCGACGTTGGCACCAACCCCGTCGTCGGCTCCTGGACCTACTACAGCATCCCGCTCAGCGCCTTCGGCGCCGCCAACGCCACCATCGGCGGCATCGACATCACCGACAACCTCGGCCAAGCGCAGCCAACCTTCTACATCGATGAGATCAAGTTCGTTGGACCGTAGCAGCTCGGCGGCCGGCCAGGGCGACGCCACGCCCTGGCCGGCCGCCCCGGCAGAACTGTGGAGGAAACACAGATCGTGACCGCTGTCTGGCTCGTCACCGCGCTTGGGGTGGCGCTGCTGTCAAGCACGGCATGCGCGGGCTCAACGCGACTCGATCCGCCGGCGCAGACGCCGCGGCAGCAAGCCGATTGCCCGGGCAGCCCGTACGGCGAGGCCCAGCGGCGGCCGTGGGGCGCGATCGGCAGCTGGGTCTACTGGCTGGACGGTCCGCGGCTCGACCAGATTGGCCCGAGCGGTTACGACCTGGCGGTGATCGATTACTCGCAGGACGGCAGTGCAAACGCTGAGTTCTCTGCAGACGCGATCACGGCGCTGCGCGCTGGTGGCTGCGGCCGGCGCGTCGTCGCCTATCTCAGCATCGGCGAGGCCGAGGACTACCGCTTCTATTGGCAGGCCGGCTGGCGCCCTGGCAACCCGTCGTGGATCACCGCGCGGAACACGCGCTGGAAGGGCAACTACCTGGTTCAGTTTTGGACGCCGGAATGGCAGGCACTCGTGCGGCAGTACGTTGACAGGATCGTCGCAGCCGGGTTCGACGGCATCTACCTGGACCGCGTCGATGCCTACCAGGAGCCCCGCTTGCGCGGGCACGAGCAGGACATGGTCAATTTCGTGCTGGACATCGCCGCCTATGCCCGTGCCCGGTCCCCACTGGGCGATGACTTCGGCGTGTTTGTGCAAAACGCGGAGGAGCTTGGTGCGCGGCATCCGGACTACGTGGACCAGTTGACCGGGATCGGTCGTGAGGAAACCTATGTCCTCGCCACCAACCACCCGGTAGACGATACCCAGAGTGCCGCGACCGAAGCGCTGCTGAACCTGTTCCGCCGCAGCGACGGGAGCGGGCTGATCCTCACCGTGGACTACGCCGATCAGGCGGATCTGATCGCGGACGCGTGCATCCGCTCATCTGCCCAGGGTTTCGTCCCGTATGTCGGTCCGGTCGGTCTCGACCGCATGACGCTGGATGCGGGCGGCGGTCCGGTTTGCGAAGCGAATAAAGGCGGCGCGACCGCGGTCGGCGCACGGCCGGACAGACGGGCGCTCGGGTCAGCCATCGTCGTATCGGTGCACGGGCCCAAATCTTCTGCATCGACAAGTTGATACCTGTGTACAACACAACAACGTTCTCCGGGGCGGCCCAGCTCGCACCCAGAAGGGCTCAATTATGGAAGCGGACAAGCCGGGAAATCGGATTCTGCTCACAACCGAGGGTTGCTATCCGTACGTCATGGGCGGCGTCACAACGTGGTGCAACCAGCTGATCGGCGGGCTGCCGCAGTATCGCTTCAAAGTGCTGGCCGTCACCGGGCCGCGCCCTGGCAAGCCGGCCGTGCCGATTCCGGACAACGTCAGCGTTGTCGAGCCGCTATCCATCTGGCGGCGAAGGGAAGGGCTGCGCCGTCCCGGCCCCGAACTCGCGGCCGCATTTGACGGCGCCATGGAGCAGTTCTTCGGGTTTATGGAGGGCGATCCGGATGCTTTCGCCGAAGGGATGCTCTCGCTGGCCCTGCTCGGCACCTCGCACGACATCTGGGATCTGTTCGACCGGCCGGCGTCGCTGCAACGGCTGCACGCGCTGCTCTCCGAACACCTGCCCCAGCCGCCGCGTGTCGGCGAGATGGTGACCGCGCTCCACTGGCTGCGTGCCTGCCTCACGCCCCTGCTCTTCACGCCGCCGCGCGCCGACGCCGTCCATGCCGTCTCGACCGGACTGGCCGGTATCCCCGCGTGGCTGGCCCACCGCATGCATCATATGCCGATGATCCTCACCGATCACGGCGTCTACCTGCGCGAGCGCTATCTCTCGTTCGGTGCTGAAGGCGACACGCCGGCGCGCAAGCTGATGCGCTCCCGCTTCTACGTGGCGCTGTCCTATCTCCTGTACTCCGAGGCCGACATTGTCACCTCGGTGAGCGAGTTCAACCGTCAGTGGCAGCTCCAGCTCTGTGCGCGGCCCGAGTGCACGCGCGTCATCCCCAACGGCGTTGACCCTGCCACGCTGCCCGCGGCGGCGACCGAGGCCCACGAGCGCCCGACGATCGTCTGGGTCGGCCGCACCGACCCGCTCAAGGATCTGCGCACGCTGTTGAACGCCTTTGTCCGGGTAAAGCAGCGGCAGCCCGATGCGCTGCTGCGGCTCTTCGGCCCCGTGCCGAAGGGCAACGAGGCGTACGTCGAGGAGCTCAAGCAGCAGGTCGTCAGCATGGGCATCGGCGACAGCGTCTGCTTCGAAGGACCGATCAGCCCCGTCTACCAGGGCTATCACGCGGGCGACGTGGTCGTGCTTTCGAGCGTGTCCGAAGGGTTTCCTTACACGGTGATCGAGGCGATGATGGTCGGCCGCCCGGTGGTCGCGACGCGGGTCGGCGGCGTTGCTGAGGGACTGGGCGAGGTGGGCAGGCTGGTGCCCCCGTCGCGGCCGGATCTGCTGGCCGACGCGCTCTGTGAAATCCTCGCCAATCCGGCTCTGGCCGCCGAGCTCGGTGCGGCGGGACGGGGCGGGCGCTCGAACGCTTCACCCTCTGCCAGTTGCTCGAGACATACGGCGGCCTCTACGAGGCGGCTACCGCGCTCTCGCTGCATCGGAATGGAGCAGTCACAGATGAGCCTCATGATCCTGTCCCGGCGGGCGCCTACGGTCGCTCCCCCCTGCTGGACTGGGCGCGAGCGGCGCAGCGCCGATCCCGTCAAACAGCTGGCACGGAGCCTCAACCAACTCTGCCTTGAGGCCGTCGATCCGTACGAAATCGCGGCCCATCTGGAGTCGCTTGGCTACAACCGCTACCGCGTGCGGCAAGAGTTCGGCATGGATGGTCCCTTTGACCTCGCGCGCCGGCTCTACCAGCTGACGCCGCATCGAACGACGCTGACACTGCGGCCGCGCCAGTGGCGGACCGGGCTGGCCGAACGGGCCGTGCCTACCCTGGCGCTGCTGGTCACCATGGCGACGCAGCTGGTGCTCGGGTGAGCGGCCTGGGCCAGCGCGATCTGGGTGATGGTCTGGTCGCAGCTCGCCTCCGCCCTCTACTGGCGGGCACGCGCCGATCTCGAGCCCGATGAGGTGCGCCGCGTGACGTTTGTGGCGCTGCTGCTGGCGATCGGCGGTGCGGCGCCGCTCTGCGCTCTTAGCGCCGAGCCGGCTGTCTCCGCCACGGTCGCGGCGTTGTGGATCGGCTTCGCAGTCCTGCTCTGGACCGGCGCCAAGCTGCGGGCGTTGCTGCTGCCCCTCGCCGTGCTCGGCGCGGCCGCACTGCGCACACCGACCGCCGCCTTGCCCGGCGCGATCATGGCAGCCCTGCTGCTGAGTATACCGACTCGCCCAACCCTGGCGACACTGCGCTGGGTGCTGCGGCAGTTGCCCGCCCTCGAACCGTATGTGCTGTACGGGCTGGCTCAGGGTCTGATTCTGTGGACGCTGCTCAAGCGCACCGACTGGACCATGCTGCCCGGCCTCGGCATCTTCGTGGTGGCGCTGCTGATCACCGACGTGCTGGTGCTGCGGCTCAAGAGCGCCCTGGCCCGCTCACTCTGGCGCGAGGCGCAAATTGAGCGCTTTATCCGTTCGGCGCAACTGCGTGTAGTTGCCTACGCGGCCTGCTGCACCCTGCCGAGCGTCGCGATCGCGGTGCTGGCAGCGCGTTACGGCGGCGACGCAGCCTGGCTGCGCAGCGCCGTGCCGCTTGCGCTGTTCGCCGCGGCGCTGGGCCTGGGGCTGGCGCATATGTGCCTCGTCGGACCCCGCCTCGCGTCGCTCGGCCTGGCGGTGGGCGCCGCGCTCGCGGGCTTCGGTGCTCCGGAGATGCTCGCGATCGGGGTGGCATTGGCGGCGCTGTTTGTGACCATGCTCGCCGCGCTGCAGCGAGTGCAGCGCTATGGCGTCGAGTTGATCTGACCTCCTGTTGACCGGGCGCCTCGCCCGCCAGCCGATCATGCGTGCTGGCGGCTCGATATGCGGAGGGTAGAAGCCATGTGCGGAATCATCGGCTATGTGGGCGGCGCTGAGGCCGCGCCGATCCTGCTGGAGGGGCTGGCGCGGCTGGAGTATCGCGGCTACGACTCGGCGGGCATCGCCGTGCTGGACGGCGACCGGCTCAGCCTGGAGAAGCGCGCCGGCAAGCTGGGCATCCTCGCCACCGCCGTGGATGGCCGTCTGCCCGCCGGCAGGCTGGGCGTGGGCCACACGCGCTGGGCCACGCACGGCGGCGTCACCGACCAGAACGCCCACCCGCACCTGGACTGCGACGGCAACGTCGTCGTGATCCACAACGGCATCGTCGAGAACTTCGCCGCGCTGCGCAGCGAGCTGCGGGCGGCGGGCCACACGCTCGTCTCGGAGACGGACACCGAGGTGATCCCGCACCTGATCGAAGACGGCCTCAAACAGGGGCTGCCGCTGGTGGCGGCGGTGCGCCAGACGATCAACCGGCTGGAAGGCGCCGCGGCGCTGGTGGTGATCGCCAGGAGCGAGCCGGACAAAATCGTAGGCGCCCGCGTGGCCAACGCCGGGGCGGTGGTGGTGGGCTACGGCGAGGACGAGATGCTGCTGGCCTCGGACCTGCCGGCGCTGTTGCAGCGCACGCGGCGAGTGGCGTATCTTTCGCACGGCGAGATCGTCTGCGTGATGCGCGAGGGCGCCGACTACATCGACGCCGCCGGCCAGCCGCTCACCAAGCGGCCGACGACGGTCGCGTACGACTATGCCGCGGCGGAGAAGGGGCCGTACCGGCACTTCATGCAGAAGGAGATCTTCGAGCAGCCGGCAGCGCTCTTGAACACGATTCGCCAGCACGCCAACCTCGAAGAGGGCAGTATCCACTTCGAGGACATGCGACTCGGTGAAGCGCAGCTGAAGACCATCCGGCGCGTGCTGGTACTCGGCATGGGCACGAGCCTGCACGCGGCGATGCTCGGCCGTGCCTACTTCGAACGGATCACCGGGCTGCCGTGCGAAGTGGACAACGCCAGCGAGTTCCGCTACCGCGAGGCCGTGATCGGGCCGGACACGCTGGTGGTCTCGATCTCGCAGTCGGGCGAGACGGTCGATACGCTGGCGGCGATGGAGGAGGCAGAGCGCCGGCGTTGCCCGCAGATCACGATCTGCAACGTGGAAGGCGCCCAGACGACGCGCGTGGCCGGCGGCACGGTGTTGACGCGCTGCGGACCGGAGATGGGCGTCGCCAGCACCAAGACGTTCACCGCGTCGATCACCGCGCTGTACATGCTCGCCGCCTGGCTCGGGTATCAGATCGGCTCCGTCAACCGCTATGCGCTGCGCCGGCACGTCGAGCAGCTCACTCAACTGGTCGGGCACGTGGAACGGCTGTGCGCCGGCGCCCGTTGCGACCGCAGCTCGTATGTGGCGCTGGCGCGCAAGTACGGCGAAGCGCGCAACATGCTGCTGCTGGGCCGCGGCCTGCAATACCCGCTGGCGATGGAGGGCGCGCTCAAGCTGAAGGAGATCGCCTACATCCACGCCGAGGGCTACGCCGCCGGCGAGATGAAGCACGGGCCGATCGCACTGATCGACCGCGAGATGCCGGTGATCATGCTGGCGCCGCGCGACCGCCTGTTCGAGAAGATCGTCTCGAACATTCAGCAGATCCAGGCGCGCGAGGGCCGCTGCCTCGCCATCGGCACGCAAGGCGATGCCGAGCTGGCGCAGCTGGCGGACGATGTGCTCTGGATGCCTGCGGCGCCGGAGCTGCTCGTGCCCGTGCTGACGGCGGTTCATCTCCAACTGCTGGCCTATGAGATCGCCGTCTGGCGCGGCAACGATGTGGACCAGCCGCGCAACCTGGCCAAGACGGTCACGGTGGAGTGACGCTACACCCGTCGCCGTGGAGACATCTCGAACCAGTCGCCGGCGGGCGGACTGCCGGATGGTTTGTTTATGAGCGGAGGGGCCATCTCATGATCGAGCATTGCGCAGCCTGCCGTAAATCCATAGACGATCCCGATCTCGGGCAAGCGGTGCGGACGACGGTCTGGAGCCGCATTGGCCCGCGCGAAGTCGCCTATCATACCCAATGCTGGGTGCGCCGGCACGAACGGCGCCGCGAGGTGGCGGCGCCTGGTATGAACGCCGCCGCGTACCGAACGGCCGTCGAGCACGAAGCCCCTGCACGACGAGCCGCGGCAACGCTGCCGCCAGATGGAAACGACGCGGCTCTCACCGAGCCGCGTCGTCCCCGCGCCGCGGGAGAGGTGCGCTCAGCGGCAGGCCTCACGGACGGCGTCCAGGTTCAGGTTCTTCTTGAGCGAGTTGAAACCGAGGGCGTTTGCCTGCGGGCAGAACTGGCTGGTCGAGAGGTTGTACTCGACCTCAAAGACGGCTTTGCCGGCGCTGATGAACGGTTGAAGCGCGCTGCACTCACCGTACTCAAAGCACTGTTCGTCGAGCGCCCAGTCGAACCGGCCGACGAGGTCCGCAGTCTGGTCGGTGTCGTTCTTCAACCCAACTGACAGCCCGCGAGCATGCGCCTGCGCGGCTATCCAGGTATTGAAAGCGATCTGATCCTGGTAGCTTAGCGGAAAGCCGGTCTGGTTGGTGTACCCGTCGACGTTGTCCGGCTCGATGCCGTCAAACCCCTTCTGCTTGCAAAGATCCATCCGCGCTCCCAGGATCGGCGAGAGCAGGGAAATCTGACGGATGTCGAGCCACTTCTCACCGGGGCCAGCCGTTGCTCGCGCCCAGCACCGAGGATGGGAAGCTGGCCGCGTCCGGCCGCCAGTCCTCATAGGTGCCGGCGTCCACGTAACAGATTACCTTGCGGCCCTGCGCGTGCAGCGAGGCGACCACGCTGGCCGCGTTGTCGAACAGGTCGATGTCGTACATCGCCACGTTCACCGATTGATCGACCGGTGTCGTTAGCTGCCACTGCCACGACGTGTTCTGCGGCGGCATCCAGACCGAGCCGCTCGACGTGGGCGATGGCGTGGGCGGCGGGGTCGGTGAAGCCGTCGGCGCGGGTGTCGGCGACTGCTTCGCAGGGGCAGTGGCCGTCGGTGTCGATGTGTGCGTAACCGTGGGCGTCTTCGTCACGGTCGGCGGCGCTGTCGGACTCGTGGTCGGCGAGGGCTGCGGCGCGGCGCCGCTGCTGAACACGATCGCGTCGAGAAAGACCGCCGGCTCGGGCTGCCCTGCCAGATCGCGGACGAGCACGCCGTTAATCTGACCCGACGATGCGTTCAGCGCCGAGAGCGGGATCGTGTAGACCCGCCAACTGCCCGTCACTGGATCGCCGCCATACTGCGCCAGCGGCACCGGCGCGGTCAGCTCATTGTCGTCCTGGTCGCACAGCAGTACGCCGTATTGTTGGCCGCTCCCGCTGGCGCGAGCCGCAAAGCGCAGGTAACGGTACGGCGCCGTGCCGACGGACGTGCGCGAATGCAGGTAGAAGGTTGAAGCATTTCCGTTGGCGACGAAGCTGGCGGAGCGGACGCCCGAGTAGACGGGCGAGGTGTTGGCGAGGTTCACATCGGCGTCGGCATCGGACCAATCGGTCCAGCCGGTGGCAAGCGAATCGTCGTAAACGGTGAGCGTTGCCGATTGTGCATTGGCGTGGTGAACGCCATCGCCCGTGAGGGCGAAGCCGGCCACGCCGGCCAGCGCGAGCAGGCTGAGCGGAAGCAGGCGTACCGCTCGCCTAATGATATCCCTGGACATCCAGGAAACCTTTCTACTGCGACCGCATCCGGCGCGGCGAGACGGCGCGACTCAGCGCCAATCACCGAGAAGCATCGTTTCGCCGAGGGGGGTTGACAGGGCGCCGTTATGCGATTGGCCATGAGGTTAACGATTCCGTTACCATCCGGGGTTGGTGCGGCCCTGGAACGGCCGGTCCAAGCTCAGTGAGCAGGCCAGCTACCGCGGCGCCAGCGCCTGGCGGCAAACCCTGTCCGTGCGGCCGCGGTCCCGAGCCGCACCGTGGCAGAGTATCATCGTTATGAGATTACGTCCGTCTGAAATGCCGGTATGATAGAACATTGTCGATTTCAGCCGCAAGCCATATGCGGCCTGCGCTGGTTCGCGATGTGATGGAACGGCAACTATCCAGCGCGAGCGGCCACGTTCTTCCCGAAGCTCTACGCCCTGCGCCGTCAGTGATTCGCTGCCGCACGCTGCAGCCAGGAGCGCGAGGCAGCGGCAGACTCAACGCATAGGCAGACTCGTGACACGTTCACCATGATCGCAGGCTCTGACCCCGGAACGGACCCCACAGCCACGCGGTTGTGCGCGGCGGAGAAGAGGCGTCGACCAGCATCGGCACACGAGGCGGCGAGGTGGGCATTGTGCGAGTCGCCCATGGCGATCGCGGCCTGGCTCCGCACGGGACGCTCCGTCGGGCTGTGCTCCATGTGGTATCCGCTGCACCTCCGCGAGGCGGAGGGAGAAGTGGTGCGCGCCCGGCGCAGTCGGAGCAGGGTGGGCGTGAACCGCCTACAGGCTGCGACGCTGGTCGCCAACGTACCCGGCCGGCAGCCAGACACTAATCCGGCCGGCGCACGACCGGCCCACGCTTATCTGAAGTCCGTTCTGACATGGGCGCGGCGGACCGCCGCACCCAGCCAGGATACGGTTGCGCTGCGCGCTGGCCGCCGGTCAGGCGCTTCCTCCCGGCCCTCGCAGTGCCGCCTCGACAAGCAAGGCCGGCATCACTACGCCGAACGTCATTCGCTGGTTCGGCCGCAACAGCCGCCGCGCAAGACCTGCCTGCCAAAGGCACTACTGCCGCTCGGCATCGTCACCTGCATACACGGCAGTTGCCCGCTCGACGCCGCATGAGGTGACAGCCAATCCGGCTCTTCTCCTGCTGTGAGAGCCGTGGCCGCACCACCGCCCGCCCGCCCTGCAGCGCAGCAAGCGATGAGCCCAGTCCCTTGTCACTGATCACGGTAATTGCCAGGCGGCTAATCACCATCACGGTACCCGGCGATCGTCTTCGTCGCGTACGGCTTCCCGCGCGCCGACAGCGCCCCGCCATCCAGGTGCAGCAAATAGAGATTCACCAGCCGCCGCAGCGCCGCGCCGGTCCAGCAGCAGGCAAGTCGGCATCCGCACGATACCGACGCGGACCAGCCGCATGATTCCTGATCGCTTTAGTTCCACGGGAGAAGCGGCTTAGTTCCGGAGTGAGCCGGCGTCGTGGTGTTGTTCCGCTAACGCGGCGAGCACCACCACGGGAGAACGAGCGAGCACACGCGAGCCGGGAAGAGCTGTCGCGAGCATTCGGGAAAAGCGGTCGGGGCGGCCCGATTCGAACGGGCGACCTCTTGAACCCCATTCAAGTGCGCTACCAGGCTGCGCTACGCCCCGTGCCTTGCATTCTAGCCCAGTCAGCGCCCGGCCGGCAACGGCAGCGCAGGCCGGCTGCCTGCGAGCGCCCGCCCTCAGCTCGCCACGATCAGGCGGGCCGCGATGATGATGCACAGGCCGGCGCAGGCCACGAAACCGTATTCCGCTGCCACGCGCCGGTCCAGCCGCCGCGCAATCGCGGCCAGCGCCAGGCCGGTCAGGCTGTAAAACACAAGCAGCAGCAGCATCGCGCCCAGCAGGCCGTCGAGACGCACGAACTGCAGCGCCCAGCGCACCTGCGCCACCACGACGCCGCTGATCAGCCCGTAGAGCGCCTGGTCGGCGGGACCGAGCTCTGATTCGCGGAACAGCTCTACCGCAAATATTGCCGCGGCGACGCCGCAGAGCAGCGACGCGGCCGGAGCGCTCAGGTCGTAGGCATAAAGGGCCGCGAGCAGGCCGTAGAAACCCGCGAACGCCGCGACCAGCAGGACGGTGCGCGGCAGCGCATTGGCGTCGTCGCTGTCGAGCGTGGCGTATTCGGCGTAGCACACGATCGCGAACATCAGCCCCGTGCCGAGCGAGGCCAACACGCCCCAGTAGCCCACCGACACGTAGCGGAAGAACAGCGCCGCCGCCACCACGAACGCCGCCGGCAGCAGCAGTTGGGCGGCCGCGCCGGCGCCACTGCGCAGGCGGCCGATCGGGTGGTTGCGCAGGATGCCGCCCAGGCCCAGCACCGCGACCACGGGCAGCACGAACAGCACCGGCGCCGCGCCGGTGAGGATGAACAGCCCGGCCAACACGGTAATGGCGATCGCCAGCAAATTGACGAGATCGAGCGGGCGCAGCCGGCGTAGCTGCAGGCGGGTCAGGTCGCGTGCGGCCATCGTGGCGTCCTGTCTACTCGGCGGCCAGGGCCGGCGGCTCCAGTGCGAAGATCTCGGCGGCGTTGCGATACCAGATGCGCTCCTTCTCGTCGTCGGCCAGCCCGATATCGTCGAAGATCTGTACAAATCGATCGACGTGCTCGTGGATCTCGTCCGCGCCGCAGTCCGAGCCGAAGGTCAGCTTTTCGACGCCGATCTCGTAGCCGATCAGGCGGCGTTCGACGGCGTGGCGCTCGATCGTCTCGCCGCCGGAGAGGTCGAAGAAGACGTTCGTGCGCCAGCGCGCGACGGAGGCGGCGGCATCGTAGTTGCCGGTGCCGCCGAGATGGGCGCCGATCAGGCGCAATTCGGGAAAGTTGTTGGCGATCGTGTCCAGATGGAACGGATGCATGCGCGTGGCCGACATGTTTCGGGGACCGCGGAAGCGGGTGCGCATCATCTCGAGGCGACGGGCGGCTTCGGGGTCGCGGCGTGGGTGCGTACGCGCATAGTCGATGCCGCCGCCGATCACGCCCAGGTGCAGCACGATCGGCAGCTCCAGCGCCTCGGCTGCGGCGTACATCGGGAAGTACTCGGGCGCGTCGTAGTCGCGGCCGACGCCGATCATCTTCAGGCCGCGGTAGCCCATCTCGTAGAGCTTCCAAACCCGCGCCCGATCAGTCTCCTCCGGATCGACGACCGCGACGGGGATCGCAACGTCTTCGTGCGGGCGCAAATAGCGCAGGGCGCGGGCGTGGTCCATGCCCCAGCGCCCGCCGCTGAGCAGCGCCGCCTTGACGACGCCGGCCTCGTGCAGCCGCTCGAACAGCTTTTCAACCAACGGCGCCGGGTCTTGCATCGGGTCTTCCCAGTTCATCGGGAAGTGGACGTGTGTATCGAAAATCCGTGGTTCCACGCGGCCTCTCGCAGGGGCACACACCGCTCTCCGCTGCCGGGGCGGCGGCCTTCAACCTTCACTATACCGAATCCGCCGGAAACGCTGCCCGCCTCTTATGTGCCGCGACCGCGGCGGCCGGACTTACGCCCGCCCCGCAACGGCGCCCGGCCCACGCCGCGTCCGAAGCCGCGCCGGTCCTCGCCGCCCGTGCCATCGCGTTCGCTGCGTCCGTTGCCGCCCGCTGGCCGCGCGAAGGGGGAAGGGCGCTGCCAAATGGTGCTGCGCGGCACGGGCGGCGCTGGCTCCGCTTCTGCTTCGGCTTCGCTTGCCGCCTGGCGCGCGGCGCTGGCCTCGATCTCCCGCGCGTATGCCGGCAGCTCGCGCTCGTTGCGGCCGGCGGCGATGGCGGCGACCGCGTAGAGCCGCGCCGGCCAGCCAGGGCCGGAAATGACTCGTGCCTGTGCGGTGCCGACCTGCACGCCGGCCAGCCCGGCGCGCAGCAGCTCCATGCGTCGATCGAGCGGACCGCCGGAGCGCAGCACGAACTCGCCCTCCTCCAGCGTGATCGACTGGATGCCCGCTTCGCGCGCCAGCCCCTTCAGCGCCAGCGCGTAGAGCAGGCCGCGTACGGCCGGCGGCGGCGGGCCGAAGCGGTCAACGCACTCCTCGAAAGCGGCCTGCGCCTCCTCGGGCGACGTCACCTGGCCGAAGCGCTGGTACAGCGCGAGCCGCACGTTCAGATCCGCGACGTAGCTCTCCGGGATGTAGGCGGTGAGCGGCAGATCGAGCTGCACCGCCGTCTGCGACGTGCTCGGCACGGGCGGCGGTTCGCCGCGCGCCACCGCGCGCAGCCGCGTCACCGCGTCGGCCAGCATGCGGCTGTAGAGGTCGAAGCCGACCGCGCCGACATGGCCGCTCTGCTCCGCGCCGAGCAGGTTGCCCGCGCCACGGATCTCCAGATCGCGCTGCGCGATCTGGAAGCCGGCGCCCAACTCCGTCGCCTCGAAGATCGTCTGCAGCCGCTTCTGTGCGACTTCGCTCAGGGCGCGGTCGCGATCGTAGAGCAGATAGGCGTAGGCGCGATTGGCGCCGCGGCCGACACGCCCGCGCAACTGGTAGAGCTGCGAGAGGCCGAAGCGGTCGGCGTGATTGATCACAATCGTATTGACGCTGGGGATGTCGAGTCCCGATTCGATGATCGTGGTACAGACGAGCACGTCGTACTGTCGGCGCTGGAAGTCGATCATTACCTGTTCGAGCTGATCTTCGGGCATCTGGCCGTGGCCGATCGCGATCTCGGCCTCGGGCACGATGCGGCGCAGATCGGCCGCGAGGCGCTCGATGCTCTGCACGCGGTCATGCACAAAATAGACCTGGCCGCCGCGGTCCAGCTCGCGCAAGATCGCCTCGCGCACCAGCCGCTCGTCGAACTCGGCCACGTAGGTCTTAATCGGCAGCCGGTCTTGCGGCGCGTTCGCCATCGTGGACATGTCGCGGATGCCGGAGAGCGACATCTGCAAGGTGCGCGGAATCGGCGTGGCGGAGAGCGTGAGTACGTCGACCTGCTGGCGCATCTGCTTCAGCCGCTCTTTGTGCGCCACGCCGAAACGTTGCTCCTCGTCGATGATCACGAGGCCGAGGTTCTTGAACGCCACGTCCTTTTGCAGAATGCGGTGCGTGCCGATCAGGATATCGACCTCGCCCTCGGCAGCGGCCGTCAGCACCTCCTTCTGCTCCTTGTCGCTGCGGAAGCGTGAGAGCACCTCGACCTTGGTCGGGAAGCCGGAAAGCCGCTCACGAAACGTCTGGCCGTGCTGCTGCGCCAGCACCGTCGTCGGTACCAGCAGGCCGACCTGGAAGCCATCGAGCACCGCTTTGAAGGCCGCGCGCAGCGCGACCTCGGTCTTGCCGTAGCCCACGTCGCCGATGATCACGCGGTCCATCGGCCGCGGGCTTTCCATGTCGGCTTTGACCTCGTAGATGGCGCGCAGTTGGTCGGGCGTCTCGACGTACGGAAACGACGCTTCTAACTCCTGCTGCCAGGGCTGGTCGGGGCTGAAGGCGTGGCCCTCGCTCACCTCGCGCTGGGCGTAGAGCTGCAGCAACTCGTTTGCCAGATCGGTGACGGCGCGGCGCACGCGGTCTTTGGTGCGCGCCCATTCCATCGTGCCGAGACGGCTGAGCGCGGGCGTGCGGTCGCTCGGCCCGACGTAGCGGCTGACGCGGTCCACCTGGTCGGTGGGCACGTAGAGGCGGTCGCCCTCGGCATAGCGCAATTCCAAATACTCGCGCTCGACGCCATCGACCAGCCGCCGCACGAGACCCTGAAACACGGCGATGCCGTGCTCGACATGAACGACGAAATCGCCGGGGCTCAGGTCAGCCAGGAACGCCTCGCGGTCGACCACGCGCGTACGCTGCGGGCGGCGCTGCTTGGTGAAGCCGAACAGCTCGGAGTCGGTGATCAGGTGCAGAGAGCCGTTCGGCAGATCGAGCACCCAGCCGTTGCCCACCGAGCCGTGCAGCAGCCGAAACGAACCGGGAGCCGGCGCTTCGTTCAGCTCCTCGGCGGCCACGCCATCCTGGCCTTCGCCCGCGAACAGTTCGCTCAGGCGGGCGTCCTGCTGCGACGTGACGATGGCGCGTTCACCGCGCCGGGCGAGGTCGAGCACGTCGTGCATGGCGACACGCAGACGGCCGCCGTAGCCGGCGGGCGGCGTGAACGGCGGCGCAAGGATCTCGACCGCGGCATCTGCGGCAGCCTCGGCCGCGAGTTCGGGCGTCGCCCAGCGGTGCAGGTCGAGCAGGCGCGGGCGCGCGGTCAGCTCGGAGACGACCTGCGCCCGCGGCGCGTGCGGCAGCGGCAGGCCGAGCGGGATCTGCCCGCGCGCTTCAAGGTCCACGCGCACTTCGGCGGCCTGAGTGTCGAGCTCGTCGATCGCATGGGTCGTATCCGCCAGCTCATCCACCAGCACCAGCGAGGCTGCCGGTAGATGCTCGAGCAGTGAGGAAGGCGTCAGGAAGGGCAGGTAGAAGCCGCCGGCGACGGCGAGGTCGCCGCCGCGCAACCGCTCGGCCTCGTCTTCGAAGCGGGCGCGGGCATCCTCGGAGAGGTTCGTCGAGTCCAGTCCGTCGAGCAGCGCCTTCAGCCGTGCGGGATCGACCGAGGCCTCGCGTGCCGGACCGAGCTCGGCGCGCTGCACCAGCGCGACCGTGCGCTGACTCGCCGGATTGAAGCTGCGCAGGCTCTCGACCGTGCCGCCCAGCAGCTCGATGCGCAGCGGCAGCTCGGCCGCGGGCGGAAAGACGTCGATGATGCCGCCGCGGCGGCTGACTTGGCCCGGCGCTTCCACCAGGCTGACGGTTTCGTAGCCCAGCGTCTGCAGATGCTCCAGCGTAGCGGCAAGCGAGAGGCGCGAGCCGGGTTCCAGGACGACGCGCCTTTCGCGCCCCGCCGGCGCCAGCGTGCGTTGCGCCAGCGCCATGCCAGACGTAACCACGATTGGCGCGGCGCCCTCCGCGTTGGCAAGCCGCTCCAGCACTCGCAGTCGCGCCTCCGCCGCCTCCACGTCGGGCGAGACGCGCTCGTAGGGGATCGTGTCCAGCTCGGGGAAGAGCAGCGCGCGATCGGGATCGTTCAGGTAGAGCAGCAGTTCCTCATGCATCTGCGCCGCGCGGTCGGGTCGCGGCGTGACGATCACGAGCGGTTCGCTCGTGTCGTCGAGCAGCGCGGCGAGCAACGCGGGCTTGGCCGCGTCCGGCACGCCGACGGTGAGGCGCACGGCGGCCGCGGCACCGCGCAGCCGCACGGTGGCGACCGACGGTTCCGACCGAATGAGTGAAAGCAGGCCGTTCAGGCGCACAGGTGTTACTGCCCCTTAGTCGCGGTTGAAACGGTTCATCGCGGCCTGCACGCCCTCTTCGAGGCAGCAGATCGCGGCGTCGGCGGCGATATCGGCGGCGGCTTCGAGCAGCCGGCGCTGCTCGGCGGGCGGGTTGCCCAGCACCCAGCTGGCGACGTGCTCCGGATCCCACGAGGGCTTGTCGCCGACGACGGGCCGGCCGATGCCGATGCGGATGCGCGGAAACTCCTGCGTGCCGGCCGCGGCAAGGATCGACTTCATCCCCTTCTGCCCGCCGCTGCCGCCGTTTTCCCGCACGCGCACACGGCCCACGGGCAGATCCAGCTCGTCGTAGACCAGCAGCATTTGCCCGGCCGGCAGCTTGTACTTGCGCAGCAGCTCGCGGATCGCGTTGCCGCTGTCGTTCATGTAGGTCCGCGGCTTCGCCAGCACCAGCCGGCGGCCCTCGAAGGCGCCCTCTCCCACGCTGGCCGTGCGGTTGTGCTTTTCAGCCGGAATGCCCAGCCGCCTGGCGAGGCGGTTAATCACCCAGAAGCCGACGTTGTGCCGGTTGCCGGCATAGGCGGCGCCGGGATTGCCAAGACCGACGATCAGCTCGATCGGCGGGCGCGCGGCGAACCCCTCGCCCGGCGAATCGGGCAGGCTTGCGAGCACAGGAGCCTCGGTCTTGCCGCCGCCGCGGCGCAGGCCGAACGGCATCAGCGCGCGCCTCGGCGGCGCGCCGTGATTCGAGCGATCATCGTACGATCAGCTTACCCCGACGCCGCTGGCCGCGGCGACCGCCTCGGGGAGGATGGCGAGCAGGCGATCAATTTCCGCCTCCGTCGTCTCCGGTCCGAGCGAGAAGCGCACCGCCGCCGTCGCCAGCTCGATCGGCAGGCCCATCGCGAGCAGCACGTGCGATGGCTCCCAGGAAACCGAGGCGCAGGCGGCGCCGCTCGATGCCGCCACGCCGCGCACATCCAACTCGAGCACGAGTTGTTCGCCGTCGGCGCCGGGAAAGGCGAAGTTGACGATGTTCGGCAGACGAGCTTCGGCGTCGCCATTGAACACCGCCCCCGGAAACTGTGCGCGCACGCCGGCGATCAGCCGATCGCTCAAACACCAGGCCCGCCGTACATTCTCGGTTCGCTGCGCCTCTGCGAGCTGGATGGCGGCGCCGAGGCCGACGATGCCGGCGACGTGCTCTGTGCCGGCGCGGCGCTGGCGTTCCTGGCCGCCGCCGGTTTGCTGCGCCAGGAACGGCACGCCGCGGCGCAGATAGAGCACACCGGCGCCGGTCGGGCCGCCGAACTTGTGCGCTGACAGGCTGAGCGCATCGACGCCGAGCGCTTCGACATCGACTGAGAGCCAGCGCGGCGCCTGCACAGCGTCGGTGTGGAGCGGGATCTGGCGACCCAGCTGCCTGGCACGTGGACGCAGTGCGCGGGCAATGTCCGCGATCGCCTGCACTGTGCCGGTCTCGTTGTTCGCCAGCATGACGCTGACCAGCACGGTATCCTCGCGCACGGCGGCGGCTACAGCATCCGGATCGACGCGGCCGGCGCGGTCCACGCCCACGTACTCGGTCTCGAAGCCGAAGCGTTCGAGGTACTGGCAGGTGTGCAGTACGGCGTGGTGCTCGACGGCGCTGACGACGAGATGGGCACCCAGCCGCGCGAACTGCTGTGCAAAGGCGATCCCTTTGAGCGCGGCGTTTACCGACTCGGAGCCGCCGCTGGTGAAGACGATTTCGGCCGGCCCGCAGTGAAGCGCCGCGGCGGTCGCCTCGCGCGCCGCCTCGACCGCCGCCGCGGCCTCGCGGCCGGCACGGTACAGCGCCGAGGGATTGCCGAAGCGCGCGGCCTGCCAGGGCGCCATTGCCTCGGCGACGCGCGCATCGACCGGCGAGAGGGCAGCGTGGTCGAGATAGACAAAATCGGGCATTGATCCGGCACGGCCCCGCACTGCGTCGTTTGGGCGGCACGCCGTGCAGAGCAGACCCGAACCCGGCGCGTGCCTCTATGCTAGCCGATCTGACATCGCGCTACGCGCGATTTGAAGCGAAACGGGTGCGGTGATATTCGGCACAGAGGCTCAGGGCGCGGGCGGCGCGCTCGAAGCTGGGCAAAACCGGCAGCCCCGCCTGCTGGAAGCGCGGCCGCTGCTGCGCCACCTCAAGCTCGGAGTGGCCCGGGTGCATGATCGTGACGTAGGGCTTGGGCGAGCGCGCTTTGTGCGCCGCCAGCCGGCCGATGAACTCTTCGAGCTGCTCCGGGTGGTTGGCCCAGCGCCGCGACATGAACGTGGCCGAGATCTCCATTGCGATCGCGTCGATGTTGGGCTCGGCGTCCAAGATGCGGAAGAGGCGGTCCAGGTTCTCCTGCTCACCGCCGATCGTGCCCGCCATGTCGAACGGGTTGCGGTAGCTGCCGCCGACGATGTTGAAGAAGGTCGCCAACTCGCTGTACGACGCTTCCGTCAGCAGCGGCACGTCGAGCCCTTCGCTCTCGAAGGCGTCCGTGAAGACGACGGACTGACCGCCCGTCATCGCCATCAGGCCAACGCGCGTGCCGGCGCCCGGCTTCGCGCGCAGCAGCACCTGGCAGAGGTCGACCGTCTCATCCAGGCTGCGCGACGGGATCGCGTTCGCCTGGCGCACCAACGCGTCCCATACCCGCTGCGAGGAGGCGAGCGAGCCGGTATGCGACATCGTCGCGCGTCCGCCCGCCGGCGTACGTCCGCCCTTCCAGACGATTACCGGCTTCTTCGCCGCCGTCTCGCGCAGCACGCGCACGAAGCGCGGGCCGTCTTTGACGCCCTCGACGTACATCGCGATCGCCTCGGTCGCGGCGTCCTGCGCGAAGTATTCGAGGTAGTCCGAGGCATCGAGCACGATCGAGTTGCCGATGCTGACCGCTTTGCTCATCAACAGGCCGTTCGCCGCGGCCAGCAGCGAGAAGTTCATGCCGTGCGTGCCGCTCTGCGAGATGAAGCCGATGCTGCCGGAGACGCCGGCCGGCTGCTCCGCGTTGAAACGCACGCCGAGCTTCGGGTTGTAGATGCCCATGCAGTTCGGGCCGACGATCAGCAGGTCGTTTTCCCGTGCGGTGCGGGTCAGCTCGTCCTGCAGGCGGATGCCCAGCTCCTCGCCGGTTTCGGCGAAGCCGGAGGTGAACATCTCGACGCCGCCGACGTGCTTCTTGATGCAGTCGGCGATCACGCGTGGCGATACCTGACGCGGCACGGCGCAAACGACGAGGTCGATCTCCTCGGGGATCTCGAGCAGGCTGGTGTAGTTTTTGACGCCGAGCGCCTCGATGCCGGGGATCTCGTTCGGATCGACTTGCACCGAGTAGAGCGTGCCGGTGAAGGGGCTCATGTTTTTGAGCCACATGTAGCCGCCGCCGGCGCGCTTGTCGCCGACCACGGCCACGACCTTCGGGTTGAGCACGCGTTCGAGCCGCGCGACCACGTTGTTCATTGATCGATCCTCAGCGAGCGATCCTCAGCAGCAACCGCGCCGCGCGCTGCCCCAGCGCATACCGATAGTCATTGCCCGGCGCCAACGAGCTATGCGGCCCCCAGCACGATCCGTGCGTCCACCGCCAGCGCGCCGTCGGGATAAGCGAAGACGGGATTGAGATCCAGCTCGTCGATCTCGGGATGCTGCTCGACGAAGCCGGACACCTGCGCGATCAGCCGCTTCAGCGCGGGCAGGTTGGCCGCGTGCTGGCCGCGCACGCCTTCCAGCACCGGAAAGCCCTTGATCTCGTGGATCATCTGGTCGGCGTCGCGCTCGCTGACCGGTACGATACGAAACGAGACATCTTTCAGCACCTCGACGAGGATGCCGCCGAGGCCGAACATCAGCACGGGTCCGAACTGCGGGTCTCTGGTCATACCGACGATCACTTCGGTGCCCGGCCGTGCCATCGTCTGCACGGCGACGCCCTGCACGCGGACGCCAGGCTGCGCCGCTTTCACGGCTTGCACGATACCGTCGTAGGCGGCGCCCACGGCATTCGCGTCGGTAAGGTTCAGCGCCACGCCGCCGACGTCGCTCTTGTGCGCGATGTCCGGAGAGACGACTTTAAGCACTACGGGAAAGCCGATCTGCTGCGCTGCCGCCACGGCCTGTTCACGGCTGGTGGCGAGCCGGGCGCGCGTGGTGCTGATCCCCGCGTCTTCGAGCAGTTGCTTGGACTCGACCTCGTTCAGCAGCGTGCGGCCCTCGCCACGCGCTGCCTCAATAATGGCGTTCGGCATCTGCGCAGGACTCCATGTACGGTAAATCGACGGAGAGGTCTGGACCGCGGCTATCGTAGGTTTGCGGTGAACGGGTGTCAAACTTCCCGCTGGCCGCGCCGGCACATGCCGCCAGTCACAATCCGGCGAAAGCATGCACCAACTTTCTTGTGCGCTCCCGCGCAGCACGGCGCCGTTTGTGACAAAATCCGGGCGTGGGTCAGGTCGCTGGTTGGGAGCGGATCGATGGCGTTGACTCCCGGCACGCAGTTCGGTGCGTATCGCATCCTCGGGCTGCTCGGGCAGGGCGGCATGGGCGAGGTGTATCGCGCGTTGCAGCCCAGCCCCACGCGCGAGGTGGCGCTGAAAGTGATCAGCCCGTCGCTCGCAGCGGACCCGACGTTCCGGCTGCGCTTCAAGCGCGAGGCGGACATTCTGGCCCGCCTCGAACATCCCAACATCGTGCCGATCTACGAGGTCGGCGAAATCGACGGCCAGCCGTATATCTGCTACCGCTACATTCGCGGCGGCACGCTGGGCGATCTGGTGGGCAAGCCGCTGCCGCCGGCGCAGGTGGTCGAGCTGCTGGAGCCGGTCGCCGCCGCGCTCGACTTCGCCTATGCCCAGGGCTTCCTGCACCGGGACATCAAACCGGGGAACATCCTGCTGAGCGAGCCCGACGACCGCGGCCGGCGCACGCCGGTCGTCGCGGACTTCGGCCTGGCGCGGCTGGTCGGGCCGCAGGACGGCGGTTCGGAGGCCGAGCCGCTGACGCAGGTGGGCATGGGCATCGGCACGCCCGTCTACATGGCGCCGGAGCAGATCCTCGGCCGGCAGCCGCTGGACGGGAGCGTCGACCAGTACAGTCTGGCGACGATGGCGTTCCTGCTGCTGACCGGTACGTTTCCCTTCCGCGGCGGGTCGGCGACCGAGCAGATCGTGCTGCAGGTGAGCGAGCCGCCGCCGCCGCCGAGTTCGCGCTGCCCGTCTCTGCCCTCCGCCGTCGATTGGGTGGTGCTGCGGGCGCTGGAGAAGGCGCCGGCAGCGCGTTTCCCGAGCTGCGGCGCCTTTATCACGGCACTGCGCGCGGCCGCGGTCAGCGAGCCAACGGTTGTCGCCTGGCGAACGCCGCCGCCGACGCTGCCGACCATGCCGTCACCGACCACTCCGACGCCGGGTTCGTCCGCGGAGCCCGCCTCGGCGCCGCCATGGCGAGCGGCCGAGGATGGGTCAGGAGAGTGGGTGCGGCCGGCGGTCGCACCCCGTAGTGTCCCGCCGCGGGAGCAGCCGGCCACGATCGCGGCGCCCGTGTTCGCGCGGCCGAGCAGCCTCCCGCCCGCGCCCGTCGCGCGGAAGTCGCACACACGCCGCCTTGCGCTGATTGGCGGCGCGCTGGTGCTGCTGGCGGCGGGAGGCACGGCGGCGGGCGTGGTCATCTCGCAGCAGTCCGGCTCCAAACCGAAAGCCGGGCGCACGGCGGCGCCGCCGATCGCAACCGTTGCCCGCCCGTCGGTGATCAGCACCCAGCCAGCGCCATTCACCTCCGTCCAGATACCGACACAGACGGTGCTTCCCATTGCCTCGCTGGTGCCGCGCACGTCGACGTCGGCGGCGACGATTGCAGCGCCCACGGCAGCGCGCGCCACCGTCGCGTCCGGCACGGGACAGAGTGCAGCGTCGATTCTGCCTGCGCTGGACCGCACATCGTTCAGCGCAACGGAGTTGCCGTCGCGCTTTGTGCTGGTCGACCAGAAAACCGGAGCGTTGGCCTACGACAGCGAGGCGACACAGCACCGAACCCTGGGCGCACGCTACATCGAGGTGAATACCCGCGGTTCCACTGCAACGATTCATGACGACATCCAGTACACCGTGTTCGCGACGGCCGCCGACGCGTCCGCGTTTCTGGACGAAGCATCAGGCGGTACAGGTTTCGCGCCGGCGGGCTTCGCGGCTACCGCACGGTGCAAGGCCGGATCGTCCGGAGCAGGGAGCTACGGCTTTACGCAGTGCTTTACCCTCCTGGGCGACACGGTGATTATTTCCGATTCCGACGTCGCGGGCGCGAATCGTGGCAACGACGACGACGCAAGCGCTCTGCTTGAGGTCGGAGTAAACCACCTGCAAAAGGCACTTGCGCATTAGATGAGCCGCTGCCTTCGGCATGAAACGGACACTCTCCGTTGCGTCCGATCGATCTGTGACGCGATTCTCATAGAGTTCGTTTGCTCTCCTTACCCCGATCGCACGCTGATGGCCTGGATACTCTGGACGCCTGGCGAACGCTTGCCGGCGACGGCGCGGCGCCGAACGCGCGGATGCTGCCTGCGCTTGTGGATGCGGTGCCTGCATCGCGCCGGGTGAGAGTTGTGCCGCCTCGCATGGTCTGGGCGGCTGCCGCACGGCGTGCACGGCGCACGGTGATCGGCCGATCGGGGCTGTTGCACTAT
Source organism: uncultured Chloroflexota bacterium (assembly GCA_937879875.1). GTDB lineage: Bacteria > Chloroflexota > Dehalococcoidia > CAUJGQ01 > CAUJGQ01 > CALFMN01. The sequence goes on along the minus strand of CALFMN010000145.1, from coordinate 28,833 downwards.
CGTTGCGGCGGCGCAGCGGGTAGTATCGACGCGAGAGCGGCAGTTCTTCCGTTGATGCGCGGCCACGTGCTGGGAAAGGAACACGCGGTGCTGGAAGCGGGCGCGGAGTTCGGCCCGTTTCGTATTCTGGGCGTGCTCGGCGTCGGCGGCATGGGCAGCGTGTATCACGCATTCCAGGCCAACCCGCCGCGCGATGTTGCTCTCAAGGTGATCGGCACCGATCTCGCCGCCCAGCCGACGTTCCGCGCCCGCTTCAAGCGCGAGGCCGAGGTTCTCGCCCGCCTGGAGCATCCCAACATCTTGCCGCTCTACGAAACGGGCGAGATCGACGGCCGCCCGTACATCTGCTCCCGTTACGTTCGCGGCGGCACGCTGAAGGATCTGCTCGATCGTGTGCTTACCGCGGCCGAGGCGGCCGCGCTGCTGGAACCCGTGGCCGAGGCGCTGGACTTCGCCCACGGCCGCGGTGTGATCCATCGCGACATCAAGCCCAGCAACATCCTGCTCACGGAGCCGGATGCGCGCGGCAGACGCGCGCCGATCGTGGCGGACTTCGGCCTCGCCCGCCTGCTCGAAGCGGGGCCGGCGAACGGCCCGGACGGCGCGCCGCTGACGCAGATCGGCATGGGGCTGGGCACGCCCTCACACATGGCGCCGGAGCAGGTGCTGGGCTACCCTCTCGACGGCCGCGCCGACCAGTACGCGCTGGCCATTACCACCTATCAACTGCTCACCGGCATGGTGCCGTTCGCCGCGGCGACGCCTTCCGAAACCGCGATCATGCAGGTGCGCGAGCCGCCGCCACCACCGAGCCGCCACAACCGGCAGATCAACGCGGCGGTCGACGACGTGATCCTGCGGGGGCTGGCCAAGCCGCCCGAACAACGCTACGCGCGCTGCTCGGACTTCATCGCGGCGCTCGCGGAAGCAGCGCACTCGGCCGATCAGACGCCGGAGCCGACCGCGCCCGCGTTCCCGCTCCTGCGTTCGCAACCGCCACCCACGGTGGCAATTGAGCGGGCAGCCGCCGCGGCGCCGCTGATGCCAGCCACCGGGCGCACCGCCGAAGTGCCGGCCACGCTCGCGGTGCCGCCGCCGGACGACGAGCTTTCGTTCGGTCAGTGGGTGCGCCCGTCTCCGGCGCCCGTCGGGCCGCCGCAGGAGGGCGTGCCAGCCGGGATGCCGCCGACCATGATGCTGGCCAGCGCCGCAGGCGCCGCGGCGCCGCGCTCCCGGCGCCGCCTGCCGTCCGGCGGTCCGCTGCGGCTGGCGCTGGCCGGGCTCTGCGCAGCCGTGCTGCTGGGCGGCAGTGTCGGCGGCGTGCTGGCCTACCGTTACTTCAATGGTCCCGCGAAGGTCACCAGGGCCGCCATCGGACCGCGCGAGATCGGCCAGGCGTTGCGCAACCAGCCGATCACGCAGGCTGAGTTGCCGCCCCCTTTCCGGCCGTCGGACGTGACACACTTCGATCCGAACGCCCTGGAGGCGCAGTTCCACGAGGCCGACGAGGTTACCTATAACCTGCTCGCCGGGACGGGCGAAACCGACCGCCTGAACTATCTGCTGTTTGCGTCGCCGTCTGACGCCGCGGGCTATGTCCGGGCGGACACCGGCGGCGGCTTCAGCGCGGGCAGCCGCGCGCCGCAGGCGCGCTGCAAGCACTCCACCGACGGCTCCGGGCAGGGTACGACGTTTTGCGACGTAGCGCAGGGCGCGGTCGTGGTTGAGGCGCTGTCGTTCGTGCGGACCTCGTCCGGGCAGGGCAACGACGGCAACGCGACCCAGCTCGTCACGGTGGGCATCAGCCACCTGCAGAGGGTAATGCCGAAGTAGCGCCGGGGCGCTTAGCCACGAAGCGCGGGCATCGCCGGCACGCTGCCAAGCTCCGCGGGCAACAGCCGCAGAAAGACCTCGTTGGAGAGCAACCGGCCGCGCGGCGTGAGGCGCAGGCGTTCGTCCGCGACTTCGAGCAACCCCCACCCTTCGAGGTCAGCCAGCGCCGGGCCGGCGAGCGCTTCCAGCCGTGCGCCGTGGCGTGCGGCGAAGGCATCGAGGTCGAGGCCCTCGTTCAGGCGCAGGCCGAGGATGGCCGTGTCCGAGGCATCGGTCAGCGCCTCCAGCCGCGCCTCCTCGGCGATCTGCGGAAAGGCCGGCTGAAGCGCCTCGCCCGCTGTCTCGGCGCCGCCGCTCGCCGCGCGGAGGCGGGCGATGTAGCCGGCGGGCGGGCGGATCATGGCGAAGCGGCGGCCGCGGAAGCAGGAGTGCGCCCCGGCGCCGAGACCCAGATACGGCTGGTTGCGCCAGTAGATCAGGTTGTGGCGGCAGGCGCGGCCGGGACGGCTCCAGTTGGAGATCTCGTACTGCTCGTAGCCGCCCGCTGCCATTCGCTCCGTTGTCGCCTCATACATGTCGGCCTGCAGGTCCGGGTCGGGCGCCGGCGCGGCGCCGGTTTCGACCTGCCATGCCAGTTTTGTGCCCGGCTCGACCGTGAGGCCGTAGAGCGAGAGATGCTCCGGCGCGAGCGCAACGGCGCTGCGCAGGTTCGCCTGCCAGCCTGCGAGCGACTGGCCTTCCAACCCGAAGATCAGGTCGAGATTGACGTTTGCGAAGCCGGCCGCGCGCGCCGCGCGATAGGCCGCGACGGCCTGTGCGGCGTCGTGGATACGGTCCAGGCGCAGCAGCTCGGCATCGTCGAAGCTCTGCACGCCGAGGCTCAGGCGGTTGACGCCCAGCTCGTGCAGGCCGCGGAGATACGGTTCGCTCACGGTGCCCGGATTGGCTTCGAGCGTGATCTCGGCGTCCGCGGCGAGCGCGAAGGACTCACGCACGGTCGCGAAGATGCGCGCAAGCTGCGACAGCGGCGTGAGGCTGGGCGTGCCGCCGCCCAAAAAGACGGTCACGACCTGATAGTCAGCCGCGGCGTCGCGCCAGAGGCCGATGTCGCGCACAAGGGCGTCCGTGTAGGGCGGAATCAGGTGATCGAGCCCGGCGTACGAGTTGAAGTCGCAGTAGGCGCACTTGTGGTCGCAGAAGGGCAGGTGCAGGTAGAGGCCGAGCGGCCGCAGTGACACTGAACTGTTTGACATGGTTTCAAAACCGACTCGCATCTGCGCATCCAATGGCGCCCGATCGCCGGTGTTGAAACCATCTGCCAGCCGCGTCGCGCATGGAGCCTTCCGTATGCTCATGCTAGCATTTTTGCAGCGACGCGCGCCGCGGAGGCGCCGCAGGCGCTCGGCGGCATTCGGGAGGCAACGGTGCTCAAATCGCGCAGCGCGGGCGAGCTGCGTCCGCGGGACGACGGCGCCGAAGTCACGCTGGCCGGCTGGGTACACAACCGCCGCGACCAGGGCGGGCTGATCTTCATCGATCTGCGCGACGCCGGCGGCATCGTGCAGGTCAAGTTCGACCGCTCGACCCACCCCGCAGCGCACGCCGTCGCGTCTGAGGCGCGGCCCGAGTATGTCTTGCAGGTGTGGGGCACGGTGGCGCTGCGCGAGGGGCGCTGGGTCAATCCAAAGCTCGCGACGGGCGAGGTCGAAGTCACGGCGCACGCGGCGAAGATCCTCAACGCGTCGAAGACGCCGCCGTTCTACATCAACGAAGAGAGCGACGTCTCCGAGTTGCTGCGCCTGCAGTACCGCTATCTCGACCTGCGCCGGCCGCGCATGCACGAAAACATCGTCATGCGCCACCGCGCGGTCAAGCTGATCCGCGACTTCATGACCGAGCGCGGCTTCATCGAGATCGAGACGCCGATCCTGCTCAAAAGCACGCCGGAGGGCGCCCGCGACTATCTCGTACCCAGCCGCGTGCATCCCGGCGACTTCTACGCGCTGCCGCAATCGCCGCAGCAACTCAAGCAGTTGCTGATGGTGGCCGGCATGGAGCGCTACTTCCAGATCGCCCGCTGCTTCCGCGACGAAGACCTGCGCGGCGATCGCCAGCCGGAGTTCACCCAGCTCGATCTCGAAGTCAGCTTCGTTGAAGAAGCGGACATCTTTGAACTGATCGAGTCGCTCTTCCTGCGTCTGACGCGCGAGTTGACGCCGCGCCTGAGCGTACCCGCGCCTTTCCCGCGGCTCACCTACGCCGAGGCGATGCGGCGCTTCGGCTCGGACAAGCCGGACCTGCGCTACGGCCTCGAGCTGTTCGATGCGTCTGATCTGCTGAGTGACAGCGAGTTCGGCGTCTTCCGCTCGGCGCTCGAGGCCGGCGGCCAGGTGCGCGGCATGGTCGCGCCCGGCTGCGCCGGCTACACGCGCCGGCAGACGGACGAGCTGATCGAGCTGGTCAAGACACGCGGCGCGAAGGGCATGGTGCCGATCGCGCTGCAAGGCGAGGGCGATCTCGATGCGCTGACGATGGACGACGTGCGTTCGTCAGCCGCGCGCTTCTTGCGCGTCGACGAGGTGCAGGCGCTCGCCTGGCGTGGCGGCGCGGCGCGCGGCGACCTGATCCTGCTTGTCGCGGACACGGCGGCCACGGTGAACGCCGCGCTGGACCTGTTGCGGCGCACGCTGGCGAAACAGCTCGGCCTCGAAGACCCGAACGTGCTGGCCGGCGCCTTCATCACCGAGTTTCCCATGTTTGAGTGGAACGAGGACGAGAGCCGCTGGGACGCCCTGCACCATCCGTTTACGGCGCCGCCGGACGAGGACCTGGCGCTGCTCGACAGCGACCCCGGCGCCGCCCGCAGCCGCGCCTACGACTTCGTCTGCAACGGCTGGGAGCTGGCCAGCGGCAGCATCCGCATCCACGACCGCGCCATGCAGCGGCGCATCTTCGATCTGCTGAACATCTCGCCAGAGGCGCAGCAGGAACGCTTCGGCCACATGCTCGAAGCGTTCGAGTACGGCGCGCCGCCGCACGGCGGCGTCGCGCCGGGCATCGACCGTATCGTCGCGCTGTTGCTGGGCGAAACCGACATCCGCGAGGTGATCGCCTTCCCCAAGACGAAGAGCGCCGCCGACCCGATGACCGGCGCACCGTCGCCGGTGGAGGAGAAGCAGTTGCGCGATCTGCATATCAAGGTCGATCTGGTATGATCGCCGCGCTCTGACGGTACACAGGATTCGTCCTGTACCGCCGGGCAAAGGCCGCCGCGGAGCCAGCCGGTCCGGTGGCATCTGGATGTGGTGGGTGAGGGAGGTTGAGGGATGAGCAATAAGCTGCTGGCAGGGTTGGCCGGCGCCGTCGGCGTGCTGGTAATCGGCATCATCGTCCTGGCCGTGGCGATCGTCGCCAGCTCGGGCGGCAGCTCAAGCAGCGCCAAATCCGCGTCGAAGCAAAACACGAGCAGCGGCACGCCGAGCGCCGCCTCAAGCAGCAGCGCGAACAGCGCCAAAGCGCCGAGCAGCAACGTGAAGGGCGGCGAGCTGCGCGTGCCGGGCGACGATCCGCTCACGCTCGACCCGGCGCTCGCCTTCGACACGACCTCGGCCGAATATATCGTCGAGATCTTTGGCGGGCTGGTGCAGCTCGACAAGAGCTTGAAGGTCATTCCCGACATTGCCAAAGATTTGCCGACGATCAGCGCCGACGGCAAGGCCTACACGTTCAAGCTGCGTGACGACGTGGTCTTCCAGAACAGCAACCGGCGCGTTACGGCGCAGGATTTCAAATACTCGATGGAGCGCGCGGCCAGCCCAGACACGGGCTCCTCCACGGCCGATCAGTATCTCGGCGACATCGTCGGCGCCAAGGACATGATCCGCGGCAAGGCGACCTCGATCTCCGGCATCAAAGTGATCGACGATCAGACGCTGGAGATCGACATCGACCAGCCGAAGCCGTACTTCCTCTCGAAGCTGACCTTCCCGACCGCGTACGTGGTGGACAAGTCGCAGATCGATGCGGACAAGCGCAACTGGACGCGCCACCCCAACGGCACGGGGCCGTTCAAGCTGAAAGAGTGGAAGATTGGCGAGAGTGTCACGCTGACTGCCAACGATCGCTATCATCTGGGTGTGCCGCAGATCGGTCAGATCACCTATGATCTCGCCGGGGGCTCGTCGCTCACGCAATACGAAAACGGCGAAATCGACATCTCCGGCGTCGGTATCAACGATATCGAGCGCATTCGCGACAAGAACGAGCCACTGAACAAGGAGTATGTCTCAAAGCCGAGCCTGACGACGTTCTACATCGGCTTCAACACGAAACAGGCGCCGTTCGACGACCCGAAGGTGCGCCGCGCCTTCGCCGAGGCGATCGACAAGCAGCAGCTTGTGGACGTGATTCTCAAAGATGTCGTGCCGGCGGCGAACGGCATCTTACCGCCCGGTATGCCCGGCTTTAACAAGGATGTGAAGGGCATTCCCTTCGACGCCAACGACGCCAAGCAACTCCTGCAACAGTCCAAGTACCAAGGCAAGCTGCCAGCGATCACCTTCACCACCTCGGGCCAGGGCGCGAACGTCGGCCCGGTGGACGAGGCGATCTTGCAGATGTGGAAGGACAACCTCGGCGTTACGGTCGAGGTGCAACAGGTCGAGACGGCGACGTTCTTCAGCGACGTGAAGAAGGGCGCTTACATGATGTGGGACGCCGGCTGGGCCGCGGACTATCCGGACCCCGAGAACTTCCTCGACCTCAACTTCTACAGCCAGAGCAACGGCAACGACGTCAAGTACAGCAACCCGCAGGTGGACAATCTGCTGGTGCAGGCGCGCACGGAGCAGGACCAGACCAAGCGCTACCAGGAGTACCAGCAGGCGGAGCAGATGATCCTGGATGACGCCGCCTGGGCGCCGCTGTTCTACGAGCAGGACAACCTGCTGGTGAAGCCGTACGTCAAGGGCTACGACGTGCCGGGCATGATCATCCCGATCTACCGCTACGTCTCGATCCAGAAATAGCGGTGCGGCGGCGGGCGGGGCCGGTCTCCAGCTTTGGCCCCGCCCACCGTGGCTCACCACCAGCCGAGTCGCGAGGCTGCCGTGACCGGTGTCTTTCCCTTCATCGTCCGCCGCCTGCTGGCCGCGATACCGGTGGTGCTGCTGGTGACGATCGCCACGTTCTGGCTCGGCCGGTGTGCGCCCGGCGATCCGATTACGGCACGCACCGGCGGCAAGGCCTCGCCCGAGACGGTCGCACGGCTCAAGCACCAGCTCCATCTGGATGACAACGTTGCGGTCCAGTACGTGCGCTACATGAGCGAAGTGGTGCACGGCGACTTCGGCACCAGCCAGCGCCATGTGAATCAAAGCGTCTCCAGCATCATCTTCCCCAAGATGTGGATCTCGTTGCAGGAGAACATCTATCCGTTCATTCTGACGTTCACGATCGGCATGCCGATCGGCATCTACCTCGCGATGCGTAGAGGCCATTGGCAGGATCCGTCGGTGACCGCACTGCTGCTCATTCTCTCGGCGATCCCCGTCGTCATCCTGATCCCAACCTTACAAGTGCTGTTCGCGGCCAAATGGAAGTTGCTACCCGTGGCCGGCTGGCACGGCATCTTCAGCAGGTACATTATCTTGCCGACCGCGGTGCTGACCGTTCCGGGCCTCGCCGGAGTGGCACGGCTGATGCGTATCAGCATGATACAGGTAATGGACGACGACTTTGTGCGCACGGCTCGGGCCAAGGGATTGCAGGAACGCATCGTCGTGCTGCGGCACATGGTGCGTAACGCCATGCTGCCGATGGCGACGGCGATCGTAAGCTCGCTGTTTTTTCTGTTCATCGGGTCGTTCTTTGTCGAGTCACTGTTCGGCATTCCCGGGATCGGAGCGGAGTCGATCGCGACGATTAATGGTCGCGACTACGATGAGATCATGGCGATCACGATCATCAGCACGGTGGCGTTCATCGTGGCGAACATGGCCGTTGACATCGCCTACACCTTCATTGACCCGAGGATTCGGCTCGATGCCGGATGATTGGGCAAACTGTGCGGATAACACATGACGGCTGACACCGCGACGATGCTGCCCGCAGCGGCGAATGTGTATGGCCTCGACCGGCCGGCCGTTCCCGCCTGGCGAACGTTCGTGCGCAGCCTGCTCAAGCGCAAGCTGGCCTGCGTGGCGCTCTGTTACATCGTGCTCTTCTATGCGACTGCCATCTTTGCGCCGGCGATCGCACCCTACAGCTACGAGGGCAGCAGTCACGATCTGCGCAAGGAGAATGTGCTGCAAGGTCCGAGCTGGAAGCATCCCTTCGGCACCGACCGGCTCGGTCGCGATCTGCTCAGCCGCGTGATCTACGCCACGCGCACGACGATGCTGATCACGGTGGCGACCACGATCACCGGTGGCCTGTTCCTCGGCGTCGGCCTCGGCCTGCTGGCCGGCTATCGGCGCGGTCTGGTGGACTCGCTGATCAACCGGCTCGGCGAAGCGCTGGGCAGCATTCCCGACCTCTTATTGCTGTTGCTGCTCGCCGCGACCATCCGCCCGCGCATCGACGGCTGGGTGCGGCACGCATACGGCTGGCCCGTGCTTGGGGGCCCGTTGCGCACGGGCATCGCCGACATCACCTTTGTGTTCTTCGCACTGACGCTGATCGACTGGGTCGGTCAGGAGCGGCTGATCCGCTCGCAGGTGCTGGCCGTACGGCAGGAAGAGTACGTCCTGGCCGCGCGGGCGATGGGCGCTTCTACCGGCCGGGTTCTGTGGAACCACGTCTTTCCCAACATCCGGCATTTGGTCGTACTCGGCACCACGACCGCGATCGGCGCGATCGCGCTCTCGGAGATTTCGCTGACCTTCTTTGGCCTGGGCGTCCGGGCGCCCACGCCGAGCTTCGGCGACATGATTTACGACGGCTCGGGGCCGCGTCAGGTGCTGGCGCATCCGCACCTGCTGCTTGTGCCCGGCACGATCGCCATCCTCTTCTTTATCTCGTTCGCGCTGTTCGGCGATGCCTTAAACGACATCCTCAATCCGCGTACCCGCTGAGCGACCGACCCGGGAGACAGGCGGCGGGGCTGTGATACCGTGTGCCCGCGCCGGCATGGCGCGAGGGAGGCGGAGCGATGCCCGCAACGCTGCAGGTGGAGCTGGCACTGGACGCACACGCACGGCTGGGCGAAGGGCCGATCTGGGATGCAGCCGCCTGCCGCCTCGTATGGGTAGACATCCACGCCGAGGCCGTGCACCTCTACGACCCGGCAACGGGCAAGGACCGCGCGGTGCAGGCCGGCCAGCATGTGGGCGCTGTCGCGGTGCGGGCGAAGGGCGGCCTGATCCTCGCGGCGCGCGATGGCTTCATCCTGCTCGATCCAGAGACGGGCGCCGTCGCTCCGTTTGCCGACGTGGACAGAGCGAACAGCGGCATGCGCCTGAACGACGGCAAATGCGATGCGGCCGGCCGCTTCTGGGCCGGGACGATGGCCTACAGCTTCACGCCCGGCGCCGGCAGCCTCTACCGCCTCGACCCGGACGGCCGTGTCAGCACGATGCTCGGCGGCGTGACCGTCTCCAACGGCCTCGGCTGGAGCCCGGACAACCGGCTGATGTACTACATCGATACGCCCACGCGCAGTGTCGACGCCTTCGACTTCGATCTCGCGTCCGGCACCATCGCCAACCGCCGCCGCGTCGTCGAGATCGCGCGGGAAAGCGGCGGCGTCCCGGACGGCATGTGCGTGGACGCGGAGGGCTGCCTGTGGGTGGCCGTGGTGCGCAGCGGCGCGCTGCACCGCTACACGCCGGACGGTGCGCTCGACTGCATCGTCGCGCTGCCGACGAGCGGTGTGACCTCATGCTGCTTCGGCGGCGCCGATTTGGGCGACCTCTACATCACGACCGCGGCCGAGCTGGTGCCGGAAGAGCAGCGCCCGTCCCAGCCGCACGCGGGCGGCCTCTTCGTCTGCCGTCCCGGCGTGCGCGGGCAGCAGCCCTGCACCTTCGGCGGCTGACGACAATACCTATGCCACGGTCACCCATTGCTCGTGGTACTGCCGCTCGATGGGCCAGCCAGAGAGCGGTCGCGTGCGGCGGCTCTCGTGCGGCGCGAACTCCAGCGCGTAATCGCTCAGACCGGGCGAGCCGGCAGCCTGCCACTCGGCGTGCAGCGCGAGCAGGTGCTCGTACAGCGCGTCCTCGCCGGCCAGCAGCACGCGACCCTCGTGCGTCGCCACGAACACGTCGCCCAAGGCGTCGTCGCGCAGGCCGTAGCCTGCTGGACACGGTGCGGCGGCGTTGAAGAGCCGCGCATCGCGCAGCGCGAGAAAGCACCAGAAGCCGCGTGAGCGAGAGGAGGCGGCGCTGTTGCGCTCGTCGGGCGCCGCCGCCACGCCGGCAAGTGCGGGCAGCACGCGGCCGCCGGCGATCCGTTGCATCTCGGGCGGAGAACGAAAGCGGCCGAAGTGCATCGCGCCGTCGATCGCGAGGGCGCCTTGCATCAGCATGAAGCCGGAGAAGCCGATCACGCGGCCACGCAGCCGCTCGCCGTCGCGCCAAACGCGCGTCAGCGGGCAGAAGCCGCCGTGCGTCAGCGGCAGCAGCATGAAGCCGTCAGCGTGCAGTTGCTCGGCCCAGGCCGGCGAGACGTCTGGGCAGCCCACCGTGGCGATGATCCGATCGAACGGCGCCGCTTCCGGAGCGCCTTCGAAGCCATCGCGCGCCATCACGGTGACGGCGCTCGGTCGCCAGCTATCCAGCAGCCGCTGTGCCTGCGCTGCCACATCCGCCTGAACGTCGATGGAGACGACGGAACCGCCGACACCTGCCAGCTCTGCCAGCAGGGCCGCATTGTAGCCGGTACCCGTGCCAACTTCCAGCAGGTGCATCCCTGGCGCGATCTGCAACTCCTCGAGCATGTAGGCAACGAGCGCCGGCTCCGAGGTGGAACTCGTGGGCCAGCCGCCGGCCACGCGCGTCATCAATGCCGCGGACGAGTAGATGCGGTCCAGTTGCTCCGGGGCCGGGTTCGTCGGGTCCACGGCCACGGCCGTCCACTCCGTGTCCGCGGCGGGAAGCGCGTCGACTCCCCCGGATTCGCGGATGTAGAAGGTCTCCAGAAAGCGATGCCGCGGCACGTGGCGGAATGCCGCCTCGACGGCGGGCGAGCGAATCGCGCCACTCCGTATCAGCTCGGCGACCAGCCGCTCGATCCATTGCTGCGCCGTTGCCCAACGCAAGCGCCCTTTCGGATGAACGCTGAACGGCCGCGCGACGGTTCAAGCGAAGCGGCCGTCCCTCTTGCTCCGCGCTATTTTATAGTGACGCAACTGCCGCCAATGTTACCCGTGAGGCGACACGGTAACCTTGATGTGATCGACGTCGGCGTATCCGGTCACAGGTCGCACGCTCGGCCAGCCCAGGCGGCCGGGCTCACGACCGAAATACACAGTAGCGTCGAGTGCGGCGCAGCCTGTCGAAGCGCGGCGCCGCACCGTTGCCGCTCACCGCATGTCTGCTACTGCGGCGACGGCGGTGCGGCGCCGGGGAGACCGCGCGGTGGCGGCGGTGGCGTGACCAACGGCGCGGGCGGCGCGGCGCGCGTGGCCGCCGGCTGGCTGCGCGTGCTGCTCGACGTGCCGCCGCTCGTGGCCGCGTGCGTCGTACTGCTCGAACCGCTGCCGCTCGTGGACGAGCGTGTCGTACCGCCGCTGCCTGCCGTCGAACCGCCGTTTTGACTGCGGCTGCTGGAGTTGCTGGAGGGCGCATACTGCCGCGCGGGCAGGGCGGCCGGAGCCGACGAGCGCGGGGCGCTGCTCTGCGCGCCGCGCTGGGCGGCGGTGTGGCGTGTGTTCGCCGCGTAGTCGACGATCGAGGCGGCCGCGGGCATGGCAGCATCGAGACTCGCCGGCTCCAGCGAATCGGGCGTGTAGTCGATCTGCACGGTGTCGCCGTCGCGGAGATCTGGCCAGCCGATGCCGGCCGGCTGGAGATTGGGCGCGGCGCTTACGCTTACCACCTGGTGGTCGCTGCCGGAGCAGTCGATCACAAGCAGCGCCGGCGCGCCACCCTGCCAGCTCGCGACGCTGCCGGGCGTCAGCCGGCCGTAGTCGCAGTTAGGCGCCAGTTTCCGAGAGACGACGACCGGCGTGCCGCTCTCGAACGAGACGAGCTGCGTCAGCCGGCCATTGTCGCCCGCGAACTGTAACCCGGATGGCAGCGCGGGCGGCGTCAGCGACTCGCTGATCTCGACGCGCTGGCCGTCGGGGGAGCGGGTGACGCGGCCGTTCGGCCCCGTTTGCCAGTCGAACAGCGGCGCGGGCCCGCCTGCGGCCTCGTCCCAGCCGAGCGCAACGAAGCGGGCACTGCCGTCGGCGTACGCGGCGCTCAGCAGCAGTTCCGCGTGACCGCCGTTCGCTGCCGGCTGCGCGACAAAGAGCTTAAGCTGCGGGTAGCAGCCGGACGCGCTCTGCTCCGGCGCAGGCAGCAGCGGCCCGAAGGCGCCAGCATCGCTTGCGCTCCACGTGCGCGACCAGCGGCCGTCGCGAAGCGCGAACACGTCCGCGAAGACCGGCTGGCAACCGGTCGTCACCGTGTAACGGCTGGCGATGGCGACCTGGCCGGGACTTGAGCCGTCGAGCGACAGTTCGAGGCGCCCGGTTGAGGTTGCGCCGGGTCGCAAAAGTTCGGCCGTGGCCGGCAAGGACGTTGTGGTGGGAACCGGCGCCGCGGTAGGCGCAGTGATGGGATTGACAGGCGAAGCGCTGGTAGCGCCGGCGACAGGAACGAACGTGGCCGCTGGCGCTGGCGCCGTGCGGATGACCAGTTCGGTATGGCTGTTCGTTGGCTGGCCGAAGGCGCGGTAGAGCAGGAGCACCGCGACGACGGCGGCGCCGATCACGAACGCGCCGAGCAGCCGCCCGCGCCTGCGCGGATCGCGCCAGCCGCCGTTGCCTGAGCCGTGGCGGATCCAGCTCGTGGCCATCGCGTCCTCTTCCGCCCCCTCAGTAGCGGATCTCGAAGCCCGCGGCGTGCCCACTCGCCGCGGACCAGGTTGTCTCCATCTCTGTGACGTAGGCCAGGCGCGGCCCCTCGCGCAATCGCTCGATCAACCGGTCCAGCGCCGCGCGCTCGCCAGTCGCCACGACCTCGACCGAGCGCATGTCGTCGCGATTGCGCACCCAGCCGGTCAGGCTCAGGCCACGGGCGGCGCGTTGCACGAAGTCGCGGTAGCCGACCCCCTGCACGCGGCCGCGGACGATCGCGTGCAGCGTCTGCTCGCGACTCTCGCCGCGCCGGGCCGTCACCGACAAGGACCACACATAGCGCTGGCCGCCATCTTACCCGAACAAGATTTCTGTTGTCACGCCGTGCAGGGATGGGCGCGATACGAAACGGTTAACGCCGAACCGGCCGCGCCGGCTCTGCTTTGCTCGAACGGGCGGCCACCCAGCGGCGGCGTTGCTCCTCGCGCACGGTCTCGTCGACCGTGCGGTAGCGGGCGAGAAAGTCGTCGGCGTAGGCGTCGAACGTGCCGGCCAGCGTCGCGGCGCGCAGGCGCTGCATGTGGCGGATCAGGAAGCGCAGGTTGTGAATCGTCGCCAACCGGTAGCCCAGCAGCTCCTCGCAGCGGAAGAGGTGGTGCAGATACGCCGCCGTGAAGGTTTGGCAGGTCGAACAGTCACAGTTGTCATCGAGCGGCACGTCCTGCGCGGCGAAGCGGGCGGCGCGGATGTTCACGCGGCCGTCGGGCGTGAACAGGGCGCCGTTGCGGGCCAGGCGCGTCGGCAGCACGCAGTCGAACATATCGACGCCGCGGCGTACGCCCTCGACCAGGTCCTCCGGTGAGCCGACGCCCATCAGGTAGCGCGGCCGATCGGCCGGCAAGCCGGCGACGCTCGCTTCGAGCATCGGCCAGGTGAGCGCCTTCGATTCGCCCACGCTGAGGCCGCCGATCGCGCAGCCGGGGAAGCCCAGCGCGGCGATCGCCGCGGCCGACTGCCGGCGCAGGTCCGCGAACATGCCGCCCTGGCAGATGCCGAACAGCGCGGCATCCGACTGATGCGCCGCACGGCAGCGCTCCGCCCAGCGCTGCGTGCGCGCCGTGGCCGACTCAGCGTGGGCACGGTCGGCGTCGCCGGGCGGGCACTCGTCCAGCGCCATGATGATGTCAGCGCCGATCTGCTCTTCGGCACGCACCACGCTTTCGGGCGTGAGCCGGTGCTCCGAGCCGTCGAGGTGCGAGCGGAAGGTCGCGCCCTCGTCGTCGAGCTTGCGCAGACCGCCGAGGCTGAAGACCTGAAAGCCGCCGCTGTCGGTCAGGATCGGACCGTCCCATGCCATGAAGCGGTGCAGCCCGCCGGCCGCGGCGATGCGCTCGACGCCGGGCCGCAGATAGAGATGGTACGAGTTGCCGAGAATGATCGATGCGCCAACCTCGCGCAGATCGGCCGGCGTGAGCGTCTTGACCGTCGCCTGCGTGCCGACCGGCATGAAGACGGGCGTTTGCACCTCGCCGTGCGCTGTGCGGAGCGTGCCGGCGCGCGAGCCGTTGCTGCCGGCCTCCAGCCGGAAGCCGATCACGGGAGCAACAGCTCGGTCACGATTTCACGCACCAGTGCGGCCGGCACGTCGTCGCGGATCACGGTGCGGCCGACGCCGGTGAGCAGCACCCAGCGCTGCTTTTTCGCCGCTACCTTCTTGTCGAGCGTCATTGCCTGCAAGACCGCGTCTGGATCGACGCCCGGCCAGCGCAGCGGCAGGCCGTACCGTTCCAATACCCTGCGCTGCGTCTCGGCAACCTCGGGCGCGAGCAGCCCGTGCTGGACGGCGATTGCGGCCGCGCCCTGCATGCCGACCGCGACCGCCTCGCCGTGCAGCACGGCGCTGTAGCCCGTGGCCGCTTCGATTCCGTGGCCGATCGTGTGGCCGTAGTTGAGCGTGATCCGCTGGCCGCCCTCGCGCTCGTCGCCCGAAACCACCTTCGCCTTGATCTGGGCGCTGCGCCGCAGGATGCCGGCCGTCACCTCCGGGTCGAGCGCCAGCGCTTTGTGGGCGTCGCGTTCCAGCGCGTGCAGCAGGCCGGGGTCGAGGATCAGACCATGCTTGATCACTTCAGCCCAGCCGGCGGTGAGGTCACGCGCCGGCAAGGTCCGCAGCACATCCGTGTCCGCCAGCACGAGGCGCGGCTGATAGAAGGCGCCGATCAAATTCTTGCCGCGCGCATGATCGACGCCGACCTTGCCGCCGATCGCCGCGTCGACCATGCCGAGCAGGCTGGTGGGCACGTGTACCAGCGGCACGCCGCGCAGATACGATGCCGCCACAAAGCCGCCGAGATCGGTCGCCACGCCGCCGCCGAGCGTCACGATCGGGTCGCCCCGTTCCGAACGCCGCGCGATCAGCCGGTCGTAGACGTGCGCGACGGTGCCGAGATGTTTCTGCTCCTCGCCGGAGGGAATCGCGACGATCTCGGCCTCGAAGCCGGCGCCGCGCAACGCGCCCAGCGCTGTCTCGCCGTAGAGCGCGGCCACGCGCTCGTCGCCCACAACCGTGGCCCGGCCTTTCAGCCCAGCCGCGCTCATGCGTTCGCCGACGCGGCTCAGTTCGCCGGGGCCGGTGTAGATCGGATACTCGGCCGTGGGCGTGCGCACGCGCGCGGCGAAGTTTGGATCGCGGTCCGCCGCGCCGTCCTCCAGCCAGGCGCACTCGCGACCGACGCGGGCGACGAGCTGCTCGCCGAAACGTTGGTGCACGTGCAGCAGCTCGTCCGCCACCTGATCCGGAAAGAGCGCGTCGGTCTGGACCGTCCAGTCGGCCAGCTCGTACACGGGTGTCCGTTGCTCGGCCAGCTCACGCAGCCGCGCCAGCGCGTCGCCGCCGGCCAGCAGCGGGCGCGATTCGGCCGTGCGGCCGCCGCCGCCGTTCACCCGCACGGCCAGCGTCTCCGGCCGCGCCTTCAAATACACCACCATCGCGTTGTGCCAGAGGCAGCGGCGGTTGACCGGATCCAGCGGGGCGCCGCCGCCGGTGGAGATCACGATCTGTTCGCTGCGCTCCAGCCGCGCGATCGCGCCGCGCTCGCGGGCGCGGAACTCGGCCTCGCCGCTCTCCTGGAAGATCTGCGGAATCTGGCGCCCGTCGTCTGCAACGATCATGTCGTCGGTGTCGATCGTGGACCAGGGCCGGCCGAGCCGCCTGGCCAGCAGGCGGGCAACGGCCGTCTTGCCCGAGCCCATCAGGCCGACGAGCACGATGCGCTGCGGCGCGTGGCGGTTGGTCATGGACGCGCCTCCAGGCGGCGAGCCGGCGAGGACCGCTCAGTCGGAGATCGTGTGATCCGGCGTCAGCGGGCCATGGCCGTTGCGCGAGGGCGGCACCGAAATGTTGCCGGACGTTGGCTCGGCGCCCTCGTCTTCATCGCCGTTCGCTTCATCGTCGCTCAGCGGCGGGCCGGGGTCTACCGGCAGCGCCGCGCCGTTCGCGCCGACGAGATAGCGACTCGCGAAGCGGTTGACGATCTCTTCCGGCCGCAGCTCCTCCCAGGGGATGCGATCCGCGTCCGCGCGCTCGGCGACGGTGCTAAGTATGCACTTCTGGTCGGGCGTGCCGTCTTCGGCGCGAAACGTCGTGTAGACATCGACGCGCACGACCGAGAGGCTGACATTGGGCACGTCGTACATGATCCGCTCGACCAGCGCCGCCGCGACGCGCATGCCCTCTTCCAGCGGCGAGCTGACCTGCTGCGGCTTGCCGCCAACCACGCGATACTCGGCCTCGGCCGTCGCCATCATCGTGATCACATCCCGCCCGACGCTGATCACCTCAGCGGTCTGGATGCCGTGCCAGAGCAGCGGATTCATGCCTTTGGGCATGCGCATCGCGCGCCAGCGGCCGATCTCCTCTTCGACCAGCGTCTTGATCGCCCAGCGGTCGCCGCCGTCCACAAGGTTGCGCCAGTGGCGCTGGCGAAAGGTTTCCTGAACGATGGCGAAGCCGAAGAACAGGCTGATCGCCATGATGATGAGAATGCCCCAGCCCACGTTATCCGCGCTCTTTCGCTACGGCCGGCCCCGCCATCGCCCGCTCGGCGGCGGCGAGCATCACGTCCACCGGCGCCGTCGCCCCGGTCCAGAGGCTGAAGGCAGCGGCGCCTTGATAGACCAGCATCGGCAGCCCGCCCAGTCCTCGCGCCCCTGCCGCTTTCGCCGCCGCCAACAGCGGCGTTTGCAGCGGGTTGGCGACGATATCGCAGACGAACAGCCGCTCGTGCAGCGCCTCCGCGTCCACGGCTGAGACGCCCGCTCTGGTCGATCCGGCCATGCCCAGCGTCGTACAGTGTATCAAAAGGTCGGCGCCGCGCAGGCAGGCCGCGCTCGTCGCGTCGTCCCACGGAATCGTGACCAGGTCCGGCGCGGCGTCCGAGCGCAGCTCGCGCACCAGCCGCTCGGCGCGTTCGGCGTGGCGGTTCGCCACGGCGACGGCCGCTGCACCCTCCTGTTCCAGCGCCAGGATCACCGCTCGCGCCGCGCCGCCTGCACCGAGAATGACGACGCGCTTGCCGCCCGCCTCGAACCCGCCGGCCTCGCGCAGGGCGCGGCGAAAGCCGGCCACGTCGGTGTTCGAGCCGAGCAGCCGCCCGCCGTCGCGCCGGATCGTGTTGACGGCGCCGGCGCGGCGCGCGGTGTGATCGACCTCGTCCAGCAGCGCCGAAACGGCCTCTTTGTGCGGCACCGTCACGTTGGCGCCGAGATACGGCGCATGGCGCAGCAACTCGACGCGGGCGGGCAACTCGGCTGCCGGCGTCTGCCAGCGGTCGTAGCGGGCGGCGATGCCCAGCGCATCAAGTGCGGCCTGCTGGAAGACGGGCGAGATCGAATGGCCGACCGGGTCGCCGATCAGGCCGAGCAGCGCGGGCGGCGACGCCATGCAGCTACCGCCCTTGATACTTCTGCACGTTGGCGTTGTGCTCGTCGAGCGTGGAGGCGAAGGCGTGGCTGCCGTCGCCCTTCGCCACGAAGTAGAGATACGTCGTCTGCGCCGGATGCGCCACGGCGGCGATCGAGCCGCGGCCAGGGTTGCAGATCGGCCCGGCAGGCAGGCCGGCGTTGGCGTAGGTGTTGTAGGGCGATTGAATCTTGAGGTCGTCCTGCGTCAGTTGCTGCTTCCACCAGCCGAACGACGAGATGCTGGCGGCGTCCTGTGCCACGGCGTACTGCACCGTCGGGTCGGCCTGCAACGGCATGCCGGCCTTCAGCCGGTTGAGATAAACCGAGGCGATGATTGGCCGCTCGGAGGATACCTGCGCCTCGCGCTCGACGATCGACGCGAGCGTGAGCGCCTGGTAGTCCGTCAGCCCCTCGGCCTTGATCGCGGCGCGCAGGTCGGGGTCGAAACGGTCGGCCAGGGCGTTCATCATCTCCTTGATCACGTCCGCCGGCGTTGCCTTGATCGGGAAGTAGTAGGTGTCCGGGAAGATGTAGCCCTCCAGGCCGACGCCCTGCGGCCGATCGCCGAGCAGGTCGCCGAGCGCCGGCAGATCGGCGGGCGGCTGGCCGGCGCGGATCGCGTCGAGCAGCGGCTGCGCCTGGATCACGCCCTTCTTCTGCAAGAGATCGGCCACCTGCTCGATGCGCAGGCCCTCGGGAATCGTGACCAGAATCTGCGGCTGGTAGAAGCCCGCCTTAATGCGGTCGAGCACAGCCTGCGTGTCGGTATCGGGCTGAAACGTGTAGCTGCCGGCGGCGAGGTCGTTCTGGATGCCGTCGATTTCGGCCAACATGCGGAACCAGGTCGCGCTGCGTACGACGCCGGCCTTCTCCAGCTTGTCGCCAATCGTGCGGGCGTTCTCGCCCTTGTCGATCTTGATCGTGATCGTCTGGCCGCTGCCGGCGGCCGGCGTGCCGACCGCGACCGGCTTCGGGCTCGCCAGTGCCCAGCCGCCGACGTTGCGCACAGCCCGCCAGCCGACCAGCACGAAAACGCCCGCCACGAGAAAGCCGGCGAGCCAGCCGCAGAACGCCTTCACCCGCGGCCTCCCCGCCGCCGCGCGTCGAGGTACGACTGCAAAATGACTGCCGCGGCCAGATCGTCCACGTGCCGCGGTCTGCGCCGGCTCGCAACTGCCTGCGCCTCCGCGAGGCGGCTCTCAGCGATGAAACTGCTCATGCGTTCGTCCCAGTACTCAAGCGGCAGGCCGGACGCCGTCTCGATGCGGCGGCCGAGGCCGCGCGCCCGGCGCGCCTGCGGCCCCGCCGTGCCGTCGATGTTGAGCGGCAGCCCGACAATGATGCCCTCCGCCGCCTCGGCTTGCGCCCGCGCGGCGATCTCCTCGGCCACGCGGTCGAGCGCCCGGCCGCGCCTCTCAATAATAGCTATCGGCACGGCGATGAGCCCGCTCTCATCGCAGACCGCCAGCCCGACACGCTCCTCGCCCGCGTCCACACCCAACAAGCGGGGCATCGGCCCTCACCCCCGTCCCCTCTCCCAATCATCCAGATCGCGCGGAGCGCGATGTCAGATGGAGAGGGGCGATCCGGCCTGAAGCGTTCCGTAGCTGGCGCGGCTAACCCTGCCACGGCCTCGACCGATCCACGATCAGTTTGACCAACCCGACGTGGTTCGGAACGCTCGACGCCGAATCGCCCCTCGCCCAGGATTGGGAGAGGGGACGGGGGTGAGGGCGCTCGGCTCACTGCGGCGCCGGCGTCGCCGAGGGCGCGGGCGTCGGTGAGGCCGCGGGCGTTGGCGACGGCGCGGGTGTGCCGACTTTGACGTCGATGCGGCTGGTGAAGCGCGGCAGCCAGGGCGCCCAACCGGGCTGTACGCCGATCTTCGCCGGTGCGCTCACGTCCACGCGCCCCATCACCACCTGCTGCGCGTCGTGCGGGCTCCTGCCGGCCAGCGCTTTGCGCAGCGACGCGACGCTGAAGGCACGCGTCGCGCCCTCGCTGAGCTTGAGCTGCACCGCGATTCGGTTGTTCGCCTTGTCGAACTGCCCGGTGCTCAGGACGGTCGCCTGAAAGGTGTCGGGCACAAACTGCATCGCCTTATCCAGGTTTGCCGCCACCGACTGCTCCAAAACCGAGCGCAGCAGGCTCTTGTCGGCGCTGAGCATGGAAACCTGGGCCGAGGTGGTGATCTCCAGCAGGTCGGTCGCCTCGCCGGCCTTCACATTCGTCTTCGAGTCGAAGGCGCTGATTGTGGCGCTGTCTTGAAAGAGCGCCTGGTCCTTGTTGCGGTCTTCGAGCGTTTTGCGCCCCTCCCGCAGCAACACCTGCTGGGCGAAGGCCGTGCCCCGCTTGATATCGTCGTCGCTGGCGGCGGACACCTGTTTATCGGAGCCGTCCGGCGCCTTCACCGTCGTCTGGCCGCTCACCGGGTAGTCAATCGTGCGCGTGATCGAGGTGCGCTGCAGGTGAGCAAGCAGCTCGCCGCCCGGCTTGTAGGTCGCGGGCGCATTCGTGGCGAGCGTGAGCGAGAGCGTATTCGCGAAGGGCTGCAACTGCGGGTAGACCTGCACCGTGGCCTGCGGCAGATAGAGCAACACCGCCGCTGCCAGCAGCGCCACGGCGCCGACAAAAGCCGCGAGCCGAACGATCAGGCCGATGCCCGGCAGCGGCACAACCACGCCGCCGACGCGCACGCCGCCGCGGCCGTAGCGCTCGAAGTCCACTTTCTTGACGTTGCCGACCGTGGCCAGCCCGACTTCGCGCGCCCGCCCGCGCAGCGCGCCGGAGTGGGTGACAAGCATCACGTCTTTGCCGGTCATGTCGACATGGCGGCGCAGACGGCGCATGCCCAGGGCGCGTGACAGCTCCTCGTTGCCGCGCGGCGCCACAAGGGCCACTCGCGGCGAATCGGCGGCGTCCAGCTTGCCGAAGATCGCGGTCAGCGAGTCTTCGCGGCGGATCACGGCGGCGGCAAAATCTCGGCCCCAGGGCAGCGGGCGCATCGCCCGGCGGCTGGATCGCGCTGTGCCTGCGGCCCGGGCCGCAGCGGGTTCAGCCACCTGCAGGGCGCGGGTTGACGGCGGGCGTTGCGGCCGGCGCCCGGTGAAGGGAGCGAGCAGGCGGGCCAGGATGCCCGGCCTCGACGGCGCGGGCGCGAGCGGCTCGTTCTCGAACGCGTTCCGTTCCGCCGACGGACGCATGGGGCGGCGCACCGGCGACGGCGGCGGCTCTGGTTCGTCCGGCGCGGCAGCCTCCGACGTTGACTCGGCAGTAGTGGCGTCGAGCGGCAGGCCGATGTCCGCGTCCGCCGGTGGGGCAGATCGGACAGCCGGCGGGACGAACGACGCTGCGCCGTCGCCGGGGAGGGCCACCGCGGGCAGCGGAGCGGAGGCTGGCGCCTCGGCCGGCACGTCCTCAGCCGGCGTCGCCTCCTCAGCCGAAGCCGTCGGCGGGTCCGATCGTGCGAAGGCGCGCCGGCCGGGCGGGCGCGGCGGCGTGTCGGCGGCATCAGTCGGGGGCCGCGGCGTGAACGCGTCCACGCTCTCCCTCGCCGCCGCGGCCGGCGAGGCGCCGTTCGCGCCAGGAGCCGCGGGAACGGCCGCCTGATCGCGCTCCGGTTGCGGCGGGCGCGAGCGGGAGCCGAGAGGCGAAGGGGCGTGGCTTTTCGAGCCGGCGGTGTCCTCAGCCAGGGAGGCGCTCCTTTATGAACTGCCGCGCCGCGGCCAGCGCCTGATCGAGCGCAGCAGCATTCGTGCCCCCGCCCTGGGCCATTCGCGGTTGACCGCCGCCGCGCACACCGGCGACGGCCAGCCCCTGATCCAGGATCTCCCGCGCGTCGAGCGGCGGCGCGAGTCCCGGCGAGACCATCACCACGCACTGCACGCGCCCGTCGCTCGCCGAGCCGAGCACGATCGCGGCGCGATGCAGCTTCTGGCGAATAAAGTCGCCGATCTCGCGCATACCGTCTATACCAATTCCGTCAACCCGCGCGGCCACGATGCCGATCTCGCCCACACGCTCGGCGCCCGCGGCCAACTCCTCGGCCGTCTGCCGGCCGCTCTGCTTCTGGGTTTCGGTCTGCAGCTTGCGGGCGCGATCGAGATCCACCAGCAGCGCATCGATGCGCGACTCGATGCCCTCGGGTTGGGTGCCCAGCGTCTGCGCGATCCGTTCGAGCCGGTGGATCTGGTGCTCGACGTAACGCTCGGCGTGGCTGCCGGTCAGCGCCTCGACGCGGCGCACGCCGGCGCCGATGCTGGCATCGCCCACGAGCAGCAGCATGCCGATCTCGCCCGTTTCGTGCACGTGCGTGCCGCCGCACAGCTCGGCGCTGAAGCGGTGCGAGCCGTCGTTCATCTCCACCACGCGGACTTCGTCGCCGTACTTGTCGCCGAAGAAGGCGAGCACGCCCTCGCCCAGCGCCGCCTCTTTGTTCATCACTTTGGTGAGTATCGGAATGTCCTGGCGGATCTTCTCGTTCACCAGCCGCTCGACGGCGAGGCGCTGCTCGAAGGTCGGCGCTTCGCCCTGCTGGTAGTCGAAGCGCAGCCGCTCCGGCGCGACCAATGAGCCCATCTGGCGCACATGACCGCCCAGCACCGCCCGCAGCGAGGCGTGCAGCAGGTGCGTGCCGGAATGGTTCAGCGTCGTGTTTTGGCGTCGCGCGGCGTCGACCACGGCCTCCGCACGCTGGGCGAGCGCCACTGTGCCGTCGCTGACCACGCCGATGTGCAGGATCAACCCTTCGTCGCGCCGGGTCTCCTCGACGCGCACCGTGCCGGACTCGGTGCGGATTTCGCCTGCATCGCCTACCTGGCCGCCGCCCTCGGGGTAAAACGGCGTCTGGTTGAGCACAACCTCGACCCGCTGGCCGGCGTCGGCCCGCTCCAGCAATTCGGAGCCGGAGAGGATGCCCTCGATCGTGGTTTCCGTGCGCAGCGTGTCGTAGCCGACGAAGCGGCCGCCGCGCCCGGCGCCAGCGAGCCGCACGCGCGCCTCGCTCACAACCTCGTCGCGGAACTTGCCCTCGGCCTGGCTGCGCTGCCGCTCCTGCTCCAACTCGCGCTCGAAGCCCTCGCGGTCGACGCGCAGACCGTGGCGGGCGGCGATCTCTTCGATCAGTTCGAGGGGAATGCCGTATGTGCCGTAGAGGCGGAAGACCTCCTCGCCCGGCAGCGCGTCGCCCTTGCCCTGCAAGCCCGCGATCAGCGCCTCCAGCCGCTCCGTGCCCGCTTCAAGCGTGGCGCCGAAGCGACGCTCCTCGGCCAGCAGCGCGGCGCGGATGTTCGCCTGCTGCTGGCGTGCGATCGGATAGACATCGCCCAGCCGGTCGATTACCGCGTCGGCGATCGTGCCGAGGAACGGCCCCTCGCAGCCGAGCAGGCGGCCGCTGTACATCATGCGGCGGATCAGCCGGCGCACGACATAGCCCTGGCTCTCGTTTGCCGGTAGCACCCCGTCCGCGATCAGGAAAGTCACGGCGCGCGTATGGTCCGCGATGATGCGCATCAGGCGCGTCGTGTCGGGGTCGCGGCCGTACTCGGCGCCGGTGACGCCGCCGATCGTGTTCAGGATCGGCTGAAAGACGTCGGTGTCGTACGACGAAGGCACGCCGGCGAGCACGCGCGTGATCCGCTCAAGGCCGGCGCCGGTATCGACGTTCTTCTTCGGCAGCGGCGTGCGCTTGCCCGGCGCTTCTTGATAGAAGGCCATGAAGACGAGGTTCCAGATTTCGAGAAAGCGCGGGCAGTCGTGCTTCGGCTCGCAGTTAGGGCCGCAGCCCAGCTCTTCGCCGAAGTCGTAGAAGATCTCGGAGCAAGGGCCGCAGGGGCCGATATCGCCAGAGAGCCAGTAGTTGCCGTCCGCCTCACTGTAGCGCAGCACGCGCTCCGGCCGCTGGCCCTGCTTCACCCAGAGGTCGAACGCCTCGTCGTCGTCCGTGTAGACGGTGTTCCAGAGCCGCTCTTTGGGCAGGCCGAAGCCGCGCGTCACCAGCTCCCAGGCCCAGGGGATGGCGTCTGATTTGAAGTAGTCGCCGATGCTGAAGTTGCCCAGCATCTCGAAGAAGGTGTTGTGGCTGATGTCGCCCACGGTGTCGATGTCCGTGGTGCGGAAGCAGCGCTGCGCGGTCGTCAGGCGCTGCACGGGCGGCACGTCGCGGCCCATAAAGTATGGTTTGAACGGCACCATGCCGGCACTGGTGAAAAGCAGCGTGGGATCGTCGATGGGGACGAGGCCCGCCGACGCGACCCTGCGGTGTCCGCGATCTTCGAAGAAGCGCAGAAACTGGTTGCGCAGGTCGTCGCTCAGCACGGGAAGGCCTCGGTTACAGATGGGCGCGGAGCGCCCATGTTCACATGTTCAATAGCACGGCAGCGCCCGGTTATACCATCACGGGCGATCCGTCCGGCAGGGTCCAATGTCCCAGAGTATAGCATGGGGCTGGCGGATTCCGGCTCCGGCGATCTGCAGTGAGGTGCGAAGCAGTCATCATGTAATCAGTGCGGCTCCGATGCATCTTGACCGGGGCGCCCGGCCATCGTAGTATATGCTGGTCAATATGCGCGCCGTGGCCAGCTTGCCGGCCGGCGCTCTCAGAAGGTGATCCGTCCGCTTTGGACGCAGACAGTTGGTTGGGCGCGTGCCTGATCGTCGGCGCCGCCCTTATGCTTTTGCTTACGGCCGCGGCCCAGGCGGCCAGCCTTTTCGCCCTGCGCAGCCGCTTCCGCCCGTCCGCCCCGCGTCAGCCCCGCCCCGAGGGTACGGCGCAGTTCGTATTTGACCGCGAACGTCTCGCCGCTGCATTCATCGCCGCTCGCACCGTCTCGCTCGTCGTCGGCGTGGCGGCCGCGGTCACTGTGGTCGTCAGACGCACCGGGGGTTCAGCGGAGCCGGTCGTTGTCACGGGATTCCTCGCCGTCGTGGCCGCCTGGGTGATCGAGGGCGTCCCGCGCGTGGTGATCAGCAACAACCCCGAGCGCTGGATTCGCGTCCTCAGCCCGCTGGTCAGCGCCCTGCGGCTGATCTTCTATCTGCCTGGTATGCTCGCCGACCTGCCGGGCCGCGCCCTGCTGAAGCTGCTGCCCTTCCGTCCGATGGCGCAGCTTGCGGCGAGTGATGAAGAGCTTTTGCGCCTGGTTGAGCGCGAGGAGAGCGAGGGCGGCATCGAGCCCGACGAGCGCGAGATGATTCGCGCCGTGATCGAGCTTGAGGATACGACGGCGCGCGAGATCATGGTGCCGCGCATTGACGTCACCGCGGTGGATGGGAGCGCGACGATCGCCGCCGTCGCAGCGCTTGTGGCCGAGAAGGGCCTCAGCCGCATTCCCTTGTATGACGGCACGATCGACAACATCACCGGCGTCATCTATGCGAAAGACCTGCTGGCGCACCTGGCGCGCGGCGGCGGCGAAGTCGATCTGCACACAGTCGCCCGGCCGGCGCTGTTCGTGCCCGAATCGAAGCCGGTGGATGCGCTGCTCAAGGAGCTGCGGGCGCAGAAGATCCACATCGCCATCGTCGTGGACGAGTACGGCGGCACCGCGGGTCTGCTCACGATCGAGGACCTGGTTGAGGAGATCGTCGGAGAGATCGAGGATGAGTACGACCACGGCGAGCCGCGTGTCGTGCGCACAGGTGACGACGACGCCGTGGTCGACGCGGGCGCCAATGTCTACGTGCTCAAAGAGCTGTTCGATGTCGAAGTCGAAGAGGGCGACTTCGATACCGTCGGCGGGCTGATCATCAACCGGCTCGGCAAGATCCCGGCGCCCAACGACACGGTGGACGTGGACGGCCTGCGCCTGCGCGTGCTCTCGGTGACGGGCCGGCGCATCCGCAAGGTGCGGGTGACCAAGCTTGAGCAATCGCCGGTGTCGCCGCGCGCTGGCTGAAGGCGCAGCGCCTACCCCGGCTGTCGTCCCCGGCCAAGACATTGGGGACACAGGGACGAGCGGATCACAAACCTCGCCAGAGTCCGCGTGGACACTGCTTCCCGGCAGGCTGGCCGCGAAGGTTTATACATACCCGCTTAAGCAAATTGCTCCAGATCTCGCGGCCACACTGCCTCGGGGTAGGAGCAATGCGAAGTCTGCGGCGCGATGCTCAACGGCTTCGGCAACGATCGGCCGCCGACCATTGTCTGCACCCGGCTTGAACCGCCGGTCTCGCAACTCATGGAAACAGCACAGTCACAGTTCACAGTAATGAGACGTTGATTTCTTGGCGGGCTGTGATACTTCCCGTCAGGCGTGGAGATTCAGTGGCAGCCAGCTCTGCGATAGCCGCACGAAGAGGGCCGTTTATGAGGGTGCGGCTTCTTTCGGTCGCGCATATCCTTCGAGCGAGGCTGGAGATAGCGCATGGCAGTGGGTATTATACCAATTCTTCGTGACGCCTGCCCATATTCGAGGGCGGACTGAGAGCGATCGGTGCGCGAGAATAGGTAGCCGTCACGACAATCTGATATTACTGACCCCTGCGCGGGATTCTAAACGGCGGCCCGGTCTGGTAAGCCGATCGCATGAGTACCACGACGACAACACCAACGAACTGGCGTGAGGGACGGCGCCTGCGTGCCCTCACGCTCCACGAGCGCGGCTGGAGCGGCCGCGCCATCGCCGACGCCCTGGGCGTCACGCCCGGCGCGGTAAGCCAGTGGCTGAAGCGTGCCCGTGATGGCGGCGCCGCGGCGCAGCGCCACCGGCCGCCGCCTGGCCCCGCCCGGCGACTCAGCGAGGCGCAGCGCCAGCAGTTGCCGACCCTGCTCCAGCAAGGCGCCGAGGCCCACGGCTTCGCCGGCGAGGTCTGGACGACCAAGCGCGTGGCGGCGCTCATCCGCACCGAGTTTGGCGTCTGCTATCAATGGTGACCGTTAGCCGTGTTGCTCCACGTCAAGCTGCCGCCTTCACAATTGAAGGCGAAGAGTGGAAATACGACCATCTCTTTAATCCGTGTGGTCCATTCAGTGGCGGTGGTACCTCCAATGACGGTGTTTCTATCCTTTGGAACCCTTGCGTTGTCGGCATCGGTTTTGACCAGAGTGTCGCAAATATGGCTGACTGGGAAGCAACGGCAGGCCAATCAGCGGGCGAGTGGTACGCGTACGACTCCAGCCGGGGTCACGTAGTCTTCAATTATCTCATTAATGCTGTGGGCACAGGCGTTGTTATCGAGGCTACGGACCTCGGGACTCCGAACGCTCAGGGACAGGTCATCCTGGGGGAGACGCCTGTGTCAAGCCTCTACGACGGCTCGAACGAGCGGGCGATTGATGGAGCCGCAGTGGAAGTTAACAACAACTCCGGCGTTATTTGGTGCACCTACGATGAAACGAACTGCCCCAGCACATCATATGTCTTGCAGCAAACTATTGTACATGAACTTGGCCATGCACTCGGTCTTACTCATCCCGTCACCGGTCCGAATATGCCCTACGTGATGGAATGTGTAGCCGTTTATCTGGAAAACGAAGCTGTGCAGTCGGATGACAGAAACGGTCAGATGTGGCTCTACAGCGGTCATCCGTCCGACTTCGGATCACCTGGAGCGATTCCATGTTGACCACACCAGCAGGCTTGGTTGCTCGGCGATACTTGCTGTCAGTACTAGCTGTCGGCCTGGCTGCGGTGGCGGGCATCTGCGTAGCCGCTTTCCTACTGGCACGACAATCAGGTACGCCGGTTCGCAGCAGTGCGGGTGTTTCTGCGGCGACAAGGGTGGTCCATGTGGGCGCCCTTAAAGGCTTCAACCCAGCCTATGCAGGCTTATCGCCGGACCAGATGCTAGATAAAAGTGCGACTGAGCCATACATACACGGGGTCATACGCGGCATCACTGGGCCGGCCACAGTGCGGGAACTACCTACGAAGCCCGACGGGGTGGTAAAGAATCTGGTGACCGACTTTTCCTTCACGGTTCGAGGCTTCGTCGGGCCAGGCACGTCGTCATACCCGATTGGTTCCGTTATCATTCTGCGCACCCCTGGTGGAACGCAGGGAAACCTTACCGTCACCTATGAGGATGGCCCTAGCGTAACGACGGACCAGGATGTTTACATCATCCTGCGTGACCAGGGACAGTCGCTGGGAGGGAGTACCAGCACCGTCTTGGTGGCGTCCGACGAAGATGACGTCTTTACCGTCCAGAATGGGACGGTGCACGGTCAGGGTGGATTCGGTCAGTTGGTAGAACCCGCTGCTACCTTCGAGGTGCACTTTCTTCCTCGCGGCACGCCGACTTCTCGTTGATGCGTAATTCGAGCGAGGTATTTTGGTGCGGCGCGACGCACCTGTCTCACAAACGGTGGCGCGTCCTTTTGCGCGTGTGGTTCTGATACAGGCCGAGAACCGTTCACAAACGAGGCAGCCTGTTGAAAAAGTCCCGGTCACGAGCCGCTGGGCCGGAAGACCCCTGGGATTCGGGCCATCGGCGCGGGAAATCACCGGCTGCGAGCCGTTCCCGTGGCGGATTCCAACACTAAATACCGCACCACAGTGCAGCCAAAGCCGCGGCCGGCATTTTTCAACACGCTAAGAAGGTGGCCTCAGTTGAAGTGCACTTTTCGAGGCCGTGGTCCATAAGGCTCACAGGCGTGGATGTGGGTCGCTGACCGGACATCAGAAAAGGTGCACCTTAACCTGGGCTACCTGCTTAGAGGGTTATTGAGATCGTGCTCGGCAGCCCGGTCTCTGGCGATCCGCTCGCCCGGCAGATCAGCCGCGCGGCAGGCGGAGGCCGCGCGTGGCGAGCACGGCGTGCACGATGCCATGGGCCGTCTCCATATCCGTTGCATGCGCCCGTAGGCGAGACGTTGATTCCGACACAGGTTATGAAGCGATCCCTCAGGCACGGAGCGCGAATCTCCGCCGCTCGGCGCGCCGATGTCCACGATCGGCGGCATTTGACATCGGACAGCCAGCCGGCGGGGTCCGCTCATTGTGCTGCCGTAAGCGTTGCAGGCAAGGCCTCCGCACGTGGTGTCAATGATCACCGTTATTTGCCGGGAGCCTGATCAGGTCACGTTGCCAGCC
>CALFMN010000144.1 GCA_937879875.1 uncultured Chloroflexota bacterium | reverse complement strand
CTACACGCGTAAGATCGTCGGCAGCGTCAGATGTGTATAAGAGACAGCCTATGCGTCCAGCCACCAGTCCTCCAGCGCTTGATTGCCCCAGCCGGCGGGGTCGTTGTACATGTTCGGCAGCACGCCGTGCAGCTTGGGCGAATGCACAAAGAACGTGGGCGACTCGGCCCAGGAGACGAAGTAGGCGGGCTGGTGCAGCTTGTTGAAGGCGTCCTGATACGCCTTCTTCTGCTCCGCCGGGTCTTCGGTCGTCGTCAGCTTATCGACCGCCGCGTCGAAATCCGGCGAGTTGAGCCGCAGGTAATTCTTGGGCGATCCTGAGTGCCACAACACCAGCATCGAGAGCGGCGCCCAGCGCGGCGTGGTCGGTATGAAGCTGGAGATGGCGTTGTCCACCTTCTGGCCGTAGTACTTGGCGAAGAACGCCGTCGCATCGAGCTTGTTGAGCTGCAAGTTGACGCCGATCTCTTTGAGTTGGTTCTGGATCGTCTGCAACTGGTCGTCCGCGTCGCCGCCGTAAGGGAAGTAATCGAAGGGTACGGTCAGACTCGATTGCCCGGCGGCGCTGAGCATGTCCTTCGCCGCCTTCTGATCGAACTTGTAGGCGTCGCCCAGGTCCGGCGCCGAGTCGAACTCATCGATCCAGGCGTAGGCGCCGAGCACGTTGTAGTCGCCGCCGTAGTTCTTCTTGCCGAAGACCGAGCGGTCCCAGCCCTTGGAGATGCCGATGCGCACGCGCGGATCGGTGTAGGGCGCCTTGTCCGCGGCGAAGCCCATGGCGAAAACGTTGGATTGCCAGCGGCTCTGCAGTTTGAGCACCACGGTGCTCTTCTGCGCCGCGAGGATATCCTTGATGTCGTCGGTGGGATTCAGCAGCGCGTACTGCGCGTACTCGTACTGTCCGGCGATGAAGGCCGCTTTCGACGAGGCGTTGTCCTTGAAGTTGTCGAACTGCATCGCGTCGAAGTAGGGCCGGTCCGTGCGGTAGTAGTCCGGGTTGCGCTTGTAGTGCGCCGAGACGTTCGGCTGGAAATTGTCGAGGATGAACGGCCCGGTGCCGATCGCGCGCTTGGAGAAGTCGCCGTCCGCATCGGCGACTTCGTGCGCGAGCATGACGATGCGCGGGTCGGCCAGCGCCTGCAGGATGTAGTTCGCCGGCTTGGTCAGCGTCAGCTTGACCGTCAGCGGGTCCGGCGCATCGACCGTCACCGAGGCCAGGTAGGTCGCCGTCTCTTTATTCGCCAGAAAGGCATCGAGGCTGTACTTGACGTCGGCCGAGGTGAAGGCCCGCCCCTTGACCGGATCGACGTTCTGGAACTTGATGTTCGGCTTCAGCTTGAACGTGTAGGTCATCGCATCGGGGTGCTCCATCGAGGCGGCGAGGTCGTTGGTGATCATCAAGCGCCAGGGGTTGTAGGGCTGCAGTTCGGTGCCGTACTGGCCGCGGATCAGGCGGTTGTAGACCGGCGTATAGATGTTGGCGCTCTCGTACGAGGCCGATTTGACCGGATCCAGCCCCGGCGGCACGACGTGCGTGCCGAAGCGGAACGTCCCGCCCTTCTTCGGCGTGGCCTTGAGGTCGGGCGCGTTGTTGGTCCAGCCGAAGTCGGCGATCTTGGGCGTGGCGCTGCCTGCGCTCGCGGCCGGCGAACTGCTGGCGGCGCCGACTGCCGTGGCGCTCGCGGCGGCGCGGGTTGCAGCCGCGGTGCCGGCGGCAGTCGCCGGCGCGGTCGTCGCGGCCGAGGTCGCGCTCGCGGCGGTGGCAGCCGCTTTGGTCGCGGTTGCCACGCTCTTGTTGTTATTGCTGCTGCTGCAGCCGACCGTCCACAGCGCCGCGCCGCCGAGGCCGGTCAGCGCCGCACCGCGCAGCGCCGCCCGCCGGCTCAGGCGTGAGCCGGTAATCACGTTGTAACGCTGAGCCCCCATGCTGCCCTCCCCTCCGCTGTCGCCGGAATGCGCTCGGCACGCTTGCCGCGCACCGTTGGTGGAACTCGCCCGCCAGTCGCGCCGCCAGGGCCACGCAACCGTGGTCGAGTTCCTTCATCTCAAAACAGAGGAACCGATGTTTTGCGGCCTCGGCGCTCCGTTGCATGGCGCGGTCGGCCGCCGGACGGCGTGGCTCGGCCTGCGCGGAAGGCGGCCCGAAGGCGCGGGGTTCACCTCCTTACATACATGGATATGCGACAGGTGGCACGGGCCGGTGTGAACTGATCGGAGGTGCGTCGGTTGCGGTGCGGATACGGCCGCCCGCCGCCCCGTCGCCTACCGGCGAACCGGCTTAGCGCGTTCTATCACCATGTTGAGGGGCTGTCAATGATTGCGGAACGCAACCTTGACAGCCCCTACGGTTTTGTTTAGAAAATCAGGGGCCGCGATGGCGCCGTTTCGGCAGCCTTCGCCCCGCGCCGCGGACGGCTCATCTCAACCCACTTTGACCCGGAGAATACTGACATGGTTGAACAGGCTGCCGAACTGCAAGAACTTGACACGACGGACGTCGACCGCTGGGTCGGCCAGCCGGTCGGCGGCGGCCAGTTGGAGGAGCCGGTTTCGATGACCGATATCCGCCGCTGGGCGCAGGCGATGCAAAATCCGAATCCGCTACATATCTACCGCCTGTTCGCCGAGGAAAGCCTGCTCGGCCGCTTCGTGGCGCCGCAGTCGTTCACGATCTGCTGCGATGTCGGCCACGGCGCCACGCCCGCGATCCAGGGCACGATCCCCGGCTCGCATATGCTCTTCGGCGGCGACGAGTGGTGGTTCTTCGGCCCGCGCATCGCGCCGGGCGACACGCTGCACTCCGAGCGGCTCTGCTTCGACTACAAGGTTGCCCGCACCAGCTTCGCCGGCCCGACGATGTTCCAGCGCGGCGATACTACCTACGTGACCCAGCAGGGCGAGATCGTCGCCAAGCAGCGCTCGACCTCGATCCGCTACCTCGTCGCCAACGCGCAGCGCCTGCAGTCGCTCAAAGATCTCGAACACGAGCCGGAGTGGACGGACGAAGAGCTTGATCGCGTCGAGCGCGAGAAGCTCGCCTACTACACCACCTTCCAGGACCACGTGCGGCGCGGCTTCGACGACGTGCGCGAGCAGGAGAAGCTGCCGCGCGGTGTGATCGGCCCGCACAGCTTGCAGAGCTTTTCGACCGAGTGGCGGGCCTACATCTTTACGGTGTGGGGCTCGAACGCGCAGGACGGCCGGCCAACTTCGCATCTGACCTCGGGCTGGCTGCCGGAGATGTCGGCGGACCGCGAGAAGGCGAAGCTGGACCCGGCGCAGAGCGACGGCCTCTACAAAGGCCCCTCGCGCGGGCACGTGCAGGACCGCTACGCGAAGCTGATCGGCGTGCCGCGCGCCTACGGCTACGGAGCGAGCATGGGCGCCTGGGTCTTGGACTACATCGGCAACTGGGCGGGCGAGCGCGGCTTCATCACGCACAGCAACGTGCAGTACCGCCATCCGCCCTTCGTCGGCGACGTGACCTATCTCGACGCCTACGTGGACGAGAAGCGCGCGGAGCCCGACGGCGGCGGCATGCTGCGCCTCGCCGTGCAGATGAGCACCCACCTCGGCCAGCAGATGGCGCGCGGCACGGTCGAAGTCCGGCTGACGTAGGGTATGGGGGTTAGGAAATAGAGAATAGGGTGGGATTGCGAGACGGCAGGGCCTTGGCAACGCGCGAGCGCGATGGGCTGGCGGGGCACCTAACCCTGCTTTGCCGTGCGGCAAAGCAGGGTTAGGTGCCCCGGGGTGGGCGAATTCGATGGTGGATCTCATGACCAAAAAGACACGATTCGCATGACTATCCTGTTCCCAACCGCTGGAGGGCCGCGTTGATCTTCGCGCCGGAGTTGCTGGCCGGGCGCGTGGCGCTGGTGACGGGCGGCGGCACGGGTATCGGCCGTGGCATTGCGCTGGAGCTGGCCCGCGCGGGCGCGAGCGTGGCCGTGCTCGGGCGGCGGCCCGAGCCGTTGGAGGGCGTGGCCGGCGAGATTCGGGCGCTGGGCCGCTGCGCCCTGGCCGTGCCGGCGGACGTGCGCGACTGGGAGGCGGTGCAGGCGGCGGTGCAGCGCACGGTGCGCGAGCTGGGCGGGCTCGATATTCTCGTGAACAACGCGGGCGGGCAGTTCGGCGCACCGTTTGAAACGCTCTCGCCGAAGGGCTGGAAGGCGGTGATCGACGTCAACCTTAACGGTGCCTTCCACTGCATCCGCGCCGCCGGCGAGGTCTTCATCCCGCAGCGGCGCGGCAAGGTGATCAACATCATCGCCGCCTTCAGCCGCCGCGCCGCGCCGAATCTGGCGCACTCGGGCGCAGCAAGAGCCGGCGTCGAGAACCTGACGCGCTCGCTGGCGCTGGAATGGGCGCCGTATAACATCCAGCTCAACTGTATCTCGCCGGTGGTGCTGACGGAGGCGTTTACGAATAATATGCGCGGCACCCCCGGCGCACTCGAACGCTTCGTCGGCTCGGTGCCGGCCGGACGCGGCGCCTCGGAGCAGGAGGTCGGCTGGCTGACGGTCTTCCTCGCCTCGCCCGCGGGCGACTTCATGACCGGCGAGCACCTGGCGCTGGACGGCGGCTACTGGTTGGCGACGGCCGTCGGCGCGGCGGCCCGCGGCGTCGCGGAGCAGGGCTGAGATGGCGAGCGCGTCGCCCAACGGCGCCCCGGCCGCGGCGGCCGGTCCGCGCGGACCGCTGGCAGGGCTGCGCGTGCTCGACCTGACGCGCGGCGTGGCCGGCCCGTACTGCACAAAGCTGCTGGCGCTCTACGGCGCGACCGTGATCAAGGTCGAGCGGCCGCGCACCGGCGACCTGCTGCGCCACGTCGGCCCGTTCGTGGGCGACACGCCGGGCATCGACCGCTCGCTCGCCTTTCTCGATCTCAACGTGAACAAGCTCGGCGTCACGCTGGATCTCGCCTGCACCAGCGGCCGCGCGATCGCGCTGGAACTGGCGCGACGGGCCGATGTGGTAGTTGAGAGCTTCCGGCCGGGCACACTGGCGCGGCTGGGGCTTGACTACGAAGCCTTGCGCGCGGTGAAGCCTGACATCGTGCTCAGCTCGATCTCGAACTTCGGCCAGACCGGGCCGTACCGCGATCTGCCCGCCAGCGAGATCGTGCTCTACGCGATGGGCCACGAGATGTACGGCACCGGCCAGCCCGACGCCGAGCCGGCCTCGATGGCGCCCGGCGTGAACCTGCGCTTCGCCGGCCAGACCGCGGCCGTGGCGACGATCGCCGCCGTGCTCGGCCGCGACGCGCACGGGCAGGGCGACTGGATCGACGTCGCGATCATGGAGTGCTTCGCCGCCTCGATCGACCGCCGCGCGATCTCGCTCACGGCCTACGACTACACTGGCGAGAAGATGGTGCGGCTCGCCTCGGTGCAGGGCATCGCCATCCCGCCGATGTTCAACATCTGCGGCGACGGCTACTTCCACATCACCGTTGGCCAGGGGCCGTGGTGGACCGCGTTCGTGGCGGCGCTGGACCAGCCATTCCTGCGCGAGCCGCGCTTCACGCCGCCGCTCACCGATCCGCTGCTGCGCGAAGAGTTCGACGCTTTCTGGCTGCCGTGGTGCATGGCGCGCGGCAAGCACGAGATCGTGGCGCTGTTCCAGAAGCACGGCCTGCCCGTGGCGCCGGTCAACTCGATCGCCGACCTGGCCAGCGACCCGCATCTGGAAGCACGCGGCTACTTCGCCGCGCTGACGCATCCGGTTGCCGGCGCGGCGCGCTACCCCGGCCTGCCCTGGCAGATGCGCGACACGCCCGGCGCCCTCTGGAAGGCCGCGCCTCTGCTGGGCGAAGACAACGCGCACGTTTACGGCGAGCTGGGCTACGGCCGCGACGACCTGGCGAAGCTGGCCTCGGCGGGGGTGATCTGAGGGCGTAGGGCGCAGGGCATAGGGCGTAATGATGGCGGGTGCGCGAGAGAATCGTGCCCCGGCAGAGGCGATTATGGCCGGTCAGTCTTCCGGGGAAGTGGCAAGCGTGCTGGGCGGTCGAACTGCGCCCGGCACCGCTACGCCCTACGCCCTGCGTCCTGCGCCCTACGCCCTCACCACTCACCACTCACTACTCCCCCTCACGGGCATCCGCGTGCTCGACCTCGGCGTGGTGCTCGCAGGACCGCAGGCGGCGCTGCTGCTGGCGGACCTCGGCGCCGAAGTGATCCGCGTCGAGTCGACGCAGTACTTCCCGCCGCAGACGCGCGGCATCTTCGCCCACCCGCCCGAGCAGGTGGTCAAGAACTCGATCCCTATCTCCGGCGGCTATCCGAACCGCGAGCCGGGCGAGCGGCCCTGGAACCGCTTCCCCTGGTTCAATACGCACGCTCGCAACAAGCTCGGTATGACCGTCGATCTGCGGCAGCCGGCGGGCATCGCGATCTTCCGCCGCCTCGCCGCCGTCAGTGACGTGCTGCTTTCGAACCAGAGTCCCGGCACGCTGGAAAAGCTCGGCCTGGGCTACGACGCGCTGGCGCGGGAGAATCCGGGGCTGGTCTACGTCGAGGCGTCCTCGTTTGGCGCCAGCGGCCCCTCACACGACTACCGTGCGTTGGGCCTGCAGATGGAGGCGTTCGCCGGCCACGACCTGCTGCGTCACTACCGCGACCGCGACGTCTCTTCCAACACCTGGGCGGTGACGGCCGATGCCGCGGGGGCGCTGGGCATGGCGCTGGCGGCGCAGATGGCGCTCTACGCGCGCCGGCGCACGGGCCGCGGCCAGTACATCGACCTCTCGATGATCGAGAACTTCGTCGGCCTGATCGGGCCGCAGGTGCTCGACTTCATGTATAACGGCCGCGTGCCGCAGAGCCTCGGCAACCGGCACTACTCGGCCGTGCAGGGCTGCTATCCATGCCAGGGCGACGATCGCTGGCTGGTGCTGACGCTGCCGGACGATGCCTCCTGGCAGGCCTTCTGCCGCGCCGCGGGCAACCCACCCGGCTGCGACGACCTGCGCTTCGCCACGGTCATCTCGCGGCTCGAACACCACGACGCGCTGGACGCCGTGATCGCCGGCTGGACGCAAACGCTGCCTCGCGAGGATGCCGTGGTGAGGCTACGGGCGGAAGGCGTGATGGCCGGTCCGGTGCTGGACGACGCCGACGCGATGGCCGACCCGCAGCTTGCCGCGCGCGGCTTCCTCTGGGAGATCGACCAGGCGGACGCCGGCCGGCATCTGTACCCCGGCATGCCGTACCGCTTCGCCAATGCACAACCCGGCGTGCGCCAGCCGCCGATCCTGCTAGGCGAGCACAACGCGCGCATCTACAAGGAGTTGCTCGGCGTCGACGCCGCCGAGTATGAGCAGTTGATCGCGGAGGGTCATATCGGCACGGAATACGCGGCGCACATCAAGTAGGCACGGCCCCCATCCCCCGGCCCCTTCCCCCAATAATAGGGGAAGGGGAGAT
>CALFMN010000143.1 GCA_937879875.1 uncultured Chloroflexota bacterium | reverse complement strand
GCGCGGTGATCGCGATCACCGCGCGCGGCTTGAGCGCGTGCACAATGGCCGTAGCGATGCCCCGGCGGTGCGGCCACGGCGCTCAGCCTGATGACCGGCCGCCTCGTCTTTGTGGCGCCTGCAGTGCGCCTCACTGCTGCTCGCTTCGCCAGGGAGCATACCCGGAGAGAGGCCGAAGCGCGTGGGAAGCATAGGTAGTTGGGCGGTGAGTCGGCCTGGCCGCGTGGCACGGCCGTCAGGCCTCGTCGTGCTCGTTGCCGCCGTCGCCGCGGTCACCATCTCCACCGCTTGCGGGTCGACCAGCAGCGGGGTTGCACATACCAACGGACAGTCCGGCTCGCCAGCGAGCGTACAGACTGCCCCGCAGGCGCCCGCACAGCAGGCCACGCAGCGAACGGACGGCTTCCTGATCGTTGCCTATCAGGGTCAGGATACCCTTGGCGGGGATCGGCTGGACTTCAGCCAGTTGTTGGGGCGAGGCAAGCCCGTAGTGCTCAACTTCTGGGCCGGCCTCTGCCCGCCGTGCCGGCAGGAGATGCCCGGCTTCCAGCATGCGTACGACGGGTTCAACGGCGCCGTCATCCTTGTGGGCGTCGATGTCGGACCGTTCATCGGGTTGGGCTCCCATGATGATGCGCGCCGGCTGCTCCAGCAGCTCAACATCCGCTACCCGGCCGGCTATGCGCTGACCGCGGAGGCGCTTCGCGAGTTCGACGTGCGCAGCATGCCGACCACCGTGCTGTTCGACGGGCGCGGCCGCATCGTGACGCGGCACTCCGGCTACTATGCCGAGGACCAGTTGCGCGCCGACATCCAACGGCTGCTGGCTGCAGCTGGTCAGTAGGCCGGTACGAGCGAGGATCGGAGTGCGGCATGAGCTGGCCGCCGGCAGCACGGAGCAGGGACAGCTATGGCCCTGGCGGCTTCGACACCGCTTGCTCCCGATCGGGCTGCCCGCGGCGGCGTTGGCTGCGGCCGTGATCGGCGCCCTGCTGACCGACTCACGCACCGGGGGCGTCACGGGCGGCGTCGAGCGCTTCTCGTCCTCCAGCGGCGGCTACCTCGCCAGCCTCAGCAACCTCCTCCCGCTCGGCTACGCCTTCGGCGCCGGCATGGTCTCTGCCGTGAACCCCTGCGGCTTTCCCATGCTGCCCGCTTACCTTGGGTTCTACCTCGGAGAGAACGACGGCGGCGCTGCCCGGCCCTCGAACCTCATGCCGCGCCTGGCCCGTGCGGTGCTGGTAAGCGCCAGCGTGACCGCCGGGTTCGTCCTGCTGTTTGCAGTCATCGGGCTGCTGATCAGCAGCGGCGCGCAGGCGCTCTCGACGGCGTTCCCCTGGGTCGGTCTTGCCGTCGGCGTCGTGCTCCTCGCAACAGGCGGCTGGATGCTGAGCGGCCGGGAGATCTACAGCTCAATCGGCGCGCGCCTCGCCGTCCGTGTCGCGGGAACCCGGGAAGCGAGCGTGCGCGGGTACTTCGTGTTCGGGCTGAGCTACGGGGTCGCCTCACTCAGTTGCACCTTACCGATCTTCCTGGCCGCGGCCGGCGGCAGCATCGCCGTCTCGAACCTGCCCGACGCCTTCGCGCAGTTCGTGCTCTACGGCCTGGGCATGGGTACCGTCATCGCCGCGCTGACGCTGAGCGTCGCCCTGCTCAGGTCCGCGGCGGTGGGCAAGGTGCGAACCGTCCTGCCGTACGTCGAACCCGCTGGAGCGTTCCTCCTCGTCGCTGCAGGCGGCTATATCGTCTACTACTGGCTCACTCAGGGCGGACTGCTGGACAAGCTGCGCTAAGCCGGTGGTCATGACCCGTGCTCGCTTGCCTTCTGCCTTCCGTTGCCCGCCGCAGGGGCAGCGTTACGTACGCCGGCTTGTGTTGCCAAATGCCGCCTGGAAGTCGGCGAGCGCTTTGGGACCGGCGCGCCCCAGCACCCTCGCGCTCAATTCTGGAGCGTAGCCTGACACGTAACTGATCTTCTCCGTGTACGAGGCACGCAGACGCATTCCCTTCGCTGCCGCCTCATCTAGCTGTACCATGCTCTCCAGCATCGCTTCGATCTCGCCATGGTGCGTCCACATCGACTTGTAGACGATCCGCCCATCCTTCGCCACAATGTACACCATGTTCGGCATCTCGCCATAGGCGCGGTGCACGGTGCCTTCGAGGTCATCGACGAGTAGTCGCGTCCTGATATCATCTTGCTCGCGACACTCACACGCATATTGAACCTTTTGCCGCCAGTCACGGTGCTCGTGGTAGTGCTCGCCCGGATGGGGCTCGCGGACGTAGATGGTCAGAAACTCGAAGCCCTTGTCGCGGAAGCGCTCGCAGAGCCGATTCATGGGCGAGACCTCACCCACGAAGGGCGGTCAGGTGATCGCCCCAAACTCGAGCAGCACGTGCTTCTCGTCACGATAGGCCGAGAGCCGGATGCGTTGACCCTCGGACGTGGGCAGCTCAAAGTCCGGCGCCGTGTCGCCAACTCGCAGAAGGCTCTGAAAGGCTTTGGTCGTGCCTCGCGCCTCGGAAGTAGTAAAGGTCGAGTAGTTGTACGCTGCTGTCCCGGTCATGACGGTGTCTTCCTCGCTTCGTGATAGGGGAGCTACTTCTCATCGCTCCCATGCGGCTTCTGCTGGGTCAGTGTGCGACCGTCAGCATACCGTTGTACAGTCCGCCACCGGCCGGCGGTGAACTGGCTCACGCAAACGCTGCTGCACGGCCATGGCGGCAACGAAGCGATGAGGTGCTTCCATTGCCGTCGCCATCCCATGATCTTGCACGGCTCGTCGTCTGCGCCTGGGCCGCAGGTCCGATCGCCTGATCTCGCTGTCAGATGTCATGCCGGCGCTGCTGTGCAACGGTTCTCTGCGCGCGATGGCGCAATCGCCTACTGGCGGCGCACCGTCGCCGCTTGCGCCTTGAGGTAGCGGTCAGCCATCGCGACGGTGCGCTCAAGCTGCTGCCGATCTTCCGGGTCGTGCATGCGTTCGGCGAGCGTCGCGACGGCAGTGCGCACCGCGCGCAGATACAGCCCGAGGTTCTCGATCCGGAAGGCGCGCTCACTCGGTTGCGGCGCGATGTGCGGCACGGGTCCCGTGGCGGATTGCCGCGCGGGCAGACTCAGTGATTCGAGCGCCGCGAGCACGTCGCCGTCGTCCGGTCGGTCCATAAAGTCGTCGCTTTCGTGACGGTAGACTTCACGCCCGTCCGGCGCAATCACGAAGATCGCCGGCTTCGCGATCGATTGGGCAGCGTTCCAGGAATCGTACGGCTTCAGCACCTGCTCGCCGCCCGGGTCGCTCAATAACGGAAATGGCAGCTGCAGCTTCTCGACCATGGCGGCGTTCGCGGCCGGCGGATCGACGCTGATCGCCGCGACCTGCCCACCCCGCCGGGTGAAGGCACCGTACTCGCGAGCGATGGCGGCCAACTGGCCGTTGCAGTACGGTCACCAATCGCCCCGATACAGCACGAGCACGACGGCTCCGTCCTTCAGCGCATTGGCAAGCGACCACGCATTGCCCGCCTGGTCGACAACCGTGAAGTCACGCATCGACGTGTCCTCCGTGCGTGTCCGGCTCTCCGAGGCACTCATTCTCCGTGCTCCGGCCATATCCAGAACGTGATCTCGATCACCGAGTCGGGTATCGGCGCTCGCTGTCGGTTCGCATGGCAACCGCGCTGGCGGCCAACGGCGGATCGAGACGCCCGGCTCTCTCATCGACGCTCGCTTGCGGCTGCGACCGCCCGATCAACGGCGTAGGGCGAACGTGGTATGACCAGCCAGCTCTGGTTCAGCAGGCCACGACGGTACCTGGTCGCCCTCGAGTCTGGGAGTGCGGTGTCGCCGGCTACAGCTACCGTTGCGCCGTTCGATACTCACAGCGATGGAACGGACATGGGCACGTAAGCGGGGTACGCGGGCCGGCCGCCGCAGCGGCGGGGCTCGACTCCTCACGCTGCTTGCAATCACCACCGCGGCGATGGCAGTGCTGGTAGCCGCGCTGCCGGCCGAACGCGCGCTCGGCGCACTGCTCCTGCTCTATCTGGGCGCCGCGGCGGCCGGTGAGGCGTGGCTCGGCGAGGCACGGCGGTCCCTGCCGGTGCAGTACTCGACCTACCTCGTGCTCCTCGCCATCGCAGGGGGCCATGGCGCCGCCGCACCGTTCATCGCGGTAACCGCCATCATCGTGCGCTGGCTGCAGGGACGGCGACACAGCGCGCCGTCAGTCGTGGCATGTGTCCTGCCCGTCGCCGCCGGCGGTGCCTGGCTCAGCAGTCAGGCGATACCCTCGACCTCGTTGGGCGCTATGAGCGACGACGTGCAGGTGTTCGCGACTGCATTGATCGCCGCCGTGTCGTTCGTGTTGATCAACGCCTCCCTGGTGTCGCTCGTCACGGCCTGTGACGCACCGTGCGTGGCGTGGCTGCGGCTCCAGCAACATGCCGGCTCGCTGCTGCGCCGCCACGTGGAGGCCGCGGTGGTGGCGGGAGCGGCGATCGCAATCTGCAACCACTTCCTCAGGGCAAATGGCCTCGTGCTCCTCCTCAGCACGTACGTCGCGCTCGGGGTGTTCGTCCGAGCGCAGTGGCAGCGCCACCAGCGCGAGCGGCTGGCCCTTGAGGCGCTTGTGCGCTCGATCGGCTGGAAAGACGCGTACACGGCGGGCCATGTGATGCGTGTCGGGGAGCTGGCGATGCAGCTGGGCGGCGAGCTGGGACTGGCGTGCGATGCGGTGGAACGGCTCGGCTTCGCCGCCCGCGTCCACGACCTGGGCAAGGTCACCGTGCCTGACGAGCTGCTGCGGCTACCGGGGGCGCTCGATCCCGGCCAGCGCACCCTGATGGAGAGCCACACCCTCGGCGGCGAGGCGCTGCTCCAGGGGCTCGGCGGCATATGCGAGGCCGCACTGGTCGCGGGTGGACACCATGAGCGCTGGGATGGAACCGGCTATCCGCGGCAGCTGGCTGGCACGGCGATCCCTCTGGTCGCGAGAATCACGGCCGTCGCGGATGCCTGGGATGCGATGACCTCGAACCGTCCCTACCGTCAGGCGCTTCCTGAAGCGCGGGCCGGGCTGGAGATCGAGCACGGCTGCGGAACGCAATTCGACCCAGCGGTCGTGGCTGCGTTCGCACGCATACGCGCTGGTGGGCGCATGTCCTGGAGTCTCGTAAGCGCGTCGGACGCGGCGCCGATTGTCCAGTAACCTGCTGCGACTCGCGTAGATGCTGTCGCTCCCGATATCCGTTCCAGCACCTGCTCACATCGCCTGTTGCCCGAAGCTACGGCGTCACTTCCAGGTTCGCAGATCCTGGTGATCACGATCACAGAGTGCTTCCGGCCCACCGGGATAATGGCCGTAGCGGTTCCGCTGCCCCCGGTCGGCAGCAGGAAGGTCGGTTGATCTGAAGCACACGGCGTGTACCGTATTGACCCACCCACCCCGGCGCCCGCCGGATCGAGGAGAATGAGGAGAACGAGGAAGACCTTCTCCATGAGCCGCGACTTCACCCGGCTGAGGCGGATACGCCCGGCAACGCTCGGTAGAGTGGTCATGCTCGTGGGGATCGCGGCCGTGGTGCTTGGCGTGCTGATCGGCCGTGGCCAGACGTCGCGGTCTGCTGGCGGCCGCGTCGATCAGGCCGCTGCTGGTATCAGCGGCATCCGGCTTGCGGTGCCCGATTTTCGCCTGACCGCCGCTCGCTTCGCGGGTGGAGGCGAATTTATCCTCTCGCAGCGGGCGGCGAACCCCACGATTCTCTATGGTATGGCGGCCTGGTGCGGCTCCTGTATCGGGCAGGCCAGAACGCTCGTGCAGCTCAAGCGCGAGCTGGGAGATCGCGTCAATCTGGTGGTAGTCGACATCGATCCAAACGACACCGAGGCCAATCTGGACGGGTTCGCTCGCGCTGCCGGCGGCCCCCTCGGGATCTGGGCTATTGACCGTGACGGTACGGTGACCAGGCCCTATAGGATTGCTTATCTGCACACGACTATCGTGATCAGGGATGGCCAAGAACGCTCGCGATCGCTGA
Organism: uncultured Chloroflexota bacterium; assembly: GCA_937879875.1. GTDB lineage: Bacteria > Chloroflexota > Dehalococcoidia > CAUJGQ01 > CAUJGQ01 > CALFMN01. The sequence continues at coordinate 4,456 of CALFMN010000143.1, read as the reverse complement.
CCGACGAATCCCTCGATCAGCTGCGAACCGCCGTGGAGTAACGGCGCCTCGGCGAGCGTTCAGGGTTCGCCGTGCAAGGGAAACTGCCGTCCGCCCCTGGCTGGAGCAGCGCGACGGGTCGAGGTGGGCCTTTCTCAGCCTGCCCATTCCGCCCGTCGAACCGGCGCAGGCTACACGCTGCACATGGATGGGACAGTGAATGTAGCGGCTGACGCCGAGCCGGCATGCTGCGCCATCTGCGGCCGGCGCGTGCCGCCGGGTTACCGCCTCCGCGGCGGTGAAACACGTTGCTGGCGCCATGTGGTCCAGCACCCGGCCGTATGGCGGCGTTCGCTGGCCACCGCGGCCATCGTCGGCACCATCCTGACTACCATCAACCAGGGCAACTTTATCCTGAGCCATGGCTTCTCTCACGAGATCCTGCTCAAGATGGGGCTGACGTACTGCGTGCCGTTCTGCGTATCCACCTCGGGCGCGCTCGGCGCGGCGCGCATCCGCACGCGGCAGTGAGCGGCAGCGCGCTCGATCGGCGGCTCGTTCCATACGCTCGGCGGCGGGCGCATCCCTGATGCTTCGGGCCCGCGACACTGCGTCGGCCTGTCGAAGGGATCTCCGACGGGGCGGCAGCAGATCGCCAGGTTGCCCCTATTCCCTTTACCGGCGCCATCGGATACCCTGCTAAGGTGCGTCGTGAACGGACGGCGTTCTGTGGTGCATTGCGTCCGGCTGTCCCGCCGGGCGAGGATTGAAATAAACGCCAGGTCGGATGACCCGAAGCGTGATGACAGCCGGAGTACCGTGGCGCCGGGCGAGCCCGGCGCCACGCCGGTTTCGATCAACAAGTACGGCGTCCGGCCTTTCACTGCGACTTCGAGGAGACGGTCCGTTGCCCACAATCAGCCAGTTGGTGCGCAAGGGCAGAGAGAAATCGGTCAAGAAGACGAAGGCCCCCGCCTTCCGCTTCACCTATAACGCGCTCACCAATCGCACGAGCCGCGGTGAGGGTTCGCCGCAGAAGCGCGGCGTCTGCATGCAGGTGCGCACCGTTACGCCGAAGAAGCCGAACTCCGCGCTGCGCAAAGTGGCGCGCGTGCGGCTCAGTAACGGCATCGAGGTTACGGCCTACATTCCGGGCGAGGGCCACAGCCTGCAGGAGCACAGCGTGGTGCTGGTGCGCGGCGGCCGCGTCAAGGATCTGCCGGGCGTGCGCTACCACATCATTCGCGGCGCGCTCGACGCGCAGGGCGTAAACGGGCGTAAGCGCGGCCGCAGCAAGTACGGCACGCGCAAGAAGTAGCGAATAGGTGCGGCCGTCCAGCCGGGCGGCCGCCAGCAGCGTGTGGCGGGCAGCTCGACGCCTCGCTCAATTTCAGATGGTGGGCGGAGCCCGCCATGAAGAACTTTTGGGGACGAAGAGAGGAGGGCGCCTCAAACGGCGGATAGCGCGGTTTGATCCGACATGGCCGCTCCGCGGCCATCTTGCCACGCAAGTGGAAACAGGACGAGCGGCTGTTCGGGCGCCCACGCGGAGCTAGAGAGATGCCACGGCGAGCCAGAGTGGTCAGGCGCGAGGTCATGGCCGATCCGCGCTACCAGAGCAAAACCGTCTCGATGTTCATCAATAAGCTGATGCTGTGCGGCAAAAAGAGCACGGCCGAGCGGATCATGTACAACGCGTTCGACCGCATCGGCGAGACGACGCATCGCAATCCGCTGGACACCTTCGAGCAGGCAGTGCGCAACGCCACGCCGCTCGTCGAGGTCAAGCCGCGGCGCGTCGGCGGCGCGACGTATCAGGTACCGGTGGACATCCGCGGCGAGCGGCGTATGGCGCTGGCGATCCGCTGGCTGCTGCGTTCGGCGCGTTCGCGCACCGGCCACTCGATGGCCGAGCGGCTCTCCGCCGAGCTGATGGACGCCTCGAACAACCAGGGCGCCACGATCAAGCGGCGCGAAGATACGCACCGTATGGCCGAGGCCAACCGGGCCTTCGTGCACTACCGCTGGTAGTGGTGAGCAGCGGCCGCCAGCGCAGGGAATGCGCCTGGCGGCCGGCCATTGGAAGACAGCGAGCAACTCAGCAAGTGCGCCGGAGGCTTCCGGCGCCCCGTGCTGCCCGGAGAGGCCGGGGCACGGGTCTAGCGCTGGAACAGGAGTCCGGGGGTTTGTCCCCTCGATACAGGTATGGCACGGCAAGTACCAATCGGCCGCATTCGGAACATCGGGATCATCGCCCACATCGACGCCGGTAAAACGACGGTGACGGAGCGCATCCTGTTCTATACCGGCCGCACCTATAAAATCGGCGAGGTCCATGAAGGCACGGCCGTCATGGACTACATGGAGCAGGAGCGCGAGCGCGGCATTACGATCACCGCCAGCGCGACGACTGCCGAGTGGCTCGGCCATCAGATCAACATCATCGATACGCCCGGCCACGTCGACTTCACCGTCGAGGTCGAGCGCTCGCTGCGCGTGCTCGATGGCGGCGTGGTCGTCTTCGACGCCGTGGCCGGCGTCGAGCCGCAGTCGGAAACGGTCTGGCGCCAGGCCGACCGCTACAACGTGCCGCGCGTCTGCTTCGTCAACAAGATGGACCGCATCGGCGCCGACTACTGGCGCACGGTCGAGATGATCACGGAGCGGCTGGGCGCCAAGCCCGTGCCGCTGCACCTGCCGATCGGCGCCGAGGCCGACTTCGCAGGCGTGATCGACCTGGTCGAGGAGCGCGCCTGGTACTTCTCCGGCGACCGCAACGACGCGCCCGAAGAACGGCCGGTTCCGGAGAACCTGGCGGCCGCCGTCGCGCTCCAACGCGAGAAGTTGATCGAGCGCGTCTCCGAAGAGGACGAGCAGCTCGAGATCAGCTTCATCGAGGGGCGCGAGATCACGCTCGAAGAGCTGAAGAAGGGCATCCGCCGCGCCACGATCGCCGGCCGCATCGCGCCGGTGCTCTGCGGCAGCGCCCTCAAGAACAAGGGCGTGCAACTGCTGCTGGACGCCGTCGTGGCGCTGCTGCCTGCGCCGGTGGATATCCCGCCGGTCACGGGCTTGAACCCGAAGACCGACGCAGAGGTCGTGCGGCACGCGGACGAAGACGAGCCGCTGGCTGCCCTCGCCTTCAAGATCGTCACCGACCCGTTCGTCGGCCGGCTGGCCTACGTGCGCGTCTATTCGGGCAGGCTCGCCGCGAAGTCGCAGACGCTGAACACCACGCGCAACCGCCGCGAGCAGATCGGCCGCCTCGTGCGTATGCACGCCGACAAGCGCGAGGACATCACCGAGGTCTACGCCGGCGATATCGCCGCGATCATCGGCCCCAAAGAGACGTTCACCGGCGACACGCTCAGCGACCCGAACAATCAGGTCGTGCTGGAAGCGGTCAAGTTCCCGGAGCCGGTGATCCAGATCGCGATCGAGCCGAAGACCAAAGACGACCAGGACAAGATGGGCGCGGCGCTCAGCAAGCTGGCCGAGGAAGACCCGACCTTCCGCGTCAGCTTCAACGTCGAGACCGGCCAGACCCTGATCGCCGGCATGGGCGAGCTGCACCTCGAGGTGATCGTCGACCGGCTGCGGCGCGAGTTCAAAGTCGATGCCAACGTCGGCCGGCCGCAGGTGAGCTACCGCGAGGCGATCACGCGTCCCGGCCAGGCGCACACACGCTTCGTGCGCCAGACCGGCGGCCGCGGCCAGTTCGCGGACTGCGAGCTGTTGCTCGCCCCGCGCGAGCGCGGCGCCGGCTACGAGTTCCAGGACAAGACCTCGGGCGGCGTGGTACCGCGCGAGTACGTGCCCGCGATCAATCACGGCGCCCGCGAGGCGCTGGAGAACGGCATCATCGCCGGCTTTCCGATGGTCGACGTCTCCGTGACGCTGCTCGACGGCAGCTATCACCCGGTGGACTCGTCGGAGATGGCGTTCAGAACCTGCGCCTCGATGTGTGTCAAGGACGCGGTCAAGAAGGCCGGCGGCGTGCTGCTCGAGCCGATCATGAAGGTCGAGGTCGTCACACCGGAGGACTTCTTCGGCGATGTGCTCGGCGATCTCAACTCCCGCCGCGGCATGATCCAGGGCTCGGAAGTACGCGGCAATACGCAGGTCGTGCGGGCGTTGGTGCCGCTGGCGGAGATGTTCGGCTACACGACCGACCTCCGCTCGATGACCCAGGGCCGCGCGACCAACACGATGGAGTTCGATCACTACGAGGCGGTGCCGGAGAACCTGGCCCGCACGCTGATCAAGAGCAACAGTTAAACGAGTGGAGTCCGCACACGCCGGAAGCGGTGCGGACTTCTTTATGGCCGCCGGCACGGCCGGCATAACGCGAGTCGAAGCAGGCGAGGCGCCCCGCGCGTCGTGGCAGGAGGGTCGAGGATCATGGCGAAGGTGAAATATGTGCGGACGAAGCCGCATGTGAACGTGGGCACGATCGGGCACGTGGACCACGGCAAGA
>CALFMN010000142.1 GCA_937879875.1 uncultured Chloroflexota bacterium | reverse complement strand
CGAAGTTCATGGTGGTATTCCTCCCCTTGTTTTCTTCGGCGGCGGCTCCGCTGCCCCCGCTCGCTGAAGGGAGTATCGCGCCTGGGGGCAGTGCCCGGCTGTCGCGGCGGCAACGCCGCGCTCATGAAGCTGCCCACACCGACTTACGCCGCCCGCCACGCGGCGCGGAGGAATGCAGGCGGGCCGGCGGCCGGTAGCGCCGAGGCAGGGCGAGGGCAACAGCCCTTGCACACCGCGCCGCGACGCGCCACTGTGAAGCCGGAGGCGGCAGGCGGCGCTTGCCGCCGCCTCGGCGCCTCGTTCGCCGCGCGGACTGGCAACGCGTGGCTGACGGCGCAGCACAATCAGCCGGGGGCGTTCATGCAGGCGTTCGATGATATCACCGTTTTGGATCTGACCTGCCATATCGCCGGCCCCTACGCGACACGGCTGCTCGCGGACTTCGGCGCGAACGTGATCAAAGTCGAACGGCCGGGCGGCGACCCGGCGCGAGCGCTGGGGCCGTTTCAGGGCGACGATCCCTCTCCAGAGAAGAGCGGCCTCTTCTTCTACCTGAACTGCAACAAGCGCTCCGTGGTGCTCGACCTGAAGCGCGAGGCCGGCCGCGCCGCGCTGCTGCACCTGGCGGAGCACGCGGATCTCGTCGTCGAGAGCTCCCGCCCCGGCGTGATCGAGCGGCTCGGGCTCGGTTGGGAGACGCTGCACCAGGTCAAGCCAGCGCTTTCGCTGATCAGCGTTTCCAACTTCGGCCAGACGGGGCCATACCGCGACTACCGCGCCTCTGAACTGGTGTTGTACGGCTTCGGCGGCGAGATGTACTCGATGGGCCTCACCGAGCGCGAGCCGGTGAAGATGGCCGGCACGGCGGCGCTGTTCGAGTCGGGTTCCGCCGTCGCCGTGGCCGCCGGCGGGGCGCTGTTCGCCAGCAAACGCTTCGGCATCGGCCAGTGGGTCGATATCTCGCTTGCCGAAACGCACTTCGGCGGCGTGGACCGGCGCCACGCTGCCGCGATCGGCTATCAGTTCAGCGGGCGCAAGATGGTGCGCGTCGCCGGCGCCGCGGCCGGCTTGCCAGGTGGGATCTACGCCTGCGCCGACGGCTACGTCGACTTCACCAACGCCGGTCTCTACCCCGAGCGCGTGTTCGACATGCTCGGCTCGCCGGAATGGGCGCTTGATCCGAAGTACGCCGACCCGCTCAACCGGCTGAACCCCGAGATCGTCGAAGAGTGGAACGCCAGCTTCATCGTCTGGTGCATCGAGCGTACGAAGCGCGAGATCTGGGCCGAGGCGCGGCGGGCGAAAGTCATGTGCGGCCCGCTGTTCACCATGGCGGATCTGTACGAGGATGAGCACTTCCGCGGCCGCGGCTTCTGGCAGAAGGCGCTGCATCCGGTGATGGGCGAGGTCGAGCTGCCCGGGCGACCGTTCACGATGCAAACGGGTGGCTGGCAGTTGCGCCGGCCGGCGCCCCTGCTGGGCGAGCATACGTACGAAGTCCTGCGCGAGGCCGGCCTGAGCGAGGCGGAGATCGCGGCCGCGGCCGGCGAGGGAGTGCTGCGATGACCGGCCACAAGCCGCTTGAGGGCTATCGCATCGTCGATCTCTGCGTCGTCTGGGCGGGGCCGTTCGCCACCATGCTGCTGGGCGACCTCGGCGCCGAGATCATCAAGGTCGAGAATCCGTTCGTCTTCCAGCCGATGACGCGCGGTGCGATGGCGCGGCCGCCGGCGGCCCTGATCGAGAAGGCGCCGGCCTGGTCGGGCGGCTTTCCCAACAACCAGTTCGGCGACCGCCCCTGGAACTACAGCCCCACCTTCGTCAGCCTCTTCCGCAACAAGAAGAGCTTTACGGTGGACATCCGCCGTCCGGAGGGGCTGGACGTGCTGCGCCGGCTCGTCGCCAGGTCCGACGTCGTCTACGAAAACAACGCCACCGGCACGATGGAGAAGCTGGGCATCACCTACGACTGGCTGCGGCAGGCGAACGAGCGCATCATCTTCGTGCGCGTGCCGGCCTACGGCAGCAGCGGACCGTACCGCACCGCCCGCGCGCTCGGCGTGCACCTCGAAGGCGTGATGGGCCACACGCTGCTGCGCGGCTACGAAGATACTGACCCTTCTGCAAACACGGCGATCTACTCCGGCGACTACCTAGCGGGCGCGCAGGGCGCCTTCGCCGTGATGGCCGCGCTCTGGCAACGCGAGAAGAGCGGCGAGGGACAGCTTATCGAGATCGCGCAGGCCGAGAACGCCGCGGCGATGTTTACGCAGGCGATCATGGACTACACCCTGAATGGCCGCGTGCAGGGCACGATCGGCAACCGCGACAGCTTCGGCCGCGCGCCATGCGGCGTCTATCCAGCGCAGTCGCCCGGCACGGCCGAAGCGTCGGACGACCATTGGGTCAGCATTCACTGCACGGATGACGCCGCCTGGGAAGGGCTGAAGCGAGCGATGGGCAATCCCGCCTGGGCCGAGGACGAACGCTTCGCCTCGAACGCCGGGCGAGCGACGAACTTCCGCGAGTTGGACGCGCTGATCGGCGCCTGGACGGCCTCTCTGGACGACTACGAGCTGATGCGGCGCTGCCAGGCGGAAGGGGTGCCCGCGGCGCCCGTGCTGGAAGCCTCGCGCGCCTTCGACGATCCGCAGCTACGAGCGCGGAACTTCTTCCGCCGACAGCGGCAGGCAGACGCGGGCGAGTATGAGTACATGGGGCCGATGTGGCAGTTCGGCGAGACGCCGGTCGAGTTCTCCCAGCCGCCGGTGATGTTCGGCGAGCACAACGACTACGTCTACCGCGAAGTGCTGGGCTGCAGCGAAGACGAATATCAACGCTTGAAGGACGCCGGCCACGTTTCGATGGAGTACGACGCCAGCGTGCGCTGACGGCTGGCGGCCCTCATACCCTCGACTCCGTTCTCTCCCAAACACAGGACACAGGCTGTCGGAGATCTGCCGCCTGCAAAGTGCAAAGAATGTATAGGAGAGCGGGGCGCGCCCCGCTACTGCGCCGGCGAATAGGCTGTGGGACGCAGGAAGCGGGCGTTGATGCGCAACAGCAGCGGGCCGTCGGCTTCTGAGGCGGCGCGGGCCTTCTGCCACTCCTCGTCGGCCCCGAACGCCTTCCACTTGCGCTCGCGGTCGGCCATGTCGTCGAAGCGCATCATGTAGACCAGTTCGTTGCTGTAGCCGCCGATCTCATTGGTCCAGAAGCCGATCACTTCCATGTTGTAGCGCGCGAAGATCTTCAGCGTCACCTCAGCGAAGCGCTTGTTCAAGGCCGGAAACCTGCCGGGCAGCGTTTCGTAACTGCGCAGTTCGTAGAGCATGATCGTTCGCTCCTCCATGTCTCGGGTTGCCGAAGCCAGTGCGTGCCGGCCAGTCCGCATCATACGAGCGCACGCCGTCCGCGGCAATGCGCCGCGCGGCCCGGCCGGCCGGGCAGGCGGGCTATGCTACACTGGCCCACGCCGCGGCGGCGAGGCTCGTTCTGAGCCGGCGGGCAGTACGGATGCAGGATGGGGGAATGATCGCCATCATCGGCGGCACCGGCGACGAAGGGCTGGGCCTGGCGATGCGCTTCGCGGCGGCGGGCGAAGCGATCGTGATCGGCTCGCGCTCGCATGAACGCGCGGAAGCCGCGGCGCAGAAGGTGCGCGAGGCCGTGCCGAAGGCCACAGTCGAGGGCGCCGAGAATCCCGAAGCCGTGCGCCGCGCCGAGACCGTGATCATCGGCGTGCCCTACTCCGGTCAGCGCGATACCGTGACGGCGCTCAAGGAGCTCATCGGCTCGAAGCTGGTGATCAACATCGTCGTGCCGATGGAGTTTGGGCAGGGCGGCGCTCGTGCCGTGGCCGTGGAGGAAGGCTCGGCAGCCGAGCAGACGAAGGCGATTCTTGGCCCTGACAGCCGCCTGGTGAGCGCGTTCCACAACCTCAGCGCCCACGAACTGATGGCAGTCGGCAAGCCGCTCGACTGCGACGTACTCGTCTGCGGCGGCGACGCGGAGAGCCGCACACAGGTTATCGAGCTGGCGGCGAAGCTGCCCGGCTGCCGCGGCGTCGACGCCGGCCCGCTGCGCAACTCGCGACTTATCGAGGACATCACAGTGCTGCTCGTCGGCATTAATCGGCGCTACAAGACGCAGGCGGGTGTGCGCCTCGTCGGGCTGCCATGAGCCGTATTCGGCCATATTCGAATGATCGCGCAACCTGCGAGAGGAACCCGGTGATGACCCAGCCAGCCGGCGCGGCGGATCGCGCCTTCGTCGACGCGCAGCAGGAGTTGCGCATCCTCCCCATCCGCGGCATTCCCGAACTCACGTCCGGCGACGACCTGCCCGGCGAAATCGTGCGCGCGGCCGACGCCACGGGCGTCGGCATCCGCACGGGCGACGTGTTGGTGGTCGCCCAGAAGGCAGTATCGAAGGTCGAGGGCTGCCTC
>CALFMN010000141.1 GCA_937879875.1 uncultured Chloroflexota bacterium | reverse complement strand
CGGCGCGTGCGGCAGGGGGAAGACGATCGTGGCCGGTGAACGCTGCGTCATTTACGTCCGCGTCTCGACGGGGCGACAGGCAACGGACGGCCGGGGGCTCGACGCACAGGCGATGGTCTGCCAGACGGCAGCGGAGGCGCGGGGATACCTGATCCTCGGCGTGGTACAGGATGTCATGTCCGGCGCGGCGTGGCAGCGTCCCGGTGTCGAAGCGCTTCTGGAGCAAGCGGAACGCCGCGAATTCGATGTGCTGCTGGCGGATGTGCTCGACCGGCTGGGGCGCGGCACGGCCTATCACATGCTGGCCGGCGCCTTCGAGGCCGTTGGCGTACGCGTGGAGTTCGCGGAGCAGTCGTTCAGCAACGATGATACGGGCATCTTCATGCGGGACGTGACCGCAGCGGTCGGTGCCAAGGAGCGCGCCGACATTCTGCGTCGCACGATGGGGGGCAAGCGCAAGCGGCTTGCCGACGGTGGCCGCATGCCCGGTGGCCGTCCGGCCTTCGGCTACCGCTGGGACGGCAAGAAGAAGTGGTCACTCGCGCCCGACGATGAGACGAGTCTGTTCGTGCAGCGCATCTTCGCCTGGGCAGCGGAGGGCGTCAGCACGACGGAGATCGCGCGGCGGCTGACCGAGGCCGAAGTTCCTACGCCAACCGCTCGCCCGGCGTGGCGCTACAGCGTGATTCGCTGCCTGCTGCGCAATCCGGTCTACAAGGGTGAGAACCGCGCCAATCGGTACGAGATGGTCGATGCGAAAGTGCCCAACCCGCGAGCGAAGAAACATCGCTATCCACGCCTTCGGCCGGAGGAGGAACACCTCCTGCTGCCGCCCGTGCCGGCGCTGGTGCCCGCTGATCTGTGGGAGGCGGCACAGGCCGGCTACCGTCCGCGCGGACCGGTGCGCACGCCGGAGGCCACGACCTTGCGCGGGCGGGTCCAGTGTGGCCAGTGCACCGGACGCATGGGGATCAATCGCGGTCGCACGGGCCGGGTGCTCTACCGCTGTTGTCGTTGCCAGCCCCGGCATAGCGTGCTGGGCGAAGTCGTTGATGCGGCCGCATGGGACGCGGCGCGGGCGTTGATCCTGCGGCCGGAGCGCATTCGCGCCGAAGTGGATCGGCAACGCGCAATCGAGCACACGCCGCTGCCGGAACAGGCACTGCGACGCAAGCTGGCCGACGTGAATCGCTTCGCGGCAAACAATGCCATCGCGCTCTCCAGGCTCGACCCGGACGCGCAGACACCGCTCCTCGCCGAGGCGAAGCGGCTGGCTGCGCTCAAACGGGAGTTGCAGGAAGCCCATCGGCAACTGTCGGCTGAGCATGACACATGGGCAGCCGCAGAGCAGCGTCTGCTCACGTTGCTGGACTGGTGCGCATTGGTCGCAGAGCGGCTGGACATGCTGTCCGCCGACGAGCGACCGCTGGTATACGACACGCTGGATCTGCACGTGCGTGTTTGGCCGATACCCGGCCGCATCACCAAAGGCCATGGATCACGGGTTGTCGTGGAGGCAGCACCGCTGACGCATGCGGGGGCCATATCACAAGCTTCTTCACTTACGTCCGTCACCGCATGAGCGGCTTCGGCGGCGAGGCCGAGCGGCCGCCATTCAAGGACATGCAGGCCTATCCGAGCTACCGGGCGCGCTTTCTCGGCGGCGCAACATCGCGCCAGCGCGTCAGTCTGATCCGGCCACCGAAGGCGGTCGGCGCCGTCGCCTACGCAGACCGCGGCCCGCTGGAGCGCGAGTGCGCCGTCTTCAGTGAAGCGCTGGCCGGGCCGAGCGGGCGTTTCGCCGAGTCGTTCATGACGGCGCCGTCGCCCGGCATCATCACCGCGGCGATGGTGAACGAGCACTATCCCTCGCTGGAAGCCTATCTTGAGGCCGTGGCCGAGGCGCTGCGCGTCGAGTATCGCCGGATCGTGCAGCAGGGCTGGCTGTTGCAGATCGACGCGCCGGACCTGGCGATGGAGCGCCACGTCTACTTCGCCGAACGGCCGCTGGCCGACTTCCTCGCCTTCGTCGAGCAGGTGATCGGCGCGATCAACCGGGCCACGGCGGATCTGCCGCGCGATCGCATGCGGCTGCACGTCTGCTGGGGTAACTACGGCGGGCCGCACACGTTCGACGTGCCGCTGGCCGAGATTCTGCCGCTGCTCTACCAGGCCAACGCCGGCGCACTGCTGATCTCGATGGCGAATCCCCGCCACGCGCACGAGTATCGCTGCTTCGCGGAACAGCCTTTGCCCGACGGCATGCTGCTGATCGCCGGCGCGATCGACACGACGACCAACTACGTCGAGCACCCGGAGGTCGTGGCGGACCGCATCGAGCGCGCGGCGCAGGCCGTGGGCGATCCGCGCCGCGTGCTCGCCGGCACGGACTGCGGCTTCGACACGGCCGCCGGCGCGCAGATGGTGGCCGAAGAGTTGGTCTGGGAGAAGCTGCGCTCGCTGCGCGCGGGCGCCGATCTGGCCACAAAACGGCTGTTTGGCTGAGCCGCGGCACGGGTCAGCAGGCGCATACCGGAGACGGCCTCAAATACTTATGATCAGTAAGAGTGAGCAGAGGGTACGTCCGGGAGGCATGATCATGGCAGACACACGCATCTACAGCACGGATGCGATCGAGGTGCACTGGGACGCCGGCCGCTGCATTCACTCGGCGCGCTGCATCGCCGGCGCGCCGAGCGTGTTCGATCCACGCCGCCGGCCCTGGATCGTGCTGGAGGGCGCGGAGGCCGATCGTGTGGCCAACGTGGTCGCGCAGTGCCCCAGCGGCGCCCTCCACTTCCGCCGGCTGGACGGCGGCGCGCAGGAGCAGCCGGACGAGCCGCCGGTTGCCATGCCGGTGCCGAACGGCCCGCTCTACCTGCGCGGCTGCCTGCGCGTCGAGACGAACGACGGCCAACTCATCGCCGCGGACACGCGCATAGCGCTCTGCCGCTGCGGCGGCTCGGCCAACAAGCCGTTCTGCGACAATACCCACCTGCGGATAGGGTTCAGGGGGTAGGGCGTAGGGAATAGGGGCTGGTGAGCGCGGCGCCGGTCCACTACTGTCGATTCCCTAACCCCTGAGCCCCAAACCCTAAACCCTCGTGAGAGGCGCCCGATGCTCTGGTACTGCCGCTTCACCTGGCATCCCAGCACCACGCGCGAGCAGATCGCCCGCCGCGTCGTCCAGCAGCACGACGCCGGCGAGAACCGGCCGGAGAACATTCGCGGCTGGTACAGCCTGGTGGGCGGCGGCGCCGGCTTCCTGATGATCGAGACGGAGAACTTCCACGACGTGACCGCCTTCTGCGCGCCCTACAGCGATCTGGTCGCCTGGGACGTGCGCGCGGTCTACGCCCTCGACTACGAGGACACGATTCAAAACATGCGCCGCATCGCCCGCGGGGCGAGGGAATAGGGAACAGGGAATAGAAGAGGCGAGACGACTCCGCGGCGCGTTCTCGTTCCTATCCCCTACGCCCTACAGGTACTGAATCAGCTCGATGCGCACATCGACGGGAGCCTTGATGAAGGCGATGCGCAGCTTCGGCCCGGCCTGCATCGGGCCGTCCAGCAGCTCGGCGCCGAGCCCTTTGAGCCGCTCAATGTCGGCTTCGAGGTCGGTCGAGTCGAAGCCGAAGTGTTCGAGGCCGTGGTGCGGTGTTGCGTCGCCGGGGCCGAGCGTTTGGTTCGTCAGCGCAGCCGAGATGTTCACGGCCATGCCGCCGCCCTCGCTCTGGCAGCGGATGAAGCGGTCGCCGAAGGGGGCGGGACGCACCGAGTCGTCCACGATCGTGAAGTTGAAGGCGCGCACGTACCATTCGGCGGTGGTGCGCGGGTCGGACGACTTCAAATGGATATGATTGATGCGGTACGGCATACGTCCTCCTGCGAGCGGCGGCCGTGCTGACAGCGGCCCGGCGTCAGCCAAGCATAGGCCAGCGCCGCATACCCGGCCAGCAGCAAGCCCTTCCGGTGCGTGCCGCAGAGCCGCTATCCTCAGCCTGTCGCCGGGTTCGGTGGTCGCCCCGGGGCGCCTAACCTTGATTTCGCTGAAGCGAAACCTGTCATTGGAAGTCTCCGACGGTTGCGCTGCGCTCTGGCCCGACACAGGAAGGGTTTGGTTCGAGGACCAGCGAGTGTCTGACAGAGCAGCCCGCCGCGCGTCCCGCAAGGACACCCCGGCCCCGCCGCCGTCGCACGGTGCTTGGAGCGCTCCAGGAGTCCCTTCCAGTTTCGGGAAGGGACAGACTTCCCGCAAGGGAAGTCAGGGTTAGGCCAGGGCCTTTGCATCGTGCGATACCTATGAGTGAGAGGGTGGCATCGGGTGTGG
>CALFMN010000140.1 GCA_937879875.1 uncultured Chloroflexota bacterium | reverse complement strand
TGTCGTAGCCGGCGGCGCGGGCGGCGCAGCCGTCGAGCAGCTCCTGGCTGAGGACGGACACCGGGGCTTCGAGCGTGGTCATAGTCGCTCTCTCCTTGCACGGCGCCGTCTGCGCGGCGCCCTTACACTACGCCAGACAACGTTATACGCTCTTACAGTCGTATCGTACGTGCCTGTCAAGAAAGTAAACGTGCCGTTCCGGGCTTTTTGCGCAAGGCCATCAGCCTGGCCTCGTCGATTGGGGGATCGGGTGTGCCTCGGTAACCATCGGAACCCTCCTCGACCGGGCGTTTGTTTGCTGTTCCCGGCCATGAGGACACTGTGCCGGAGGCGGCGGCAGCCGCCATCGTGGAACGTACGGAACCACGCCGCGCCACGGTACGGAACCCGAGCGCGTATCGATACGGAGAGCGAGAGACGCGGTACGGAATGAGCCGGGCCGGTGCGGCGCTCTACTGGTCGCGCAACAGGCCCTGTGCGGCGGCCCAGGCGGCGATCTGGGCGCGTGAGCTGAAGCCGAGCTTCGCCAGGATGCTGCCGACGTGGCTCTCCACCGTGCGCTCGGACAGCACAAGACGCGCGGCGATGGCGCGGCTGCTCAGCCCGTGGCCGACCAGCGCGGCTACCTCGCGCTCGCGCGGGCTCAGGCCACCCGCGGACGGGACCGGCCGACGCACGGCCATGACGCGGACCGCCGGCAGCAGTGCGCCGACGCCGGTCATGAAACGTTCCGCCAGCGCCGTATCGGCCAGTTCCGCCGCCAGCGTATGGGCGATCGCGCGGGCCTGTTCGGCTTCGCCGGCCGCTTCTGCGTCGCAGCGGGCCGCGGCGTAGAGTCTGGCCAGCGCCGCATGCAGGCGCCAGCGGGCCGGCGGCTGATCCAGGGCAGCGGTCGCCGCCAAACCCATGCGGTACGCGCGCTCGGCTGCGTCCTGGCGGCTGAGCTGTGCCAGAGCATTTCCGCGCGCAAGCTCCAGCCAGGGCAACGTGGCGCCGTCCGCGCTGGCGATCAGCCGTTCGACGATGTCAAGCGCCGCCGCCTCGCCGCGTGCCAGCGCCAGCTCCGCCCGCGCATACCAGCACTGACGCTGCCCCATCGTCTGCATCGGGGTGGTCGCCGGGGTGGCGGCGTCGAGCACCGCTTCGGCGCGGTCGAGCCGCCCCACCGCGACAAGCGCCGAAGCGAGGCGTCCACCGGCGCAGCGGGTCCAGTGCAGCGAGCCGCTGGTCTGAGCCAGCGAGAGCCCCTCTTCAAGGCGCTGAATCGCCACGTCATAGTCCAGCAGTTCGAGCGCGATCGTGCCCAGACTCCAGTCCGCCGCCGACAGCCACTGGCGATGCTCGATCTCCGTGGCGATGGCTCGGCTGCGCTGCGCGGCCTCGATGCCACGCTGGTACTGTCCCGAAGCGCCATGCAGGTTGCCCAGCACGATCAGTGCATAGGCCTCGCCGGCGCGCCAGTCGCTCTCCTGCGCCGTGCGCAGGCCGGCATGCGCCCAGCGCTCCCCTACCTCGAACTCGGAGATGGCCAGCGCCATCGTCTGCGTCTGGTATAGCAGGCCGCACAGCGCGAGCGATGTTTGCGCGGAGGCCAGCCCGTGGCGATCGCCCAGTTGCTCGAAGCGAACAACCGCCTGCTCGTAAAAGGTACGGCTGGCGGTGAGGTCGCCGCCCAGGGCGTTCGTCATGCCGAGCAGATCGAGCGTTTCGGCGACGCCTGCGCGGTCGTCGGCCTGCCCAAAAATGTCAAGCGCCTCTTCGTGCAACTGTACGGCCTGCACAGGCTCTTCCATGTTCAGATGCCAGTTCCCCAACCGGTTGAGACTATGGGCCACGGCAGCGGAATCGAGCTGGGCGCGGGCCAGATCGAGCGCGCGGCGGAAGTAGCGCCCCGTTTCGGCGTAATCACGCCCTGCCCAGAGCTTGCCCAACTCCAGCACGGCGTTCCACTCGCCGGCCAGGTCGCCGGCTTCCTGGGCCAGGGCCAGAGCGGTCTGGTAGTCTCGCTCGGCGCGCTCGAAGTCTCCGACGATCGCGTGGGCAGCGCCGCGCTGGCGATGCAGCGTGGCGACGGGCGCACCCGGCAGCCGGCGGGCGGCGTCGAGCGCACGGGTGAACTCGGCGACGGCCGCGCGCGGGGCGTAGAGCGCCTGGGCCCGTTCGCCGGCGCGCTGGCCGTAGCGCATCGCCTTCGCTGGATCGCCCGCCTCGGCAAAGTGATAGGCGAGCTCGGTAACGTGGCGATCCAGCGTTCCTGCCGCAAGATCCTGCTGTTCGAGGGTCTGTGCGATGCGCCGGTGCAGCGCCTGCCGTTCGCGGCCGAGCAGGCTGGCGTAGAGCGCCTGCCGCGTCAGCGCATGCCGGAAGCGAAAGTGATCGACCGACTCCTCGACGACGATCTGCGCCGCGATCAGCTCCTTGATCGCATCGAGGATCGCGGCGTCGTCCCAGCCGGTGACCTCCGGCAGCAGCGCGAGGTCGAACCGCTGCCCGATCACCGCCGCGAGCGTCGCGAGAGCGCGGGTGGCGTTGCGCAGCTCGGTCGAGCGCCGCACGACGATGTCCTGCACGGCACGGGGCAGCGGGATGCGGTCCAGCGCCGGCCCGCTCCACTCGCCGTCGGGGCCGATGCTGGCGCCCGCCGTCATCAGCGAGCGCAGGATCTCCTCGATCCAGAACGGAATGCCCTCGCTGAGTTGGTTGACCGCGTACAGGACGTCGGCGCGAACGGGCCGGCGCAGACTGAGCGTGGCGCGGAGCATCAGCTCCACATCTGGCGCGGCCAGCGCCGGCAGCACCAGCTCGGTGGCGAGTCGCAGGCGATTGAGCTGGACCAGCAGATGGCGCAGCGGTGCCTCGACCTCGTCGTCCCGGTACGTGAGCGCCAGCAGCAGCGGCAGGGCCGCTGTGCGTCGGGCCACATGCAGCACCAGGTCGAGGCTGGCATCGTCGCTCCAGTGCATATCCTCCAGCAGCAGCACCAGCGGCCGCGCCGCCGTGCCCTGCGTGAAGAACCGATCGAAGCTGTGCAGCAGCCGGCGCTTCTCCTGTTCCGGCGCCAGCAGCGGAGCGGGTTGGAGATCCGGCAGCCAGACGGACAGCTCGGGAAACGCCGCACCCAACGCGGCCAGGTGAGGCGCGAGCGCCGCCGTGACGGCAGCATCGGGCTCCGACGAGAGCAGCTCACGGAGCAGATCGACAAATGGTCCGTACGGCAGGGTGTGATCGTGCTCGAAGCAGTGGCCCTGCAGCGCCGGAATCCCGGCGGCTTCCGCGTACTTCCGCGCCTCGGCGACGAGCCGCGTCTTGCCGATGCCGGCTTCTCCGGAGATCAATAACACACGGCCGGAGCCCGTCCGCACGGCATCGACCGCGCCTTGAAGCGCTGTGAGCGGGCCGTGGCGGCCGACCAGCACCGGACAGACGACGGAGTTGGCGATCGTTGGCTGCATGGCGATTCCGGCCCATCTGTGATTTACGTACCCGCATCGTCAGCCGCTCGCATTCTACACCGCGTAGCACACGCGCGGGTGCGGCAGACGCCGCCGGCGAGGCCGCGGCAGGGCGAGGTGCAGTACCGGCAGGGGACGGCTCGGCAGGTCGCACAAGCGGGCTGCGGCCTGCTACGGTGCGTGTGGACGGCTGCACGATTCCGGCACGGGGAGGGGCGCGCGATGACGGTGCGCAGTATCTGGATTCCGGACAAAACCGAAGTTGTGGCCGAGCGCGGCATGGTCGTGGCGAAGCACCCGCTGGCGGCGGAGGCCGGGATTGAGGTCTTGCAGGAGGGCGGCAACGCGGTCGATGCGGCCGTGGCGATGGGGTTCGCGCTCACCGTGGTCAAGCCGATGATGACCTGCATAGCCGGCATCGGCTATCTGCTGGCGCACGACGCGGCCCGCGGCGAGCAGTGGTGCTTCGACGCCGCGCCGCGCGCCCCACTGGCCGCGCACGACCA
Organism: uncultured Chloroflexota bacterium; assembly: GCA_937879875.1. Taxonomy (GTDB): domain Bacteria; phylum Chloroflexota; class Dehalococcoidia; order CAUJGQ01; family CAUJGQ01; genus CALFMN01. Next base: position 20,919 of record CALFMN010000140.1, on the reverse strand, counting down.
CTGCTACGAGGTGATCGGCGAAAACACCGACGGCATTGGCCTCTATCGCGTGCGCGGCGACGAGAACTTCGAAGGCCATCGCGCCGCCGCCGTGCCCGGCCTCGTGGCGGCGCTCTGCACGGCCCACGAGCGGCTGGGCCGGCTGCCGCGCGAGCGTGTGCTCGAGCCGGCGATTCGGCTCGCCGCCGAAGGCTGGACGGTCGATTGGGCCACGGCGCTGCACGCGGCGAACGCCATGCCCGGCCTTGCGCGCAACAGCGCCGCGGCCGAGATCTTCCTGCCCGGCGGCTTCCCGCCGCGTTCCGACGCGCCGGCCAGCGTGCTGAAACAGACCGACCTGGCCGAAACACTGCGCCGCATCGCCAAATTCGGCGCCGACGGCTTCTACAGCGGCGACGTTGCACACGCGATCGCGGACGACATGCGCGAGCACGGCGGCTGGATCACGGCCGAAGATTTGGCCCGTTACCCGCGTCACGTGGACGCGCCCCGCCGCGTCTCCTACCGCGGCGTGACGGTGTTGCTGCCGCCGATGGCCTGCGGCGCGACCACGGCGGCGGAGACGCTGAAGATTCTCGAACGCTTCGACGTGGCCGGCGCGGGGCACAACACGGTCGCGGGGCTGCACCTGTTCATCGAGGCGGCGCGGCGCGCCTTCGCCGACCGCTTCCACTATCTGGGCGATCCGGAGGTCGTGCCGGTGCCGCTCGATGGCCTGCTCTCCGAGGAGCACGCGGATGAGCTGGCGGCGTTGGTGAACCGCGAGCGCGCCTCGTTTATGAGCGAGCCGGGCGATCCGGAGCCGTGGGCACGCTTCGCCGCTGAGCGGCCGGCCGGCGACCCCTGGCGCTTCGAGGCGCAGCAACGCGCCACGAGCTTTGCCGGCGCCGGCGCGGCGCAGCCGGACGACTCCTGCACCACCCACCTTGCGACCGTTGACGCCGAGCGCAACGCCGTCTGCCTGACGATCACCGCCGCCGGCCTGTTCGGCGCCAAAGTCGTCTCGAAGGGCACGGGCGTGCTCTGGAACAACGGCATGACCTGGTTCAACCCGCGGCCGGGCGCGGCGAATTCGATCGCGCCGGGCAAGCGCGCCCTGACCAACATGACGCCGCTGATCCTGTTGCGCGACGGCAAGCCATGGGTGCTGATCGGCGCGCCGGGCGGCCGCAAGATCGTCAATGCGATCACGCAGATCGTGCTGAACGTGGTCGACCACGGACTCGGCATGCAGGCGGCCGTCGGCGCGCCGCGCATCGACGCCTCTGCCAACGAAGCATTGGCGGACGAGCGCCTGGACCCCGCCGTGGTCGAAGAGCTGCGTGCGCGGGGCCATCGCCTGCGCGAGGTGGCCGACAGTCCGGGCGCAGCCAGCTTCTCGCGCCCGCTCGGTATCATGATCGACCCGGCAACCAATCGCTTGCACAGCGGTCTGACGCCGTTCCACCTGGCCGAGGCGCGCGGCTACTGACAGGGCGGTCGGCAAAAGGCAGTGATGACTGCGGCCAGGCCTCGCGGCCTCAGAGCTGGCGCCGCCCGACCAGAGCACGAACGTCGGCTGAACGCCCCAGGAGCCAATGGCTGACCCAACCCGGCCGCGGAACGCTCCACGCTGGATCGCCCCTCTCCTTCCCCTATTATTGGGGCACAGGGAATGACAGGGGAGGGGGTGAGGATGGGGGCCGCACGTACGCCCGCGCATGCCCGTGGACGCCCGCGGCTTGCCGCACTGGCTCTGCTGCTCGCGGCGCTGTTGTTGGCCAGCCGGCCGCTCGCGGCGCCTGTGCCGGCCAATGCAGCGCCGCTTGTCTCGCAGGGCGCTTCGGCAGACGGCAACGTCGCACTGGTGCGCGAGGCGTTCAACGCGATCGACACCCGCTATTTCAATCCGGTGAGTTCCGCCGACCTGCTCGACGCCGCCTGGCGTGGCGCAACAGCCGTGGCTGCGGCAGCAGGCAACGGTACGCCGCCCGCCGAGCCGGACTTCTCCGGCGCTCCGGCCGATGCCTACACCCGCTTCGCCACGGCGTACGCCGCGCTGGAGGCCGCCACGGCGATCGATCCCACCGAGCTGGCCTACGCGGCGATTCGCGGTATGACCGCCTTCATCGGCAACTGCCATACCTACTTCCTTCCGCCCACGCAAGCCACCGCTCAGCGTGCCGCCGAGGATGGCGGCGAGTTGGTCGGCATGGGTTTTCGCCGCGGCTACACCTCGCCGCCGTGGCTGGTTACCTATATTGTGCCGGGCGGACCGGCGGAAGCAGCCGGCCTCCAGGCCGGCGATGCGATTCTGGCCTACGACGGCGACAGCAGCGCGCTTGCGCCGACGACCCGCTCCTCGCGGGCAGAGGGCGAGACGGTGCTGTTGACGATCCGGCGGCCGGGCGAAGACACGCCGCGCACGGTGCCGATCGTGATCGGTCGCTACCGCTTTCCGCGGCTGGAATCGCGGATCATTCAGCGCGGTCCGAACAAGCTCGGCTATCTGCGCTTCTTCACCTGGGAGCGCGGCGAGGAGCAGGCGAACGCGATCCGCGCCGCGGTCGCCGCCTTCGAGGCGCAGGGCGTCGTCGGCTGGGTGATCGACGTGCGTGCCAACGGCGGTGGCTACGCCGGTCCGATCGCGGACCTGTTCACACCCGCCGGCGACCTTTTTCGAGAGGTGACGCGCGACGGCCGCAGCTTCACCCTGACCGCCGATGGCAGCGCGATCGCGCCGCTGCGGCCGCTGGCCTTTCTGATCGGGCCGGGCAGCGGCTCGGCCTCGGAGATCGTGCCGGAGGCGCTGCGCGAGGCGGGCACGGCGGTGCTGGTGGGCGAGCATACCGAAGGCTGCATGGCCGGAACCTCGGAGGTGCCGCTCGCCGACGGCTCATCGATCTGGGTCACGTCTGTGCATGTGCTGATCGGCAGCGGCGGACAGGATCTGGAGGGCATCGGCGTCGATCCGGATATTGCCGCCCCTTTGACGGCCGCAGACCTGGCGGCCGGCCGCGATCCCGGCCTCGACGCGGCCGTGAGCTACCTGCAGCAGGCGGCCGGACACGCGCCGGTGCCCACGCTCGCGCCGGCGCTGACCGGCGCCCGCTGACGGGTGCGACGTATGCCACGGGACGTTGCTGTAACCAGGCCGCGCGGCGTGACGGCCCGCATCGTCGGGCCGGCGGCTGCAGAGCGCTACGCCGGCGCGGCGGTGCTGCGCACGCGGCCGCATCCCGTAACCGGCGAGCCGGCGCTGCAACTCGGCGTACCCGACGACGCCCTCGGCTTCCGCCCGCGCCTCCAGATCAGCTATCGCATCCGGATCGAAGATGACGGCGGGCAGGAGTTCGTCAGCCGCGCCGCCTGGCTGGAGCGGGTGCAAAGCTCCTGGTGGTTCGTGCTTGACAGGGAATAGGGGTTAGGGAATAGCGGGAAGGAGGAGAGTCGATCATGAGCGAGAACAAACGCGATGGGGCCGTGCGGTCGTATCAAGGGTTGGTCGTGTGGCAGCGGGCCATGGACTTGACCGAATTGATCTACAGCCTCGTACAGCGATTCCCGCGGAGCGAGATCTACGGACTAACCTCGCAGACGACGCGGGCGGCCGTCTCTGTTGCCACGAACATTGCTGAAGGCAACTCGCGTGGAACGCGAAGAGACTATGCGCACTTCCTCTCCATCGCGCACGGCTCGCTGAGCGAAACCGAGACATGTCTCCTGGTCGCCGTTCGCATTGGCTACCTCAGCGATCACGAGATCGAGAAAGCGTTCGCCCTATCGACCGAAATCGGCAAAATGCTCACCACCCTGCGCTCGCGGGTGCTCGCTAACGCGACCGAGAAGCGTGACTGAGCCCACTACCCTCTATTCCCTATTCCCTACCCCCTATTCCCTGCGTGCCATGCGTGGTCTCCGATGACCCGACATGCGGCTGTGCCGGTGCCCGGGAGCGGTCTCGGCGATCTGGTACCATGCCCGCAAGCACGCCGTCGATGCGGAATGGAGGAGGCGATGGACACGCTGCGCGAGCTGTTCCGCTACCACGCGTGGGCGACCCTCCGGCTCATCGACCACTGCACGGTCCTGCCAGCCGAGGCGCTGCGCGAGTCGGCGCCGGGCACGTACGGAGCGGTCCTCGATACGCTTGTGCACCTGGTGGCGGCCGAGCAGCGTTACCTGGGCCGCCTGCCAGGCGAGCAACCGCGCACGACGCTGCGCGAGGGGATGGAGCCGGCGCTCGCCGACCTGCGCGCGGTCTGCGAGGAGCAGACGAAGCTCTGGAACGCGCTGCTGGACCGTGGAGCGGAGCTGAACGTCACGATGCCGGCGCTGCCCGATGACTGGCCGGAGACACCCCACGCCGAGACGCTGCTGATGCTCCAGACGCTCCACCATGGCAATGATCACCGCACGCACATCGGCACCGTGCTGGGCGCCCACGGCCGAGATGTGCCCGCCCTCGGTGGCTGGGAATACTGGGAAGCGCTGCACCTTCACCGCTCCTGAGCGGGTCGGGGAAGTCGTTGAAGGTCTCCAACTCCTGCCAGTAGCGCTCGAAGCAGTCGAGGAACTCCTCGATTTCCTCCGCCGCCAAGGGACGCACCCGCAACTCAGCGCCGGCCGGCGTTGCTTCGCTCATCGGCTCTCATCCTCGCCAGTGCATGGGAAGGCTGCGATGGTCGCGCTGCGGTCAACCCGGCGCCCTCGCGGATCGCTTCCCCCAGGATCGCCCCTTCTCTCCCATACTGCTCATCCAACCCGGCGGATCTCCTGCCGTTCGTGTATGGGAGAGAAGGGGAAGGGGGTTATGAGGGCCACCGGCCGGCGGTCGGCACGGGCGGATTGGGCGCTGGGGCCGGCAAGGCGGGCGCGTTCGGCGTCTTCGTCGTCAGTACGTCGGGAACGGCGCCCTTCTGATAGGTCGCGTCCACGATCTGGGCGAAGTCGTTCACCTGTTGCGCCGTGAAGTCGCCGGCCGGGCCGGTCGTGTAGACCGTCAGCACCACGCGGCCATGGGTCCACATCGCCCGCCACAACTCGCGCGGCAGGTCATTGGCCAGCGTGTAGCTCTCGCGGTAGAGCCGGCTCGTTTCGCCCAGCGGCTGAAACAGACCGTACGTTTCCACGGTGCTGTTCGGCTGATGATCGGGGTCGAGCACGTTGGCCGTGGCGCCGGCCGCATCGGCGCTCAGCGCCAGGCGCACGTGCCAGACGTCGCCGGTATCGCCTTGCAACGTGAAGTAGACGCGCTCAGCCTCCGTGATCCGCCTCCACTGGCCGACGATGCGGCTGTATGCCGCGCTCGGGTCGCTGGCGTCGAGCAGCAGATCGGCCGTGGTGACGATACTGCGCGCTTGCGCCATGAAGCCGAACGGGCTCTGGTCCGGGGTCGGCAGGCGCAGGTACAGCGCGTACATCGCCTCTTCTTGATACGGATCGGCGCCGATCACGGGCAGCGTCGCCTGTGCGCCGGGCGCGGGCGCCTGCACGCCGGCAGCGCGGCGATCGGCGGCCTGGGCGAAGGGCACGGCCTGATCGAGCGTCTCGGTTCTGTCGTAGATCACCATCAGCATGCCGAACACGAGCGGGCCGCGGCGCCAGAAGATCGCCTCGAACGCCGTTTCGAGGCCCGTGCTGGCCGAGGTGCTGACGACATGCACGGCGCCCGACTCGTCGCCGAGCCGCACCGGCAGCGGCGGATTGTCGGACTGAATGCGGCTGGATTGCGGCACGTCGAGATTGTCATGGTAGGAAGCGGAGGCCTGCTGATCGCTGGCGTAGAGCTCGACGTTGAAGTCGAACAAACGCACCGGCGTGTTGTTATTGGGGCCGATCACCTGCTCGATGCCGGCAAGAAAGCCACCCCGCTGAATCGTCTTCAGCGCATCGAGCGAATCCGCCAACGTCTGGCCCGCATCGAAGGCGCGGGAAGCCGGCGTGTTCGCCGTATGGTCGAGGATCTGGTAGCCGGGCAGCAGATCGGCCGGCTGCAGCCGGTAGGGCATAATGCTGAGCAGCGCTTCGTCCGCACCGGGCGCGCCGGGCGGCACGGCCTGCTGCGCCTCGGCTTCGGCGCGCGGCTGCCGCGCGCCGAAGCCGCCGAGCAGCAGGGCGACGGCGATGACGCCGGCGGTCAGGCGGGCAAGACGGGGCATACTCTTCTCCTCTATGCCGAGGGTCGGAAGCGGCACGCGTGCGATCCGCTTCCCCCGCCGCGCGCCGTCGCACTGCGGACAGGCGTTGGGCGAACTCCTGGTCAGCGGCCGGCCTGCGCCAGCAGCACCTGCGCGGCGCGATCCATCTGCGGATCCTGACCCGCGGCAAGCTCATCCGGCGTCCAGACGATCGTTTCGTCCGGCGTGATGCCGACGCCGTTGAGATCGAGCTGGTCGTTGCCGATCAGGACGTGATCGACTTCCACCTGCAGGCCGGAGCCGTCCGAAAGGGTATGCAGAATCGCGCTGCCGATGCAGCCGGCCGAGGTCTCGCCGATCAGGTAGGCGCGGCGGTTGTCCTGCAAAGCGCCGGGCAGAATGTCGGCGGCGGAGGCGCTGTAATTCTCGACCAGCACCACCAGCGGCAGTTGCTGCGCGAGCGTGACGCTCGGGTCGGCCATGATCGACTCGCGGGCGCCGCCGCGGTCGATCGAGGTGGCGATCAGACCTTGCGGCATGAACAGGCTGGCGATGGCGGCCATCGTATGCGCATCGCCGCCGGGGCTGGTGCGCAGATCGAGCACCCAGCCCACCACGCCCTGCTGTTGGAAGCTGGCGATCGCCTGACGGATGGCGTCGACCATGCCGGCGCCCTCGGTGAAGTCGTCCCACTGAATCACGCCGATGCCGCCGGGCAGCACCTGCGTACGAATGAAGGGGATCACGGTTTCATCCGGCACGATCGTGAGGGCGATCGGCTGGTCTACGCCGGGCCGCTGCACGGTGATATCCACCGGCTGGCCGGCGTTGGCACGGAAGATGCGGCGGCGGATGCCCGGATCGCCCTGGCCGTTGCTGGTCAGCAGCGTGTCGCCGGGCTGCAGGCCGGCCTTCGAGGCCGGGCCGTCGGGATAGACACGGTAGACGAGGTTGTTCATCCGTCCGGCGATGAAGCCGACGTCGGTGGTCAGCTGGTGCCGCTCGACGCCGTCCGCGCTGGCGTTGCTGTCCGGCGGCAGGAAGGCGGTGTGGCAGCTATTGCGCGCGTTCGCCATCTGGTTAATCGCGCCGTAGGCGATATCCGAGGCTTTCGCCTTGCCGGAGGAGACGGCCGTGCCCACGGCGGCGCGGTAGGCGTTGGCGAACGCCTGCCAGTCGCTGTCCACGGCGCCGGTGAACGCGGGGCGGCCCAGCGGGCTGAGGCCGGCTGTCGTAAGCGCCATGTTGACGCCGTCCCAGGCGTCGCCCAGCACCACGTCCGAGCGCAGCGGCTCGTCGAAGCCGCCGTACAGCGCGTCGAACGCCTCGCGCACCACGCTGAGCTTGTCGCTGCCGGTCTGATCGACGGTGGCGGGCGCCGCGGGCACGGCCGGCGCCGCGACCGCGGCGGGGAGCGCCTGTGCGGCGCGCACGTTGCCGATGCTGCCCGCCAGCGGGGCGATGAGCACCAGCAGCGCGGCCAGCGCCCAGCGTTTTCCTGCCAAAACCCGCATCCGCCGCCTCCTGTTCCTCGCCCTGCGCTCGCCTCGGACCGGTCTCGCCGTGATCCGCGCGGCGGGAGAACGCCGCGCCGGCGCGCAGCGGCGCAGGCCCGGCGGAGCCGGGGTCCGCGCCGCGAGGATCCTTGCGCGTGGGCCGGCAGCATGCCGGCGCGCTTCGACTAGCTTGACACAGCGGCGCGGCTCCGGGCTAGCCTGGCGATGGGGTGACGCAACGGTGTACCGCTGCGCGGGTCGAGGTTACCAACTGGCGAGTCCATTTCGGCTTCACGATGCTTCTCGCGGCGAGAGCCCGCTTCGGCCTGCTGCCATATCCGGTGGGTGAGGATATTGCGATCGCGTGCCCTCACGGCGATCTCGCGATTGGCACACCGGACGGTGAGCCGAGCCGGCACCGGGAGCGCGGTCGGCCCCCTTGATTCGACGCCGGCGCAGCTCCTCTGGACCCGCGAAGCACACATCGTTAACATGGGTTTCCTCACACGGGTTGCTATACTTGCCTCGCCGTCACCGCGCCGGAGCGCCGTGCGAGGATCATGTGGATCGCAAGCCCACCAGGACCGCCCCGACCGCAGAGGCTGGCGCCGGCTCCGCCGGGGCTCCGATCCCACACGACCCGGCGGATGACACGGACTGCCGGGCGATCTTCGCGGTGAGCAGCGACGGCCTCGTGGTCACTGACCTCGAGCGCGGACTCGTCGTTGAGGCGAATCCTGCCTTCTGCCGCATGCACGGCTATGCGCGCGAGGAATTGATCGGGCGGCCGCCCACGCAGTTCGTTCATCCCGACTTCCATCCGCTCATCGCCCGCTACCCGGCGACCATCCGTGCCGGCGGAGCACTACGGGCGGCAGTCCGTGATGTGCGCAAGGACGGCAGCGTGTTTCCCGTCGAACTGCACGGCAGCCTCTTTCGCTTCCACGGGCGCCCTCACGCGCTGGGCGTGGTGCGTGCGCTGCGTGACCACGCGGCGCCGAGCCGGCATCTGACGGAGCGCACCCGTGAACTCTCCACCCTGCTCGCCGCCTCCCAGAGCGTGGCGTCCACGCTGGAGCTGGAGCCGCTGCTGGAGCTGATCCTCGATCACCTGAAGGTCGTGGCCGACTATGCTGGTGCCTCCGTCTGTACCATCGAGGGCGCCGATCTGCGCATCCGGGCGTCCCGTGGGGCGATGCCCGCGGACCGGGAGGAGGGGGCGATCGGTCTGCGCCTGCCGCTCGCGCGTGGGGGCATTCTCTGGGAGACGGTCCGCCGCCAGGAGGCGGTCATCATCGCCGATGTGCGAAGCGGCGATCCGCTCGCTCGGGCCTATCGCGCGTGGCTGGAGGTGGAGTTCGCGGCGCCGGCGTTTCGCTACGTCCGCTCCTGGCTGGGGGTGCCCCTGACGGTTGACGATCGGGTGATCGGCCTGATCAGCCTGTCCACAAGAGAGCCGGGCTCCTACACGCCACACCACGCACGGCTGGCGACCGCCATTGCCAGTCAGGCCGCCCTCGCGATTGAGAAAGCGCGCCTGTATCGGCAGGCGCAGGAGGAGTCCCGCAAGACGGCGGCGCTGGCCCGCATCGCCGCGAGCGTCGCCCTCGCCGGCTCGCTGGAAACGATTCTGCGTGGGTTGGCCCAGAGCGTCGTGGAGGCGACCGGCGCCGAGGCCAGCGCGGTCGTCCTCACCGAGGGCGAGCCGCCGCGGCCGCGCGATGCCGGGGCGTACGGGCTGCCCGAGGGGTACGGTCCCGCGATGGCGGAGGCCGTGCGCCGCGGGGGTCCGGTGTTCAGCCTCGTCACACTCGAGCAGGAGCGGCCGCTGGTCCTCCGCGATGTGTGGCCTGCCCTGCTCGCGCGGCCGGAACTCGCGCCGATCCACGACTTCTACAGCCAGGTGCAGTGGGACACGGTGGTCGCCGCTCCGCTGATCGTGCGCGGGCGCCGGCTGGGCACGCTGACGTGCTACTACCGGTCCGACCGGGTGCCAGATGCGGAGGCGATCGCCTTTCAGGGCGCTATCGCCGACCAGGCTGCTGTGGCGGTCGAGAACGCGCGCCTCTTCGCCGAAGCGCACGAACGTGCGGTACTCGAGGAGCGCACCCGCCTCGCCCACGAGCTGCACGATTCGGCGACGCAAACCGTCTTCAGCGTGGGGATGCTCGCCCGCGCGGCGCAGACGCAACACGCCCAGGGCTCGGCGCAGCTCGGGGCGACGCTCGAGCGGGTAGCGCGTCTTGCCCAGGATGCCCTGCTGGAGATGCGGGCGCTGCTGGTCGAGCTGCGCCCGGAGACGTTGGTGGAGCATGGTCTCGACGGCGCGCTCACCAGGCTGGTGGAACTGCTTCGCCCCCGTACGGGCATGGCGATCAGCTACCGCGGTGCGAGCGTGCCCCGGCTCGCGGCCGATACGGAGCTGGCGCTCTTCCGGATCGTGCAGGAGGCGTTGGGCAACGCGGTGAAGCATGCCGAGGCGAGCGCGGCAGAGGTGCGTCTTTGCGTCGAGGCGGGTACGCTCACTGTCACCGTGCACGACAACGGCCGCGGCTTCGATCCGGCCGCCTCGGTGAGTGCCTCGGCCGACGGTCAGCGGGGTGGGCAGGGGCTGCGGTCGATGCGGGAGCGAGCGGCCGCGGGTGGGCTGCTGCTGCGGGTCGACAGCGCCCCGGGCGCGGGCACAACCGTGACCGCGGAAGCCGCGCTTCCATCCTGACGACGGGCGGCATGGCTCGCACGGAGGGGGCTGGTGCTGCGCCGCGCCCGCGTGTGCCCGCCGGCGCACGGTCACCACGGCGGCCGTATCATGAGCAGCGATGGTGCCGCATGCGACGTGGGACGGGTTGTGTGCCGGCAGCAGTCCACGAGGTGACGGCCATGCGCCTGGCAGGGAAGGTCGCCATCATCAGCGGCGGGGCATCCGGTATGGGGGCGGAGGAGGCCCGCCTGTTCGCCCGCGAGGGCGCTAAGGTCGTCATCGCCGATCTGCTCGAGCCGGACGGACAGCAGGTCGCCGCTGAGATTGCGGCCGTCGGCGGTGAGGCGCTGTTCGTGCGCACCGACGTGACCAGCGAGGCGAACTGGCAGCACACCGTCCAGATGGCAAAGGAGCGGTTCGGCCGGCTCGACATCCTGGTGAACAATGCCGGCCTGAGCAGCACGTCGGCGGCCGATCCGCTCGACAGCGAGGGCTGGCGGCGCATCATGGAGGTAAACGCCACCGGCGTCTTCCTCGGCAGCAAGCACGCCGTGACAGCCATGCAGGCGAGCGGCGGTGGCGCGATCGTCAACATCTCGTCAATCATGGGCTTCGTCGGCGGGGAGAGCGGCCATCCGGCTTATCACGCCTCCAAGGGCGCGGTGCGCCTGCTCACCAAAGCGCTGGCCGTGCGCTACGGACCGCTCGGTATCCGCGTCAACTCCGTCCATCCGGGCTTCATGCCCCCGATGCGCTCAGCGCGGCCGCGCAGTGAAGCGGCGATGCAGGATCTGATCGCGCAGACCCCGCTACGGCGCACGGGCGAACCGATCGAGGTGGCCTACGGCGTGCTGTTCCTCGCCTCTGGCGAAGCGTCGTTCATCACCGGCACGGAGCTGGTGATCGACGGCGGGTTCATTGCCCGCTGACAACGGGATTGCGGAGCGCACGGTGCGCCAACCGCTGGTGTGCGTGGTTGCGCGGAGCGAGACGCACGCCGTGCATGCGGACCCTGTGCCCGGCTCTGCGGGACGATTACGTCAGCTCAGTTGCCGCTCGAAGAAGGCGAACACCTTGCCCCAGCTGTCCATCGCCTGCTCCGGCCGGTAGATCGGGCGGTCGTAGTACCAGAAGCCGTGGCCCGCGCCGTCGTAGCGGTGAAACTCATACGCCTTGCCCTGCTGCTTCAGCTCGGCCTCGTGCTGGTCCACCTGCGCCGGCGAGGGCGACTGGTCGTCGTTGCCGAAGATGCCCAGCACCGGGCAGTTGAGATCCTTCGTCAACGTCACCGGCGAGACCGGCTGCTGCGGCGTCGACTGGTCCTGCACCACGCGCCCGCCCCATAGGTCCACCACCGCATCGAACGCCCGCGAGCTGCACGCCACCACGTAGGCGTGACGGCCGCCCGAGCAACTGCCGATGATGCCGACCTTGCCGTTGCTGGCCGGCTGCGCCTTCAGATACCGCAGCGCGCCGACACAGTCGCCGACCACCTGCGCGTCGGGCACGCCGCCGGCGCCGCGCACCTTGGCCGCGACGTCATCGGGCGAGCCGTGGCCGGTGCGGCAGTAGAGGTCGGGCGAGATGGCCACGAAGCCGTGCTGCGCAAAGCGCCGGGTGAACTCGAGGTACAGCTCATCCCAGCCAGGCAAATGGTGGACCAGCACCACGCCGGGGAAGGGGCCGGAACCGCTGGGACGGGCCGTGTAGGCGTGGATGGCGTCGCCATTGTTGCCGCTCATAGTGATGAACTCGGTGGTGATGGTGGATACTGCATCGGTCTGAAACTGGTTCCACGGCATCGCATCTCCTCCGACCGGATTTCAGACAGGTGAAGCGACGATAGAAAGTTCCGCTCCCAGGACAATCTGGCGGGCCGCCGCCATCCGCAGCTCAAGAACGATCTGTACTCTATGCAGGGGCAGCGGGAAAGCCCCCGTTGCGACGCATCACGTTCAGCCGAGGTTCCAGAGCGCCACGGCGTTGCCGCCCGCCACCGCCATCGCCTGCTCTTCGCTTATGGCCGCGAAGATCGCACGCACCGTTTGTGCCGAGTAGCCGAGCGTGCTTTCCGGGTGCGGGTAGTCGCTGGCCCAAAGCGCTTTGTGCGCCCCGACCTGATCCAGCAATTGCAGGCCAACCGGGTCTTCCTGGAACGTCGCATAGCAGTTCTGCCACCAGTAGTGGCTCGGCAGCCGCGCCAGCTTCGGCTTCATCTCCGACTCAAAGTCGCGGTAGATGCGGTCGGCATCGAACAGCGCGGCGGGTACCCAGTGGATACCCCCCCTCGGTGAAGACCACGCGCAGACGCGGGTGCCGCTCGAGGATGCCCGAGAAGACCATCAGGCCGAACAGCCGCCTGAACGGCGAGAACGATTGCATCTGGAAGATGCCCAGTGCGCCCGCACCCTTCGTCTGGATGTTCTCGCCGATGTGAAACGAAATCGGGTAGCCGCTGCGCTCGATCGCATCCCACAACGGCTCCATCGAGCGGGAGTTGTAGTACACGCCCGGCGGCGAGGAGGGGATCTCCATCGCGTGAAAGCCGAGCGCCCGCAGCGCCTGCAGGCTATCCTCGGCGGCTTCTGGATTCCACCAGTTGAGAATGCCCACGCCGTAGAACCGATCGGGTGCGGCTGTGCAGTAGTCGGCGAGCCATTCGTTGTAGGCGCGCATGCAGGCGGCGCGCAGTTCGAGATCCTGCAAGCCGACGAGCGAGAGCGTCCGCTGCGGGAAGATGATCTCCTTATCGACGCCTTCCGCATCCAGATCACGGATTCGCGCGTCGGGGTCGCTCATTCCCTGCCGGCCCTCGACCAGCATCGTGTTCAGGCCGGGCACATCGAGGTTGCGGCCTTCCGCCTCGAGGTGTGAGAAGCCGTCCGCATCCCACCAGAGCTTCGGGGCACGGTCCTTGAACCGCGCCGGCAGCCGCTCCCGCCACAGGTCCGAGGTCTCGAGCACGTGGCTGTCCGCGGAGACGACCACGGTGCCGGCCGGCAGCGGCTCGCCCTGGGGCGGGATCGCGCGATCGCGCGGCCACGCGATGCTGTCGCCCGCGACGGATGGATTGCGCCGGATATCGGTCGCGGTCATAGCAGCCTCCTCGACAAGTTGAACTCAACCCTGGGGAAACGAGAGCCCATCGTCGTCACCGCAGGCCCATCAACGGCGCCGATGCGCTGAGCGTCCGGAATCGAGCGGCGTGCACGGCGCTCTTACACCCGCGGGTGCGTTGCGTTGTGGGCCCGAATGGCGCCCAGCACCGCCTGCCCCGCGGCCTCCATCAGTGCCTGCTTATGATCGGCAACGAAGTCGGCGGACCGTTGCACGGGCTCGATCAAGCCCTGCGCTTTCGGGATGACGTAGCGCGCGAACAGCTCGAAACTGCGGAGCTGCGCCTCGCGCGGCGCCCAGTCATGGGCGAAGCCGACGAGGGTGCCGAAGCCGCCGGAGATCTGCTGGAGCCGCTCGATGGCGGCGAGCGCGTCGTCGGGCGTGCCGATCATCGCGCCGGTCTCGATCATGCGCGTGGCCAGGGCCGCCCCGTCGGTCACACGCTGCGTGTTCGGCCGGCCCAGGATGTCCACGTTGTACTCGTTGTGCCAGCGCAGCAGGCCATCGGCCACTTCCTGGATCGCCTGCTCTCGTGTTGGGGCGATGTGAATGTTGGCGTTGATGCGCCACTTCGCCCGATCGAGGATCTGTCCGTACTCGTCCGCATAGGTCTGGCCAAAGCGCCATTGCGTCGGCAGTGCGGCAAGACCCTCCTCTGTCTGACTGGCGATCGAGATCACGCCGATCCCGTACTTCCCGGCCGCTTTCATGCCGGCCGGGCTGATCGTCGATGCCGCCACGATGGGCAGGTCTTCCTGCAGTGGCTTAATCTGCAGCTGGGCGTCGTGCAGCTCGAACCAGTCGCTCGCATACGAGAACGGCTGGTCCTCGCGCAGCAGGCGAAGGATGATGCCGAGCGCTTCATCCATCCGCTCCCGCTGCACGGCCGGCGCGATGCCGAGGGTATGCGCATCGCTCGGCAGCGCGCCGGGGCCGACACCGAGCATGGCGCGGCCACGGGTCATGTGGTCGAGCTGGACGATGCGCTGGGCGACGTTGAACGGGTGGTGGTAGGGCAGTGACACCACGCCGGTGCCCAGCATGATGCGCTGCGTCTTCTCGCCCGCGGCGGCCAGAAACAGCTCCGGCGAGGCGATGGTCTCCCAGCCGCCCGAGTGGTGCTCGCCGCACCAGAACTCGTCGTAGCCCAGGGCGTCAAGCCGGGCGACCAGATCAAGGTCACGCCGGATTTGAAGCGTGGGGTGTTCGCCGATGGGGTGATGCGGGGCGAGAAACACGCCGAAACGCATGCGGCTCATCGCTGCTCCAGGTCGGCTCTGGCCGGTGGGAATTTCCTGTACTGTAGCGCATCCGTGCGTCCGGTGGTGAAACGCGTCCCGCTGCCGCGATCGCATGGATCGTATCGCCGCCGCCTACGCGGCGCTCGCGATTGCGCGGGTTGTGTGCCCGCTGCTCTCGGACGGGAGAAGCGCCGATGCTCGCCGGATCGAGGACCTGGGTGGCCCGCGCCCGTGGATAGGGACCCGGCCGGCTACCTAACCGAACGTCCGGTCTGCTGCCCGGCCATCCGTCGCGTGCCGGCAGCGGCCGCGTCTCGCTACGATGCCTTCACGATGCGGCAGTAATGCCGCGTGGCTGGAGGTTTCCCCGATGACAGCGATGCAGAGCCCCGCGCCGGGCGTGCTTTCGGCGCTCTCCAACGAGCTTGCGGACGTTGCCGAGCGCGTGCGCGCCGGCGTAGTCGAGGTGCGTACGGCAAATCACGGCGGCGGCGCCGGCACGATCTGGCGGACGGACGGCATTATTCTCACCAATCACCACGTCGCCCCGCGCGACCATGCCGAGGTACGCCTGGCCGACGGCCGCGAGTTATCGGCCACGGTTGTCGCACGCGACGCGGACAACGATGTCGCGGCACTGAAGGTTGCCGCCACGGGCCTGCCCGCCGTGGAGCGGCGCGACGCCGCCACGTTGCGCCCCGGCGAGTTGGTGCTGGCGGTCGGGCATCCGTTCGGCGTGCGGCATGCCGTTTCCGTCGGCGTGGTTAGCGCAGCGCCGGCGCCCGGGAGCCAGGAACAGCGCGAACTGATCCGCGCGGATGTCCTGCTCGGTCCCGGCAACTCGGGTGGGCCGCTCGCCGACGTGCGCGGCCGCGTGGTCGGCCTGAACGCGATGGTGATGGGCGGGCTGGCGCTGGCGGTGCCGGGCCACATCGCCGAGCGGCTGCTGGGCGTGGGCGGCGGCAGGCCGCGGCTCGGCGTAGCGGTGCGCGATGTCGTGCTCTCGCCGGGCAGCGCGGCGGCGGCCGGCCTCGACGAGCGGCGCGCCGTGCTGGTCGCCGAGATCGCGGTGGATGGCGCAGCAGCGCGTGCCGGCATCATGCCCGGCGATCTGCTGCTGAGCCTGAACGGTTTGCGGCTGGCCGATGGCGAAGCGCTGCTGCGGGCCCTGCGCGGCCTGAGCGGCGGCAGCGCTGTGCTGCGCATCCTGCGCGGCGGCGAGGCGCGGGAGCTGGCCGTCGTTCTGCGAGCCGCCGAAGCAAAAGCAGCCTGACGGCCCGCGGGAATCCTTGTCAGAGCACGCGCCCGGCGCGGGGCAGACGGTCACACTGCCCCGCGCCGGGTCCGGCGATCGTGATCGGAATTGCGCCCCGGGTACTCGATGCGTGCCGCGCCGCACGCGTTCGGTGCTACAGTGAGTTCGACAGGCGGCGTGCGCGACGAGGATCGGCGTGATGAGTACGGAACGAAGCTGCAAGGTCTGCGGCGACCCAATCGGCAGCGGCGCCGGCGAACCGTGCGTGTTGTGCGGCACGTGGTTCCACTTCAGCTGGCAGCCAGGCGGGCGCAGGTGCGGCGTGCCGAGCACGGAGCTGCCAGGCTTTCTTGCCTGAGGCATGAGCTACGCCTGCGCCGTGTGCGCAGTCGAGTACGGCGTGCCGGAGGCGAGCGTGGCGGCGCAACGGCGCTGAGCCACATCGGCGCCGTGACCTTGTCCGCAATCCCGAAGGGCGATTGCAGCGGGAAGGTCAGCGCGAAGTCTTCGTCCTTCACGTCGGCCAGGTGCTTCTTGCTGATGTGGTCGGCGCCGAGTTTCTCCGCCACGACATTGTCCTGCACCGCGTCCGCTGCCTGCGCCTCAGCCGCCGGCGCCGGCAGCCGCTCCAGCGACGGCCGTTCTGCCGGTGGCCTGGCACCTGCCAGCTCGCGTAGGTCTGCGCGTCGTGGGGCGCGTGCGGGGCGGTCTGCGCCTGGGCTTCCCCCGGGTCTTCGGCGGTGTGGACAAACGACGGCCCTTCGGGCAGGAGAACCCAGCCCTCGGCATAGCCCCCGCCGGCGCCGATGCACGATTGCGTTCGGCCAGCACGGCGCTGCGACCGTTAGCCGGCTCAACGACGCCGGTCGTAGTGATGCCGATGAAGTCGTTCAGCGGTACCCGCAGCTACGCTGCGCCCACGCTCGAACGAGTCGTCGGACAAGCCGGCCGCTCAGGGCACCGGGCAGCTATCGGCCGCGGGGCGGTCGAAGGAAACAGAACCAGCCATGGCGTTGATGCTGCCAGGCTCTGATGGGCCTGGCACCTGCGCCCAGACGCCTTGCACGGTCGCGGGTTTGCCCGTATTTACTGAATCGGCGAGCAGCGTGCTGTGCGGTTCGAAGAAGACCCGCACTATATGGCTGGGGTCCGCCGGATTCGTGAGCGTGTAGCTGTAGACCGGCTCGACGGGATGTCCATGCTGGTCGAAGCTATCGCCCATCGTTGCAAGGCGCAGTTGGCCCCTGAGAGTGACGCTGACACCCTCAACGGGGGCGGGACAGGCGACCGCGCTGCCGCGGCCGGCAGACACGGACACCGGAGTCGCGGTGACGTCCCGAGCGCGCAGCGGCCCCGGGGATTTGGAGGCGCACGCCGCGCCCAGCATCGCCACGACGACCGCGCCAGACCAGCTTGCGAGGAGATTCCTGGCCGGTACACCGTTGCGCCCGGATCGCAGGGCGGCGAGCAATCGTGCGATACACCGCGCCGGGACAAGCGTTGCGAAATCCTCTGCCATCGCCGCTGGCCTCGATACGTGCGTGCTCGCGTGGGGCTCCTGGTGAACTGTACGCCCCGCCTGCCCCGCCTGCCAGCACAGCGCAGTTGAAAGCCGTGCGCGCGCTGAACGGATCGCCCTGCGCCGGTTCCCGCCTCGCACATTCGAGCGGTGAAGCCGGTACTATCGACGCGCCGGCACGCGGCCGGGAGGATGGATACAGGAAACACGATGAACACTCAGCACTTGCTCGGAGAACACGAGGCGCTCTGGCAGCAAGCGACGCGGCATCCGTTCCTCGACGGCGTGCGCGATGGCAGCCTGCCCGCGGCCGCGCTCGACCGCTGGCTGGCGCAGGACGAACGCTTCGTCGACGCGCTGCTGCGCTTTCAGGCCGCGGTGCTGATCCGGGCGCCGCGCGCCGATCAGGTACTGCTTGCGCAGGGCCTCGTGGCGCTGGCCGAGGAGCTGCGTTGGTTCGAGGGCATCGCGCGTGAACGCGGCCTGCGGCTCGACGCACCGCTGCATGCCGCCTGTCGCGAGTACATCGCCTACCTCGACGCGCTGTCCGCCGATCCCGGCACGCCCTACGTCGCGCTGATCACAGCCCTCTGGACGATCGAACGCGCCTATCTGGACGCCTGGCTCGGGGCGCGGCCCGGCGCGCCCGCCTTCCGCGCCTTCGTCGAGCACTGGACGGTCGATGGCTTCGTCGCCTATGTCGCCGGGTTGGCCGAAGCGGCCGACCGCGCCCTGACCGTTGCACCCTCGGCACAGCGCGACGAGGCGGCGATCGTGTTTCGATTGGTGGCGGAGTACGAGCGCGGCTTCTGGCAGATGGCCTTTGATGGCTGATCCGGCGTCGCACAGCGCTGTGCAAGGAACGGCGCGGCAGCAGGCACAGATCCTTGCCCTCCTTGCTAGCATGAATGCGCGGCGCGATGGCAGCGGGATGGGAGGCAGGCGATGAACGGCGATGACCTGGTTGCGCGGGCGCATGCCTGCGGCGCGCAGCTCGTGCGCTTTCTCTACTGCGACAGCGGCAACATGGTGCGCGGCAAGGCGGCGCACCTCTCTGGCCTCGCTTCCGCTGTCGATGCCGGCATCGGCCTCACCGTGGCGATGGCGGGCTTCACGATGGCGGAGCAGCTCGCCGCCGGCACGGCGCAAGGTCCGGTCGGCGAGATCCGCCTCGTGCCCGATCCGCGCACGTTTCGCCCGCTGCCGTACAATCCCCGCCAGGCGCGCGTGCTCTGCGACATGGTCACGCTCGACGGAGCGCTGTGGGAAGCGTACCCACGCACGTTCCTCAAGCGCATGATCGCCCGCGCCGCGGCGGCCGGCATCGAGGCGCAGGCCGCCTTCGAGTACGAGTTCTACCTCGCCCGCCGCACGCCGGACGGCTTCGAGACCTGGGACGACTCGGTCTGCTTCGGCAGCGCCGGCATGGACAGCGCCGCGGAGATCATCGACGACCTGCTGGAGATGTTGGTCGAACAGGGGATCGAGCCGCGCCAGTATTATCCTGAGCTGGGGCCGGGACAGCAGGAACTGAGCGTGGCGCATGGCCCGATTCTGGACGCCGCGGACACCAGCATCGCGGTGCGCGAGACGGTGCGCGCCGTCGCCATGCAGTCTGGCGCCGTCGCTTCGTTCGCGCCCAAGCCGTTTCCCGACCAGGCCGGCAACGGCATGCACGTGCACCTTTCGCTCTGGCGCGACGGCCGCAATCTGCTGTTCGCGCCGGAAGGGCCGCTCGGCATCGCGCCGCTGGGCCTGCACTTCATCGCCGGCGTCCTCGATCACGCACCGGGCCTGCTCGCGCTCACCTGCCCGAGCGTCAACTCCTACAGCCGCCTCAGTCCGAACATGTGGAGCTCTGCTTTCACCTGTTACGGCTTCGATAACCGTGAGGCCACGGTGCGCGTACCCTCGCGCTTCCGCGGCATGGAGGAGGCGAGCACCAATCTTGAGATCAAAGCCGTGGACGGCAGCGCCAACCCCTACCTCGCGCTCGGCGCCCTGCTGGCCGCGGGGCTGGATGGCATCGAGCGCGGGCTCGATCCCGGCGAGCCGCTCGACGCCAACCCGGCTGAGCTGAGCGAGGCCGAGCGCGAGCGGCGCAAGATCCGTCGCTATCCGCAAACGCTGGGCGCGGCGATCGCGGCGCTGAAGGCGGACGCAACGCTGATCGACGCACTCGGCCCGACCCTCGCGCGCGAGGTGCTTGCCGTTCGTGCTTCGGAATGGGAGACATTCAAGGACCGCAGCCCCGCCGACGTGGCGCGGGCACACTTTCATCGCTATTGAGTGGCTATTGAGTGATCGAGGCACAAATGCCCCGCTTCGACGAGATCGCGCTGATCGACAACCACGTCCACCCGCCGTTTACGGCCGAGGCAGCGGCTCTGCGGCCGTTCGCCGGCTTCTTCAGCGAGGCCGACGACCGCGACCTGCTCGAACGGGACGTGCCGCAGAGCCGCTTCTTCCGCCGGGCGCTGCGCGACCTGGCCGCGCTGCTCGGCTGTGACGCGAGCGCCGAGGCGGTGCAGGCGGCACGCACGGCGCTCGGACCGGAGAAGCTGCTGCGCCGCTGCGTCGAGGCGGGCAATGTGGCGGGGCTGGTGGTAGACGACGGCTATCCGCCCGAGGCCGAGAGTATGTCCGTCGCGGCGATGGCGCGGGCGGGCGGCTGCGCGGCCATGCGCGTGCTGCGGCTGGAGACGCTGGTTGCCCGGCTGGTGCAGGAGCACGAGCAGATCGAGGATCTGCTCGATGGACTGTGGCTGGCGCTGGAGCAGGCGCGTAAATTCGGCACCGTGGCGCTGAAGAGCGTCGTCGCCTACCGCTGCGGGCTGGCCTACCGGCGGCCGACGCCGGCAGAAGCGACGGCCGGACTGCGTGCCGAGCGCGAGCGGCTGAGCGGTGGCCCGCCGCGCGTGAGTGATCCGGGGCTGCTGTTCAGCACGCTGCGTACGGCGATCAACTGGGCCGGCGAGCGCGAGCTGCCCCTGCAGATCCATACAGGCTACGGCGACCGCGACCTCGATCTGTCGCTGGCTGATCCCGCGCTGCTGCGGTCATTGCTGGAAGAGCCGGTGACCGGCGGCTGCCGGATCGTGTTGCTGCACGCCGGCTATCCGTACACGCGCAGCGCCGGCTATCTCGCCGCGATGTACCGCAACGTGTACGTCGATTTCTCCGAGGCGAACCCGATGTTGCCCGCGGGCGAGCTGACGCGTGTCGTCGAGGAGCTGCTGGCGCTCGCGCCGCCGACAAAGGTGCTGTACGGTTCCGACGCCTGGGGCATCCCGGACTGGATCTACCTCGGCGCCCGTTACGGCCGCCAGGCGCTCGCCGCCGCGCTGGCGGACGACCCTGACGCCGAGGCCATCGCCCGGCGTGTCCTGCACGACAACGCGGCCGAGCTGTACGGGTTCGCGTAGCGTGGATGGAAGCTGCCGAGCGCGGGGCGCCTAACCCTGACGTCGC
>CALFMN010000139.1 GCA_937879875.1 uncultured Chloroflexota bacterium | reverse complement strand
CGACGCCATCCCGGATCGCCCTGCGCACGGTCGCCCCTCGCCCAGGATTGGGAGAGGGGACGGGGGTGAGGGCCGAAAGCCGCGGATCGCCATTGCCGCCCCGCGTTGGTGTACCTTCTCGGTGACACGCACCGGAAGCGGTCCGGCGGATCTTGTGATCGCCATACGAAGCGCCGCGGGCCGCCGCCGGCGTAGGCTTCGGGGAAAGGCCGCGGCAGACTCCCGAGCCGTGCGCACTCCCCCGGAGAAGAGGAGAAGCGATGGTCGCCTACCAGGTCATCGGCAAGCCGGCGCCGCGCTTCGAAGGCGCGGAGAAGGTCACCGGCCGGGCAAAGTACGCCGCGGACTTTTCGCTTCCCGGCACGGTCTGGGGCAAGACGCTGCACAGCCCGCACGCGCACGCGCGCATCGTGCGCATCGACACCGCGGCGGCGAAGCAGGTGCCGGGCGTGCACGCCGTGATCACCGGCGCCGACACGCGCGACGGCGGGCTCTGGGGCCGCGGCGTCAAGGACGCTCCCGTGCTCGCCTACGACCGCGTGCGCTACATCGGCGAGCGCGTGGCCGCCGTCGCCGCCGACGACGAGGACATCGCCCAGCAGGCGCTCGACCTGATCGAGGTCGAGTACGAGGAGTGGCCCGCCGTTTTGGACCCGTTCGCGGCGCTGCAACCCGACGCACCGATCCTGCACCCGGACTTCAACTCCTACTTCGGCTTCAAGTACAAGCAGGAGACGCCGTCCAACATCCACCTGCAGACGCGGCTCGATCGCGGCGACGTGGAGCGGGGCTTCGCCGAGGCCGAACTGATCGTCGAGAACACCTACATCACGCAGCGCCAGTCGCAGGGCTATTTGGAGCCGCACGCGCTGCTCGTACACATCGACCCCGCCGACGGCCGCGTGCACGTCTGGCATTGCAACAAGGTGCCGCACAACACGCGCGGCGCCCTGGCGGTGGCCGCCGGCATTCCTGAGGAGCGGATCGTCTTTCACCCGACCTTCATCGGCGGCGACTTCGGCGGCAAGGGCAACTCGCGCATCACGCCGATCGCCTACTACCTGGCGAAGGCCAGCGGCCGGCCGGTACGCATGATCTCGGACTACCTGGAGGAATTCCTCGCCGGCAACCCGCGCCATCACGTGATCATCCAGCTCAAGAGCGGTGTCAAGCACGACGGCACGATCACGGCGCACCAGGTCAACTACGTCGTCAACACCGGCGCCTACGCCGCGTTCAAGCCCTTCGGCGGCATTGGCGGCGCGAATCAAGCCGCGGGGCCGTACCGCATCCCCAACTGCCGCATCGAGTCCACCTTTGTCTACACGAATCTGTTGCCCGGCGGCTTCGTGCGGGCGCCCGGCGAGCCCCAGGGCGTCTGGGCGATCGAGTCGCACGTGGACGAGATCGCCAGGCGCATCGGCATGGACCCCGTCGCGTTCCGCCTGAAGAACCTGATCGTCGAGGGCGAGGAGGCGCCGTGGGGCGAGCAGTTCGAGCACATCCGCGCGAGCGAAACGCTGCAAGCCGCCGTCGACGCGGCGGGCTACCACGCGCCGAAGCCGGCGCCAGGAGGGGCCCCTGGAGCGAGCGCAGCGAGCCCAGGGGACACGGCGAAGCCTACACACGTCGGCCGCGGCGTGGCCGTGGGCGAGCGCGGCACCGGCGGCGGCGAAGGCACCTCGGAGATCACGCTCAACCCGGACGGCAGCGTGGTGCTCGGCACGCCGATCTTCGACCAGGGCACCGGTACCTACACCACGCTGGCGCAGGTCGTCGGCGAAGAGCTGGGCATCGCGCTCGAGCGCATCCGGCTCCAGGTCTGGGACACGGACGTGATCCCATCCGACGCCGGCCTGGCAGGCAGCCACGGCACGCTGATCCAGACCAGCGCCGCGCACGAAGCCGCGCAGGAAGTGAAGCAGGAGCTGGTCCGGCTGGCGGCGCAGCAACTCGAATGGCCGGAGGCACAGATCGCCTTCGCCGCCGGCGAGCTGCGCCGCGCGGACACCGCTGAGTCGGTGCCCTGGGCCGATCTGCTGAAACGCGCGGGCCGCTCGGTAAGCGGCCGCGGACACGTTGTCGCGCCGCGTTCGCACACGACGGCGTTCGTCGCGCAGGTCGCGGAGGTCTCGGTCGATCCGGAGACAGGCGAGGTCAAGCTGCTCAACTTCACCACGGCGCACGATGCCGGCACCGTCGTCAACCCGATCGGCTTTCAGGGCCAGATCAACGGCGGCGTCGTGCTGGGCATCGGTTACGCGCTGATGGAAGAGATCAAGATCGAAGACGGCCGCGTGACGACGCTCTCCTTCGGCGACTACAAGCTGCCGACGCCGCGCGACATTCCGCCCTTGAAGACGGTGGTCCTGCCGTCACAGCAGGGCGACGGGCCGTACAGCATCCGCGGCATCGGCGAGGCGCCCTGCACGCCCGTCGCGCCGGCGATCGCCAACGCCGTCGAGGATGCGATCGGCGTGCGCATCCGCGACCTGCCGATCACCGCCGAAAAGGTGTACGCGGCGCTCAAGCTGCGCGGCCAAGACGCCGAGAAGCCCGCGCAGCCGGCCTCGCAGGGAGGTGTGCGCTAGTGGCAGCGAACAGTCCCTATCAGATCCGGCTCACGGTGAACGGCGAGCCGCGCGAGGCGGGCGTGCCGGCGCGGCGCACGCTGGTCGACCTGCTGCGCTACGACCTCGGCCTCACGGGTACGAAAGAGGCGTGCAGCGTCGGCGTGTGCGGCGCCTGCACCGTGCTGCTCAACGGCCGCCTCGTCGCCTCATGCATCACGCTGGCGGTGCAGGCGGACGGGGCGCTGATCACGACGATCGAGGGCGTAGCGGAGGGCGATCGGCTGCATCCCTTGCAGCAGGCGTTCATCGAGCACGGCGGCTTTCAGTGCGGCATCTGCACGCCGGGGCAGATCGTGGCGGCGAAGGCGCTGTTGGACACGAACCCGCAGCCAAGCGAGGATGAGATCAAAGACTGGATGATGGGGAATCTGTGCCGCTGCACCGGCTACTACCAGATCGTGGAGTCGATCGCGCGGGCCGCGGGAGCGAGGGGCTGAGATGCGCGACTTCCAGTTCCACGCCCCCGCCTCGCTGGACGAAGCGCTGACGCTGCTCGAAGAGTACGGCGAAGCGGCGCGGCCCATGGCCGGCGGCACGGCGCTTGTTGTGTTGATGAAGCAGTCGCTGGTGGAAGCCGAGCACATCGTCAGCCTGGAGCGGATTCCCGGCCTGGATTCGATCCGCGCGCAGGGCGACGAGCTGCGCATCGGCGGCCTGGCGCGGCATTACGACGTGGAGATGTCGCCGGTCGTGCGCGGCTTCGCACCCTTTCTCTGCGATGTCTACCGCCGTGTGGCGACCGTGCGCGTGCGCAACATGGCCACGGTCGGCGGCGGCCTCGCCCACGCCGACCCGGCGCAGGACCCGCCACCCGGCTTCATCGCGCTCGACGCGCGCGTGCGCCTGGTCTCGCGCGGCGGCGAACGCGAAGTGCCGGTGTCCGAGCTGTTCAGCGACTACTACGAGACGGTGATTCAGCCGGACGAGCTGCTGACCGAGGTGATCGTGCCGCGACCCGCGCCCGGAGCGACGTTCGCCTATCTCAAGTTCCTGCCGCGCACCGAGGACGACTACGCGACGGTCGCGGTTGCGGCGCGGGCTGAGCGCGAGGATGGTGTCTGCCGCGATCTGCGCGTCGCGCTGGCCGCTGCCGGGCCAACGCCGATTCGCGCGCACACCGTCGAGCAGGCGCTCGTGGGCAGAGCCGTTTCGGCGGCGGCCGTGCGCGAGGCGGCAGACATGGTGGCGGACGAGGTCGATCCGCTGGACGACTTCCGCGGCTCGGCGGGCTACAAGCGCGAGATGGCCGTGGTCTTCACGCGCCGCGCGCTGGAGCGCGTGCTGGGGTTGACGGCGTGAAGTTCGAACACCGCGTCGAGATCGCCGCGCCGCGGGACAGCGTGCGCGCCTTTTTGGACGATGTGCCGCGCTCCGCCCGCTGTCTGCCCGGTCTGGAAGAGCTGCTGCCGCTGGACGACGGCTGGTACGAGGGGCGCGTGGGCATGCGGCTCGGGCCGATGGGCGTTCACTTCACGGGCAAGGCGCGGCTGGAGCGCGACAGCGAGCGCTGGCGGCTGCACGGCGAAGGCCGCGACCGGCGCGTTGGGGCCGCGGTTGTCGCCCGCGTCGAAGCACGCCTCAACGACCTGCCGTCGTCAAACGCGAGTGACACACCGAGTGCAGAGGGCACCGCAGTCCTGATCTCGGCCGACATGCAGTTCTCCGGCCGCCTGGCCGAGCTGGGGCAGCCGCTGATCAAGCGCAAGGCCGACTCGCTGGTGAAGGAGTTCGCACTCAATCTGCAGCGGGCGTTGTCAAGCCCGCCGTAGCGGCGACAAATCGGTGCCGCACGAGTCATGAGTCATGAAAGGGAGTGCAGCGATGTTGGGACTGGGCCTCGCGTCATCACACGCGCCGGGCATGTGGCGGCCGCCGGAGGAGTGGACGCGCTTCCTCGATCGCATGCCGCCGGAGATCAAGAACCACCTGCCGTACACCGCCAAGCTCGAGATCGAGTCGCTGGAGCTGCGGCAGGACTACTACCGCCGCATCCACGCCGCCTTCGCGGCGCTGCGCGAGCAGGTGCAGGCCTACCGGCCGGACGCCCTGATCATGATTGGCGACGACCAGGGCGACATGTTCGATACGGCGAACAATCCGACGTTCTCGATCTATACCGGCGAAGAACCGATCTGGGGCCGCGACGTGCGCGACTTCGGCCTGCCGCCGGCCGAGCGGCGCAAGGTGTTCTTCCACAACCACGTCGAGCTGTCGCGGCACCTGCTCAAGGGACTGATCAAGCGCGGCTTCGATATGGCGAACATCGGCGCGTTCGACCCACGCGGCAACCCGGAGCGCGGCGTCTCGCACATGCTGGCGAACCTGGCGCCCGAGGTCGATCCGAGCGGCGAAATCCCCGTGATCGGCATCTTCCTCAACGAGTACTATCCGCCGCTGCCGAGCGCCGAGCGCTGCGCCCAGCTGGGCGAGGCCATCCGCGAGGTGCTGGCCGAGCGACCCGAGCGTGTGGCGATCTACGCATCGGGCGGGCTGTCGCACTTCCCCGGCGAGTACAACGTCGGCTGGATCGACCGGCCGCTGGATCGGTGGATTCTGGAGCGGCTGGAGCGCAACGATGTCGAGGCGTTGAAGCACCTCTTCAGCTTCGACTCGGACAACCTGCGCGCCGGCACGGGCGAGGTGCGCGCCTGGATCAGCATGGCGGCGGCGATGCAGCGCCCGGCGAAGGTGCTGGAGTACGTGCCGGCGCACTGCACCGTGACCGGCTGCGGCTTCGCCTACTGGCCGGCGGTCGAGAGCCCGGCGGTCGCGGCGGCGGCGCTTGCCGCGGGCGCCCGCGTCTGAGCCGGCGAGCGAACGGCGTGGCTGCCAGCAGTGACCGAGTACACGGCGATCGGCGGCGTGAACAGCAGAGCACATTCGCGCTGCCGGTCGCCGCCTTAGCTGAGGATGCGCACGACGCCCTGGCCGCCATCGACCGTTATCTGCGCGCCGTCGGGGATGACCCGTGTGCCGATCACGGTTGCCGTGACGCAGGGCAGCCCGTATTCGCGCGCCAGCACCGCGCAGTGCGAGAGCTGCCCGCCCGAGTCGGCGACGATGCCGCCCAGGCCAGCGAACAGCGGCGTCCAGGCGGGCGTGGTCATGTCGCAGACGAGGATGTCGCCGTCTTCGATGCGGTCGGTGTCGGCCAGCGTGCGCACCACGCGCGCCGTGCCGGTCACGGTGCCGCGCGAGGCGCCGGTGCCCTTCACGACTTTGGGGTCGCGCGAGGGCTCCGTCGGCACGCCGAAGAAGTCGGACCAGAACGGGTCGAGTGGCGCCGGCGGCGGCTGCGTGCCGAGGAACGGCGGCGGCACATACGCCTGCCAGCGCTCCATCTCGGCCCGCCGCTCCGCCGCGGTCGCCGTGCGCGGGCTGCGGTCGCCGCCGAGGAAGGCGCCAATCTCCTCCAGTTGCAGGTAGACGATGTCGCGCGGCTGGGCGAGCAGGCCCTGCGCCGTCATGCGCCGGCCCGCCTCCAAAAACGGCAGCCGCAGCAGCGCCCGATACTTCTGGTCGATGTAGAAGTTGTGGTTCTCCTGCATCTGCGGGTATTGCTTCACGACGTCGTACAAAAAGTTGAATTCGGCCAGCTTCTCCGGCTCGCCGGCGAGCTGCGCGCGGCACTCGGCGGCGCGCGCCTCCGCTCGCTCTGCGCCACGCCGCTGCTCGGCCTCCGGGTCGGCGTTGGTGCGCAGCAACATGCGCGCGTTCTCCAGCGCCCGCAGCGGCTCCTCCACCCAGGACGGCTCGGTGACGTCCAGGCTGCCCGTGCGCCAGCCGTAGACGCGCGTGTAACGCTCCAGCTCGGCGAGGAAGGCGCGGCCGGCCTCCGACTGCTGCAGGCGGGCCTGCGCCTGGGCGACGGGCAGCGAGCGGATCGTCTCCTTGACGGCGGGGTCGGCCGCGTGCGCCAGTTGCCAGAGCTTGCTGCTCGACTCCACCGACATGTTGAAGCCGCCCTGCATCATCTCGTAGGCATCGAGCGAGGGCAGCCCCAGCAGGCGCGCACACCCCTCTTTGAAAACCGCGGCGAGGTAGAAGCCAGGCATCAGCTCGAAGTGGATGATCCACATGCGCTTATCGGTGGCGACGGCCCAGTCGATCAGCGCGGCCAGCTCGGCGTCCGTGGCGCTCTGGTAGTCGAAGTCCAGCAGCCGCTGGTTGGCCGCCTCCACTTCGGGCTGCCATTCGTCGAGCCAGCGCTGGTAGATCGTGAAGCCGCGTTCCTTAATTGCGGTCTGCATGCGCTCCTCGGCGAAAGGGATCAGCTCGGGCGCCGGCACCATCGTCATGTAGCCGAAGGTGTTGATCCGCCGGACGCGGATCGCGCTGATCGGCGTGCCCATCCCGATCAACCCCTTCTCCATGCCGGGGATGAGCGCGATCTGCGCCAATTCCATCCCCAGCGGGCTGATCGGGCCGGGAAAATGCGTGTTTCCCCACTGCCAGAGCTGCTGCTCCTCATCGGCAGACTGCCAGCCAACCGGAAAGTCTGCCGGTGCGGGGATCGGGGATGGCTGCGGCATGACCGTCATCGTGTTCTCCCATCGACAATGACATGGCTGCGATTATTCCGGCACAATACACCAACTCGGCCCGGCGCGATAAGCGCCGCTGACGACAAAGATTTGCGGCCGTTGCCGCCCGCGCTCGTGTCCTGGCCACAATCCGCCGCATACGCGGTTTCATTCCGGGCCAGAGCGCCGCTCCTCAAGCAGCCGGCTCCGGCTCCCGTGGGCCGGCGCATCGCCGCCTGGCGCGGAGCGACCGATGGAGACCGGAGGTGACGATGCTGGCAGCCGACCAGCCGGAGGCCGGCGCGCCGCCCGGTATTCCCAACTTCGCCTGGGTCGAAGCCGGCCGGGTCGCGCGCGGGCAGCAGCCGGCGCTCACGCTCTCGGCGTACCGCGAGCTGCGGGCGGCCGGGCTGACGAGCGTGCTATCGTTGCGCGCTGAGCGCGAGTACCTCGACGACGAGCGACGCCGCTACGACGTAGCCGATGAGCGCTCCCTCTGCGCGGCGCTGGGCCTGCGTTTCCATCACGTCGCCTGCACCGACTTTCAGGCGCCGCGGCCGAGCGGCGTGGTGAAGGCGCTCTCGATCCTGCACGCCGAGGTCGCGAGTGGGCACACCGTCTACGTGCACTGCCTGGCGGGCGTGGGCCGCACCGGCGTTGTCTGCGGCGCCTGGCAGATGCTGCGCGGCGGCAACAGCGCGGAGGCACTGGCACAGTTCGCCTGGCATGCCGAAGCGGCCCGCGCCCGCCGGGCGCCGTGGCGGCTGCCGAAGCAGTTTCTGCAGACCATCGGCGCGCACGAGCAGGCGTGGGTGCTGCTCACCATCGCGCGGGCACTGGAAGCGCCGGTGGAGCTGCCGCCCGACGGTGTGCGACCGCGGCGGCCGGAGCGGGCGACACACTGGCGTCAGCGCTTTCGCGACCAACTGGAGCGGCATCTGGGGCGAGAGTTCGAGCTGGCGCCGCGGCAGACGGCCACGGCCCGGTGAAGCCGGACACAGGCGCAGACATCCATCATCGGAGGCTCGGCATGAAGCGCAGCGACGATCGCATCCTCACGACCCACGTCGGCAGCCTGGCGCGTCCCAAAGCGTTGCTGGACCAGCTGCGGGCGCAGGCAAACGGAGCTGAGCCGGAGGCGCGGGCCTTCGCGGCGACCGTGCGCACCACAGTGGCCGAGATGGTACGCAAGCAGGCCGAGGCCGGCATCGACATCATCACCGACGGCGAGATGTCGAAGTCGAGCTTCATCGGCTACATCCGCGGGCGGCTCGCCGGCTTCGAAGTGACGGAGCCGCCGCCGGGGCCGCCGCCGGCCCGCGGCGGCAAGGCGGAGCGCGCCGCCTTTCCCGAGTACTACGAGCAGTACGCCAGGGCGCTGCAGGCGCGCGAGTACGCCGTGCCCTTTCCGGAGCCGCCGCTGGTCTGCCGCGGGCCGGTGCACTACCGGCCGGAGGCGGTGCAGATGGACATCGCCACGCTGAAGGCGGCGTTGCCGGGCGTGACGTACGCTGAGGTCTTCATGCCGGCTGTGACACCGCGCACGCAGATCAAGAACGAGTATTACCAGACCGACGAGGAGTTCCGGCTCGCCTACGCCGACGCGCTGCGCGAGGAGTACCGCACGATCCTCGACGCCGGCTTTCTGCTGCAGATCGACGACCCGGCCTTCGCCACGCAGTTCGGCGACGATCCGTCGCAGCCGCTGGAGCAGCGCCGGCGCACGGCCGAGCAATTCATCGAGCTGTTGAACTACGCCGTGCGCGGCCTGCCGCAGGAGCGCATCCGCTTCCACTCCTGCTACGGCACGAACATCGCCCCGCGCGTCTACGAGGCGCCGCTCGGCGATCTCGTGGATCTGCTGCTGCAGGTGAACGCCGGCGCCTACTCGATCGAGGCGTCCAACCCGCGTCACGCGGCGGACTGGCACGTGTGGGAGGGGGTGAAGCTGCCGGACGGCAAAGTGATCATCCCCGGCTTCGTCAGCCACACGACGACGCTGGTGGAGCATCCTGCCTGGATCGCGGATATGATCGTGAGCTACGCCGGCGTCGTCGGGCGCGAGAACCTGATTGCCGGCGCGGACTGCGGCTTCTCCTCGCTGGCGATGTACACGCCGGAGATCCTGCCTTCAGTTGTGTGGGCGAAGTTCAAGGCGCTCTCTGAAGGCGCCGCGCTGGCATCGAAACGGCTGTGGGGCTGAGCCGCCCGCGTTCGCGCTATTCGCTGTTCGCCTTGCGCACGGGTCGCTTGCGCTGCGGCGCTACGCCACCGCCGGTATAGAGCAGCCCCGCACGGTACGGTGACGAGCCGCGACGCCGCTGCGCAGGGGCGGAGGTGGAATCGTCGGGGCGCTCCCGCAGCTTGAGCAGCATCGCATCCGCAACGGAGAACGGCTCTGCTGTTTCGGACGGCGCCCAGGCCGGTCCGGCGCTGAGCAGCGCCAGCACGTACTGATTCAGGCTGACGTGCTCGCGCTCGGCCGCTGCAGCCAGGGCGCGGTGTAGCGAGCGCGGCAGGCGCACGACGAACTTGCCGCTGTATTCCTCGCGATGCGAAGGCAGGGGGATGTCGTGTCCCTGCTCGTACTCAGTCTCGATCCAGCCGCTGCGGGCGTCCTCGGCCAGCAGCGCAAGCTCAGCCAGCGTCTCGACCTGGGTCATGCAGCCCGGCAGATCGGGAAACACGACGACGTAGCCGCCGTCCGGGTCGGCAAGCACATTGAACGGATACGGCATGGCGAGGTAGTCGCTCAGGGTCCGGCGCGTCGTGGTCGTCATCTCAGTCATCCAGTCCAAGCCGTTCACACAGCAGGTCAAGGTATGTGCGCTTCACCGTGCGGCCGCCGACTCGCGGCACCGTGATCGTGCGCTCGCCAGGCTTCGTGAAGTGCGCATGGCTGCCTCGCTCGCGGGCCAGCGTCCAGCCGCACGCTTCGAGCAGCCAGCGCACATCATCGAAGTCGGCCTGCGGCGGCCGGGCGCGGATGCGCTCGATGATTTTGGCGAGCCGGCTCACCCGGCGAAATCCATCTGCGTCCCCGTGCGTTCAGTACCACATATAATACCAGATCCGCCAATCCGCGTCGCGGTCCAGCGTCATGGAAGCGTCTGTCAACGCGGTGAAACGCAGCATCAGGAGCAACGAGGATCGAGGCTACTGCTGTACGGCCTACCCCTCGCCGGCATATGCCCGGATCAAGCCTTCGACCCGCCGGATCGGCCCATCGTCGGGCGGCGCGTAGAACTCGGAGAGCCAGCGGCGGATGTAGGCTGTGTCGAGCGCCTCGCGCTGGATTTTGAACATCGCCTCGATGTCGATCCAGTCCTTCGGCCGGTTGAAGGCCGCTTTCAACACAATCAGGTCTTCTGCTGAGACGATGGGGAGCTTTGTACCGACGTAGTCAACCTCGTGTGTTCTGGCGGCTATTGAGTCATGAAATGGAAGATCGGCAAAGAACAGGTCGATGCCGGTACGCTCCCAGAAGAGCCGTGTCTGGGTGAGTCGAGACAGTTCCCGCTCGGCACGATCACGGTCGAGAATCATAAACAATCCCGACAGGCAATCGAGCACCCGCGGGTTCTCGGATGGGGAGAGGGCGATGTTGATATCCAGATCTTGCGTTGCGCGTGGCTGTGCGTAGAAGGCAAGAGCGATGGCGCCGCCAAATGCGTGCGGAATCCCGCATTCGGCCAGCGCCGTATGTACCGCGATGAGCTTGTCTGGCAGGACGGAGTTCACGTTATTGCTTGCCGCTCAATACCTCTCCTCCGGAGGATGAGGCGCTCCATATCCGGGTGCGTGGCAGGAAGCGAGGCGAGGATTCTCTCGGTCAGCGCAAGCAATTCATACAGCGTTTCACCGCGCACTTGCTCCGAGGCGTTGCGCCAGAACTCGATGTCCTCTTCGTCGCGCTCAAG
This sequence comes from uncultured Chloroflexota bacterium, assembly GCA_937879875.1. Taxonomy (GTDB): domain Bacteria; phylum Chloroflexota; class Dehalococcoidia; order CAUJGQ01; family CAUJGQ01; genus CALFMN01. The sequence goes on along the minus strand of CALFMN010000139.1, from coordinate 18,712 downwards.
CGAGCGGCCGATCAGCCGCCGGCGCAGCTCCTCTGGCGAAGGCTTTGTGCCGTTCTGCTCTTCACTCATGTCCATGCATAACCCTGCACGCAGCATACTGCGCGGCAGGGCGCGGCGTCAGGCGGTTCGTTACACCCGCGCCGGCTGCTTCGAGGCGATGCGGGCGCCTTCAACCAGCGCCTCCAGCTTCGCCCACATGATCGATGGGTGCTGCCGCTGAATGCGGTTGTTCTGCGCGAAGCCGCAGTCCGTGCTGGCGATCACGTTCTCGCGCCCGACCAAGTTCGCAAAACGGGTGATGCGCTGCGCGACCAGCTCCGGGTGCTCGACGTGGCTGACCGCGTGGCTCACCACACCCGGGATCAGGACCTTGCCGGCAGGCAGCTTCTGCTCCTGCCAGACCATCCACTCCCACTCGTGGCGCGGGTTGGCGGCCTCGATCGAGTAGGCGCCGGCGTTGATCGTGAGCAGCAAGTCGACGATCTCGCGCAGTGGTACGTCGCTCATGTGCGGGCCGGGCCAGCTGCCCCAGCAGAGGTGGTAGCGCACGCGCTCTTCGGGGATGCCGCGCAGGCCGTGGTTCAGCGCCGCGACGTTCATCGCCACCCACGAGCGGTAGTCCTTGCCCGCGGCCCGCACCTGGTCGTACAGGTTCGTCAGGATCGCGTCGTCCACCTGCACGATCAGGCCCGCATCGACGATCGTCCTGTACTCCTCGTGCAGCGCCTCGGCCACGGCGAAGAGGAACTCTTCCTCCGACTCGTAATGCTCGTTGCCGTAGTCCACACCGATGCTGCAGGGCGCGACGACAGGCAAGAACGCCTCCTGCACCTGCACCTTTTGCAGGGCGGCCTGGAAGTTGGCCACGTCGCGCTGCATCGCCGCCCTGCCCGCGGCGGTGTAGGCGATCGGCCCGACGCAGATCGGCCGCTGCGTCGTGTCCGGCCGTTGGCCGCCGCCGAGGCCGGCGCCGTAGAGATCGTAGAACTCGCGGAAGCGATCCTCGCGGTCGGCGCCCATGAAGCCAACGGCACGGCGGGGAAATGTCCGGTACTCGAAGCCGCTGAGCCGCTGGAAGACGTAGCCGGTCCAGCCCGACTTGCCGTATTCGCCGTCGCTGATCACGTCGATGCCGGTTTCGGCCTGCCTGTGCACGACCTCGGCCACGTCCTGGCGCAGCTCGGCCTCGAACGCCTGCTGGTCGATCGGCTGGCCGGCGGCCTGTGCCTGCATGTACTCCTGGATCTTCGCCGGCCGGATCAGGCTGCCCACGTGCGTCGTCAGGAACCGCTCGCCGCTGCGCTTCACCGCTCGCCTCCCGCCTGTGCTGTGTCTGCCGCGGCGGCCGCAAGCCTCGCCGCTGCTGCTGCGGCATTGATACACCCGGCACAGGCGTCGATGCTTCGTCGCCCGGCGCTAAACCTGCCGGCGCTGCCGTCGTGCGCGGCCGCCAAACTGTTCCTACAGGTGGTTCTAAAGGTGGCTCGGGAATGTAGGCGAGTTGCGCATTGTTAGCTTTGGGCGGTGCTGCGCTCGCGTCGCGTTCAGCGGCCGGCTGCCCTTTTGAAGCTGAGCGCTGACGCGCGTACGCGCCACGGCCATTGATTGACGAAGTTGGAGCGGCAGCTTAGGCGCCGCGCTGAGGGGCGGCTGCTTGGGCGGTAACGACCGGCGTGGGTGCGCACAGAATGGTTGTCGCTGAAGGGAAAATGTCAGCGACGACGCCGTGTTCGTCCGCGTCGCGCAAATCCTCTGTGCGCAATCTTAGATTCCCGGCGCCGTGCAGCACGGCCGGATGGCGCCACGATCATCCCTGGTTTGACCTGGCCGTTCAAATACTGAACCTCGCGCCACGATTTCAGGCGCGCATCATACTCAATTGGACTGGGTAGAGAGCCGCGTCCCGTCAGTGCCTGAAAGGTGACCAGCGCATCCTGCGCAACTACGGCATCGTCGGTGCGTACCTCGGCGACCACATGCTTGTCTCCGTCATCAATTCGAATGCTCAATATGGAAGTAGGCTTGGGTGGCTTACGCACGAACCAGCGACTCAGTGCTGGAGCTATGATATTTGCCAGAACGTCTGGAGGCAGTGCTATCAGAGTTTCCTTAACGAACTCTATGATGACCTTGGCGGGAGCTGCTGCAGAGAACTGATAGTGTCGGTACGTTGCGACCGCAAAGTAGTTCTGTATCTCGTTCGCGAATCCACGTAACTCAGCCTCACCGAAATGCGAAGCATCGGCATCGATGCGGACGAGCGGAAGCTCGCTCTCGTCACCTGGGGCATCAAGTAAAAGGCTGAAGCCGATCGAAAACGCTGCACCTTGGGCCTGTTCTTGCTCACCGATCTCGTATTCCACCCATACACCCAGAACGCCAGGCCGCTTCTCACGGAGCTCCACCCGATGGATTATTGGGTGCAGGACTGTCCGATCGTCGTGCTGCGCGAGCAGCGGTAGCGAGCCCGCCCTCACACGTCGAGCTAACTCCTCCAAAATCTCACGGGGAGTCCGCATGCCACCGTAGGAGGGGATAGGGCTGTCAGTAGCGAGCCAGCCTCGAACGGTGACCAAAGCCACGTTTTTCACTCCTCGAGGATTGCCTCAGGCGGCAGATGGCGCCAGATGCCCGATGCGCCTCACCGCGGCGTCGCCCAAGCCTCCGGCGCTTTCGCTGATCCTGCGATCAGCCTGAACATGACCGTACCGCCCGGCCATAGTGGCCGATACCATCATAGCTGGCTGGACGTGCGCGGGCTTGGAAATCCCTCTCAGCGGCCTTTGAACACGGCCTTGCGCTTCTCGATGAAGGCAGCGGCGGACTCGTGGAAGTCCTCGGTGAGGTGCAGGGCCAGCGGCTGGGTGTAGAGCCGCGATTCCCGCTGCATGTTGTGTACGAACCAGCGCATCATGCGCACGTTGGCCCGCACGGAGAGCGGCGGGTTTTCCATGATCTGTGCCGCGAGCCGCTCCGCCGCGCTCAGCAACTCTTCGGCGGGCACGACGGCGTTGATCATGCCCTGCGCCAGCGCCTCCTCGGCCGTGAACATGCGCCCGGTCAGCGCGATCTCGTTGGCGAAGCGGCTGCCCGTCCAGAACCAGGTGCTGACCCAGTGCTGCGTGCCGCCGAGCCCGCGCTGCACCTCGCGGATCTGGAACTTCGTCCCCTCGGCGGCGACCACCAGGTCGGCGCGCTGCACCAGCGCGTAGCCGAGGCCGAGCGCGTAGCCATGCACCGCCGCGATCACCGGCTTCCAGTTGACGGCCTCGCTCAGCCCGTCGCCCCTGGCGTTGCGGCCGGCCGGGCCGCCGAGGCGGCGCAGCTCCTCACGCGTGCGCAACTGGCGCTGCTGCACATCGGCGCCGGAGCAGAAGGCACGGCCGGCGCCGCGCAGGATCGCCACCTGCAACTGCTCGTCGGCGTCGAACTCAAAGAAGGCGTCGTCCAGCTCCTGCACCAGCGTGTCGTTGGCGGCGTTCAGCTTCTCCGGCCGGTTGAGCGTAATGTAGCAGAGCGGCCCCTTCGTCTCGTACAGAATCGTCTCGTAGGTGCGGGCCGCACCCGCTTCAACCGTCGCCATGGCCCCGACTCCTATTCCCTATTCCCTGCGCCCATTCGCCGCGGTGGCGTATCAGCGCGCCGCGGGTCGCGCCTGCGGGCGCGAAGGGCGCACGCCGTGCGCCCCTACATTCCTGTTCCCTGTTCCCTGTCACCTACCCCGGAACTCCGGCCGGCGCCGCTCGCGCCAGGCCGTGTGGCCCTCCGTCTTGTCTTCGGTCAGCTCCAGCGCCATGAAGCGGAAGAGATCGACGTACGAGGCGTCGGAGAGGTTGGGGATCTCCATGCCGCGCAGCAGCGACTCTTTGGTGAGCCGCGCCGCAAGCGGCGGCAGCGCCGCGATCTGCTCCGCGACCTCGATCGCCTTTGGCAGAAGCTGCTCGTGCGGCACGAGCCACTGCGCCAGGCCGATGCGGTACGCCTCTTCTGCCGGGAGCGGAAAGCCCAGCGCCAGCTTCATCGCCTGGCCCCTGCCCACCCAGCGCGCCAGCCGCGTCGAGCCGCCGTAGGCGGGCAGGATGCCCAGCGCCGCCTGCGGCAGCCGCCACTCGGCCCGCTCCGAGGCGACCAGCAGGTCGCAGCAAAAGGTGATGATGCAGCCGATGCCGATTGCATAGCCGTTGATCGCGCCGATCAGCGGCTTGGGAAAGCGCGAGAGCACTTCGAACGGCCGCTCGTGCTGCTTCGGCAGGCCCTTGATAAAGCCGGCCAGCGAATCGACGGTGTGCGTGCGCGGGTCTTTGAGGTTGGCGCCGGCGGAGAAGGCGCGGCCTGCCTCGTCGCCGGTCAGGATCGCGCAGCAGATCTCGTCGTCGTCTTCCATTGCGGCGAAGTGCCGGGCGATGCCTTCGCTGAAGTCGTTGCCCCAGGCGTTGCGCGCCTCGGGATGGCTGAGCGTGACGATTCCCGTGCGGCCCCGTTTCTCGTAGCTGATCGGCATCGTGCTTCTCCTCATACAGGGCGTAGGGCGATATTTCCCAGGCTGCGCCGCTTACTCCTCCAGCCGGGCCAGCAGCGCGCCGATCTGTTCCTCCGAGTAGCCGAGTACGTCGCGCATGATCGCGCGGCTGTGCTCGCCCAGCGCCGGTGGCGGTGCGAAGACGAGCGAATCCGGGTGTGAGCTCGTCCAGGGCACGCCGGGATGGCGCTGCTCGTGCTCGCCGTTGATGCGAATCGGACGCATGAAGCCACGCGCCTCGAACTCCGCGTTGGTAGCGAGGTCGCCCGCGTGGCTGACGAGGCCGGCGGCGATCCCCGCCTCGCGCAGCCGGCAGACCAGTTCGCTCGCCTCCAGCTCGCGCGACCAGCAGGCCAGCTCGGCCAGCAGCCGCTCCTCGATGCGCCGGCGGGCGGGCACGGAGAACAGCGCCGGGTCGTCGTAGCCGCCGAGCTCGCTGAGCGCGATCAGCCGGCGGAACTGGGCGTAGCTCTGCACGCTGAACGCCACCCAGCGATCCTCGCCGTGCGCCGGCAGCACACCCTGCGGCGTGTGCAGCGCCGAGCGGTTGCCGGCCGGCTTCGCGTGCTGCGGCTCGAGTTGGGCAGCGATCACACCCTCCGGCAGCGTGGCCAGCAGACAGTCGAGCATCGACTGGTCGACCGTATGCAGACCCGGCAGCCAGCCGCGACGGCGTGCCTCCAGCGCCGCCAAAAGCACCGTGGCCGCGAACAGGCCGGAGACTGGATCGGCCCACGTCCCGGCGATGCCACGACCCTCTTCGTCCGGATAGCCCGTGAGCGCCACCAGGCCGCTGTAGGCGTGCAGCGAGTTGCCGTAGGCGACATAGGCGCGCTCCGGCCCGCTCTGCCCCAATCCGCCGATGCCGATGCAGATCGCCTGCGGGTTCGCCCGCGCAATCGCCTGCGGCGTGAAGCCCATCGCCGCGAACTGGCCGGCGCGGAAGTTCTCGATCACCACGTCGCTGCGGGCGATCAGATCGAGCCCCGCCTGCACGCCCCAGGGCTGCGTGAGGTCGAGCTCAAGGCTCTGCTTCGAGTAGTTGAGCGCGTGGAACTGGCCGGCGTTGTCGATGCCGCGTTCGCCCAGATACGGCTCGAAGCGGCGGAACTGGTCCGGCCGCCCGCGCCACTCCACGCGGATCACGTCGGCGCCGAGCGTGCCGAGGATGCGCGTGCAGACCGGGCCGACGAGGATGCGGCTGAAGTCGGCGATGCGCACGCCGGCCAGCGCCGTTCCACTTTGGTTCATCTCCCTCACACCACCCCTGCCTCATGAAAAGCCGTGTAGTCCTCGGCGTCCATGCCGAGCAACTGCAGTGCAGCCAGCGTATGCTCGCCGAGCGCCGGGCTCCTGCCGTGCGATCCGAGCGGCACGCCGTCGATGATCCACGGGTTGCTCGGCAGCAGCACGCCGTCCGGCTCGGAGGGCGCGAAAAAGCCGCGCGCCCGCTCGTGCGCGGAGCTGAGCACGGCGTCCATCTCGCGCACGACGAACACCGGCACATTCTGCGCCTGGCAGCGGTCCATCACTTCCTGGGCGGGAGCGTCCTTGAGCTGGTCCTCCAGGCAGGCGCGCAGCGCCTCCCAGTTGGCGCTGCGCTGGAGCTGGCTGGCGAAGGCAGGCAGCGCGGTCCACGCCGGCGCGCCGAGCGCCCGCACCAGCCCGTCCCATTGGTGCTCCTCGATCATCGAGATCGAGACGCGTCCATCCTTGGCGCTCACGAAGCCGCTGACGGCGCGCGTCGGCCGGCCGGCGGCGCGCTGGCGGCTGGGGACGATGCCGGCGTACTCCCACCAGGGTAGGTTCAGCACCATCATCGAGGCGGCCGCGGCTTGCAGCGAGACGTCGTTGCGCACCGTCTCGCCGGTTGCTCGGCACAACGCCAGCCCGTGCAGGAAGGCGATCGCGCTATACAGGCCGCCGATGTACGACGCCTGGCCGCCGCGGGCCAGATCGAGCGGGTATTCTTTCTCCGCATTGTCGACTCGGCCAGGCGTCATGTAGCCCACGCCGCCTTCGTGCGTGTCGACGAACTCGCTCTGCGGCGCGAGCGGATGCGGCGCTCCGCGCGAGGACACGGTCACGATGCTGAGCGGCGCTGCGAAGCACGCTGCCGCAGCGGTGGTCTCGATCCAGCCCCACGCGGCGCGATCCGCGATCACGCCGTCTGCGGCGCCGGCGAGGCGTCGCACCAGTTCCTGCCCGTCCTCAAGCTCCAGGTCAACCGACACGCTGCGTTTGCCGCGCGCCAGGAACTCGAACAGGCCGGCGATACCGTTGGGCAGCAGCGGCCGCAGGCGGCGCAGGCGGTTGCCACGGCCCGGCGCCTCAAGCAGCCACACCTCCGCGCCGAGGTCGGCCAGCAGCTTGCCGGCAAAGCCGACCGCCCGCGATTCGCCGATTTCGATCAGGCGAACGCCCGGAAGAAACGCGCCAGCCATCCGCCGCAACCTCCCGCTGGCGGTGGGGACAGGGTTACGCTGCGTCCGAGTCCGCGCGATGTCAAGCACGCCCCTGCTCGCTGGGCGCGATATCCACGTAAAATACAGATCGGTCGCTGCCGATGCGATCGCCTGCCGGCTGCGGCTGGATCCGCACGGGTAGCCGTGCACCCCTGGCGGGCGACGCGCGGCGACCAGATACCGCCCGCCGGCCATGCCCCCGTAGCTCAGCGGAGAGAGCAGCGGTCTTCTAAACCGTTGGTCGCAGGTTCGAGTCCTGCCGGGGGTACCGATACCATCGGAGGCGCCGTGCTGCGCGGGAGCGGGCAGAGCGGCGCGGCTGAGGGCGGCGCCCTCGGCCGGGCGCCGGCCGCTTACAGCAAGCGTTTCAGCGCGGCGGCCAGCGGTTCGATCACCTCTTGCGCGTTGTCCCAGTAGTCGTGCGCCGGCAGGCCGCCGCTGCCGCCGTGTGCAACGTTGTCCACCTGGCGGTCGGCGACCTTCACCACTGATTCGTCGCCGCTCGCCGGATCGATGCCGTGATACAGGCTGATCTGTCCTGCGTCGGCCGCCGGCAGGGCATCGCCGCGCCGCCAGTTCGCCGGCGGGGCCAGTGGGTCGGCCACCGGGTCGTGCTCATCCCAGTAGTTCGTCCACTCGCCCATCGTGCCCATCAACCCCGCCTCCGTGCCCCAGTTGAACAGTTGGGCATACTTGCGCAGCGGGCTGCCGGCCGTCACGATCCCGCGGACTTTTGCCGCCAGCAGCGGCGGCAGATCGCGCAGGACATCGAAGGCGACCACGGTGCCGTTGCTGTGCGCGTTGATCACCACGCCGGCCACGTCGGGGCGCGACAGCAGCCGCAGCAGCGCTTCGCGCACGAAGCCGCGCACCCGCTCCCGCAGATCGTTGCGGCTCACATAGGCGGCCACGTCGTCTTCCAGGTTGCGGATCGTGGCCAGCAGACCCGTCGGCTGCGCCGCCGGCGCCGGGTGCTGCCCGAAGGGCAGGCGAAACCAGTGATGGCCGGGCGGCGTATCGCCGCGGGCCTGCAAACCCGGAGCCGCTCCGCCCGTGGACTGCGGGCGCTGCCACAGCGCCGCCATGTCCTCGAACGCCATGCGGGCCATGCCGAGAATCGTGGCATAGTGACCGGCGGAAACGGCCGCCATCTCCAGAGCGACCGCGGCGGACCCCGCGTACAGCCCCACCGGCTCCAGACGCGAGTAGACGAGCGCCACATGCGCGATCGGTCGCCCTCCCGCGGCGAGCGGCGCACCGTCGGGGTTGACGATGCCGGGACGATCGGCAGCCCAGCTACCGAGACGGCGCAAGCCCTCCTCGCGCGTCGGCGGCCGGGTTGGCGAGCCCGATCCGCCGCCATCCTCCTGCGGCGCCCAGAGGCTTTCGACATAGATCGCGCCGTTCTCGCCTGGCTGCGCACGTTGGCGATTCGGATCGTCGCTGAGCAGATCCGGCCCGAGAGCATGGCTGAGCCGTTGATGTAATCCGTCGGCGTAGCCCGGCTCGCCGTTCTGCGGAGCTTGCTCGAAGCCGATACCGTGAATCGTTAACAGGCAGAGGACTGGCTGTACCATGGCGTTTGCTCCCGCGATCGCTGCCGCCCAACCTGCATACATACACGGTACGCCGCCGGTGAATCGTACGCCCGCTGCTCGCCCGGCACGCGGCTGGGCAGAGGGCAAGACGCGGACTGGCCGGCGTGCCGGCCGGCCGTTTCAGTCCGCGTTCGCAGGGAATCGTGTCCGCCCCACGGCTCGCACCTGCCGGCGGCCGTTTGGCTAGCATGCCGATGCGCCCGGCGGGTCTGGTGGGCGAACGTGAGTTGGCCCGCAAATCCAGCCCCCGCAAACTTCGAGTCACCGCCCCTTGACGACGGGGAATGCAAGAACTATTGTCGATCCACCAACCGAATACGCGACACGGGAGCTCGGGTAAGCCGGGCTGAGAGGGTGGCCGCACCGCCGCCGACCGTTCGAACCTGACCTGGGTAATGCCAGCGCAGGGAGTAATGGCCAGCACGCTGATTCGACCACCACCCAGCCCGGGGGTGGTCTTCTCGTTCCTCCCCTGCCGCACTGTACGAGGAGGAACCCAATGACCCAGCTCGCCGCCGGCCCACGCCTCGCGGGTATCGCTGCCTTTCCCGGCAGCCGGAAAGCCTATCTCCCCGGTGCTCGTCCCGACCTTCGCGTGCCCGTGCGCGAGATAGCGCTTGCCCCAACCTCCGGCCGCTTCGGCGACGAGGAGAACGCACCGGTCCACGTGTACGACACCAGCGGCCCCTACACCGACCCGACCGCTGCCGTCGATATCCGCCGGGGGCTGCCGCCGCTCCGCCGGCCCTGGATTCTGGAGCGCGATGACGTCGAAGCGTACGACGGTCGCGACGTGCAGCCGCAGGATAACGGACTTCGCCCTGATGACCCGCGGGCCAACCATGCCGTCTTCCCCGGCCTGCGCCGCCGGCCGCTCCGCGCGAAGGCTGGGCAGAATGTCACGCAGCTCCACTACGCCCGACAGGGCATGCTCACGCCCGAGATGCAGTTCATCGCCCTCCGCGAGGGCGTGGCACCGGAGTTCGTGCGCGACGAAGTGGCTCGTGGCCGTGCCATCATCCCGGCCAACGTGAACCATTCCGAGAGCGAGCCGATGATCATCGGCCGCAACTTTCTGGTCAAAATCAACGCCAACATCGGCAACTCGGCCGTGGCCTCCTCCATCGAGGAGGAGGTGGAGAAGATGACCTGGGCGACTCGTTGGGGCGCCGACACGGTGATGGACCTCTCCACCGGCACGAACATCCACACGACACGGGAGTGGATTCTGCGCAACAGTCCCGTGCCGATCGGCACCGTGCCCATCTACCAGGCATTGGAGAAGGTCGACGGCAAGGCCGAGGACCTGACGTGGGAGGTCTACCGCGATACGCTCATCGAGCAGGCGGAGCAGGGTGTCGACTACTTCACCATCCACGCCGGCGTACGGCTCGCCTACATCCCGTTGACCGCCAGGCGCATCACCGGCATCGTCTCGCGCGGCGGCTCCATCATGGCGGCGTGGTGCCTGGCCCACCACCAGGAGAACTTCCTCTACACGCATTTCGCGGACATCTGCGAGGTTCTACGGACCTACGACATCGCTTTCTCCCTGGGCGACGGCCTGCGGCCCGGCTGCACCGCTGACGCCAACGACGAGGCACAGTTCGGCGAGCTGCGTACGCTTGGTGAGCTGACCGAAATCGCCTGGCAACACGACGTGCAGGTGATGATCGAGGGGCCGGGCCACGTGCCGATGCACAAAATCAAGGAGAACATGGACCTGCAACTGGAGGTCTGCCACGAGGCGCCCTTCTATACGCTGGGACCGCTGACCACCGATATCGCCCCCGGCTACGACCACATCACCTCGGCGATCGGCGCAGCCATGATTGGCTGGTACGGCACGGCGATGCTCTGCTACGTGACGCCGAAGGAGCACCTGGGGCTGCCGGACAAGCAGGACGTCAAGGATGGCGTCATCACCTACAAGATTGCCGCCCATGCCGCCGACCTTGCCAAAGGCCACCCCGGCGCCCAGCAGCGCGACGACGCCCTCTCCAAAGCGCGGTTCGAGTTCCGCTGGCAGGACCAGTTCAACCTCGCGCTCGACCCGGAGACCGCGGCCAGCATGCACGACGAGACCTTACCCGCGACGCCGGCGAAGATGGCGCACTTCTGCTCGATGTGCGGGCCGCACTTCTGCGCGATGCGTATCAGCCAGGACGTGCGCGAGTACGCCCAGCAGAAGGGCATCGGCGAGGATCGGGTGCTGGCGGTCGGTATGGCAGAGAAAGCGCAGGAGTTCCGGGAAGGCGGCAGCAAGATCTATCGACCGGTCTGACCGCGCCGCTGTCCGGCGCACAGGCTACACTGGCGACGAAGAGAGGAAGCGCGCCGGGTACCCCTGGCAACCGGGGCGAAGAGGGAAGCCGGTGCGACACCGGCGCGGGGCCGCCACTATGCGTGGGGAGCGTCTCCGCGCGAGGCCACTGCCATGAGGCGGGAAGGCGCGGAGCACGCGCTGAGCCACAAGCCAGGCGACCTGCCCAGCACCCCGGACGCCGCTCGTCAGGAGTAACGAGACGGTTCAGCAGGCGCGGGCCTTCGAGCCCCTCGGCGCACCAGCGTCGGGGGGCTTGTGCGTCAATGGCATGAGATGGCATGAGAAGGAGCCAGGTGATGTGCGAACACGAGGGGCTGGCACGAGCTGAGGAACAGGCCGAGCCGTTTGCCGGACGTTTTACAGAATGGGCACGCGAGGCGGTGTTCGAGGCGATCTACCGGCGGCGGGACGTGCGACGCTTCCGATCGAAGGAGATCCCTCCTGGGGTGCTGCGACGGGTGCTGGATGCCGCACACCATGCGCCATCGGTGGGCTTCATGCAGCCGTGGAACTTCATTCTGATCCGGTCAGTCGCGACGCGGCAGCGGGTGAAGGCCCTGTTTGACCGGGAGCGCCAGGCGGCCGCCTGCTTTTACGACGAGCCGCGCCGCTCCCAATACCTTGCGCTGAAGCTCGAAGGCATCCTCGACGCACCGCTCAACGTCTGTGTCACCTGCGACCCCACCAGGGGCGGCGAAGTCCTCGGCCGCAACAGCATGCCGGAAACCGATGTGTACAGCACCTGCCTCGCCGTGCAGAATCTCTGGCTGGCAGCGCGAGCCGAAGGGCTGGGCGTCGGCTGGGTCAGCATTCTCAAGACCGCCTGGTTGCGCGAGATGCTCGGTATTCCCGCACACGTCATCCCGGTCGCCTATCTCTGCGTTGGCTATCCGGAGTGCTTCGACGAGCAGCCGCTCCTGCAAACAGTGCAGTGGCGCAGCCGGCTGCCGCTCGACGCCGTCACCTCCGAGGAGCGCTGGCGAGACGCCGCTATGGAGCAGGCCCCGGAGCGCTGTTGCGCCCCAGAGCGCTGACCTGCAGCGGGTCCGCTGCGGCGCAGGTCTTTCGTCTTTCACCTTTCTATGAGCTTCCAGTTCTCAACCGATCGGCAGCCGATCAGCTCTGACGAGCCGGGCGCCACGACGGCGGATGCCTGCGGCGAGTCCTTCAGGCGACGGGTGTGCGACGGCTTTGGCTGGGCGCCGCGGCGCGGGTGCCCGAGTGCTTGACAACTGGTAATGGAATCGGTTTTCATTAACGCTGAATGCGGACGGCGTTGCGCGGGCTCCGCGGCACGCCGGCCTCTGCGAAGGCAGGGTTGCCCGTGCGCGCGACGAGTCTCGTTGGTTCCTTGCTCGTGAGCGCCGCCACGCTTGGGCTGCTCGCCTGCAGCTCGAACTCTGCCGCGAGCGGCGGCAGCGGTGGAACGGTGCGCGTGGTCGCGGCAGAAAACTTCTGGGGCAGCATCGCCGCTCAGCTCGGCGGCGACAAGGTGAGCGTTACCAGTATCATCACCAATCCGCAGACCGACCCGCACGACTACGAGGCGACGCCAAAAGACGGCCGCAACGTCGCCAGCGCCCGGTACGTGATTTACAACGGCATCGGCTACGACAGCTGGGTCGGGAAGCTGCTGGCCGCGAGCCCGAACGGCAGTCGCAAAGTGCTCGTGGCCGGCGGCCTGCTCGGCATCGCCGAGGGCGGCAATCCGCATCGCTGGTATTCTCCAGACGACGTGCAGAAGGTGATCGCTCAGATGACGAGCGATCTCAAGCAGATCGATGCCAAAGACGCCGCCTACTTCGACCAGCAGCAGCAGACCTATCTTTCCACCGGTTTGCAGCAGTACAGCAGCCTGATCCAGCACATCCAGCAAAGCTACGCGGGCACGCCGGTCGGCGCCTCGGAGAGCATCTTCACGCCGATGGCGCAGGCGCTCGGCCTGAAGTTGCTCACGCCGGAGTCCTTCCTCGATGCGATCAGCGAAGGCAGCGACCCATCCGCACAGGACAAGGCGACGGCCGACCAGCAGATCGCCAGCAAGCAGATCGCCGTCTATGTGTACAACAGCCAGAACTCGACGCCCGACGTGCAGAGCCTGGTGAACGAGGCCAAAGCGGCGGGCATCCCCGTGGTCCCGATCACCGAGACGCTGACGCCGGCAACGGCGACCTTCCAGGCGTGGCAGGCCGGCCAGCTCCAGATGCTGGCCGATGCCCTCGCCAAAGCGACGGGAAAGTGAGGGGCGCCGTGCCCGAGACGGCAACACGCACAGTACACAGCGCTACGCCGGCGACCGCAAGCGATGCTGCGGTAGTGGCGCGGGACGCTGCCGTACGCGTCGGCGGCCGCACGATCTGGCAGGGAGTCAATCTGGCTATTCCCCGCGGCAGCTTCACCGCCATTCTCGGCCCCAACGGCGCTGGCAAGTCCACGCTGCTGAAGGCGGTGCTGGGCCTGCAAGCGCTCGCTGCCGGCGAGATCGCCGCGCTGGGCCGCCCGCCGGGGAACGGCAACCGGCGCGTGGGCTACCTGCCGCAGCGCCGCAGCTTCGACGCCTCGCTGCGTATTCGCGGCGTCGATATCGTGCGGCTCGGCCTGGACGGGTCGCGCTGGGGTGTGCCCCTGCCGCGGCTCGGACGGTTCAGCACGCGGCATGAACGCGAGGCGCAGCGGCGCGTGGCCGAGCTGATCGAGCTGGTGGACAGCACGGCCTATGCCACCCGCCCGATCGGCCAGCTCTCGGGCGGCGAACAGCAGCGGCTGCTGATCGCGCAGGCCCTCGCCCGCCAGCCCGAGCTATTGCTGCTGGACGAGCCGCTTGAGAGCCTGGACATCACCAACCAGGGCGCGATCGCCGCTCTGATCCAGGCGATCTGCCGCGATCAGCACGTCACGGTGCTGATGGTCGCCCACGACGTGAACCCGATCGTCAGCTACCTCGACCAGGTGATCTACATCGCCCGCGGCAGCGTGGTCACGGGCGCGGTCGAGCAGGTGATCACCACGGAGACGTTGAGCCGGCTGTACGCGACGCGGATCGAGGTCTTGCGGGCGTCGGACGGCCGGCTGGTGGTCGTCGGCGAGCCGAGCGGCGCGTTCGATGCGGGGGGGCACGGCGCCCATGCCACTCGCTGACGTCGGCGATCTCTCCTGGTCCTGGAACATCGGCGCCGACTTGCAAGGGCTGTTCGCCTATCACTTCATGGTGAACGCCTTTCGGGCGGGGACGATCGTCGCGATCGCGGCCGCCGTGATCGGCTGGTTTATGGTGATCCGCGGCGAGAGCTTCGTCGGGCACACGCTCGCGCTCGTCGGCTTTCCGGGCGCGGCCGGCGCCACGCTGCTGGGCGTCAGCGCCACGTTTGGCTTCTTCGTCTTCTCTATCGCCGCGGCGTTGATCATCGCCCTGCTGCCACGCGGCAACAGCGTGCGCGGCTTCAGCGAAGAGTCCGCCGTGGTCGGCACGGTGCAGGCGGCGGCGCTGGCCAGCGGGTTCCTGTTCATCAGCCTCTACCACGGCTTTCTCAACGGCGTGAATGCGCTGCTGTTCGGCAGCTTTCTCGGCGTCACCGACAGCCAGGTGCTGACGCTGTTTGTGCTCGGCGCTGCCGCGGTGATCATCCTGGCGCTGACCGGCCGGCCGCTGCTGTTCGCCTCGATCGACGGCGACGTGGCTGCGGCGAACGGCGTGCCGGTGCGCTGGCTGTCGTCGCTGTTCCTCGTGCTGCTGGGCGTGGCGGCCGCCGAAGCGAGCCAGATCACGGGCACGCTGCTGGTGTTCGCGCTGCTGGTCGTGCCCGCTGCCACGGCACAGATCCTGACGCCGCATCCGCTGAAGAGCCTCGCGCTCGCGGTCGGCCTCGGCCTCGGCATCACCTGGGCGGGCCTTACGGCGGCCTACTATTCGCCCTATCCCGTCGGCTTCTTCATCACGAGCTTCGCTTTCGCCGCCTATCTGCTGGTGCGCATCGGGCAGGGGCATCCGTGGCGCCGCGCGTTCCAGCATGAAGCAAAGCAGGCGCCGGCATGATCGCTGCTCCGCTGAACGCTGCCCCCGGCCTGCTGCACATGTTCAGCCATCCGTTCATCCGCTACGGCTTTCTCGCCGGCACGGGCGTCGCGCTGGCCTGCGGCCTGGTCGGGTACTTCGCCGTGCTGCGCAGCCAGGTCTTCACCGGCGACGCGCTGAGTCATGCCGCCTTCACTGGCGCCCTGGCGGCGCTGGCATTCGGCTTCGACGCGCGGCTGGGGCTGTTCGGCGTCACCGTTGCGGTGGCACTGGGCATGGGGCTGCTGGGCGCTCGCGGCCGGGCCGATGACGTCGTGATCGGCAACGTCTTCGCCTGGCTGCTGGGGCTCGGCGTCTTCTTCCTCGCCATCTACACGACCCGGCGCAGCAGCGGCAACGGCGCCGCCGGACCCGCCGTGCTCTTCGGCTCGATCTTCGGCTTGAACGCCGGCAGCGCGCGGCTGGCGCTGATCCTGGGTCTGGCAACGGCCGTCGTGCTGCTGGCGCTGGCGCGGCCGCTGCTCTTCGCCAGCGTCGATGAGGCGGTCGCCGCGGCGCAGGGCGTGCCCGTGCGCATCGTCGGCCTGGTCTACCTGGCGCTGATCGGCCTCGCGGCCGCCGAGGGGGCGCAGGTCGTCGGCGCGCTGCTCGTGCTCGGCCTGCTGGCGGCGCCGGCCGCGGCGGCTCAGCGGCTCGTCGAACGTCCCTACGCCGGTCTGGCCCTTTCGGCGGGGCTGGCGCTCGCGGCGATGTGGGGTGGACTGACCCTGAGCTACGCGGCGCCGAAGCTGCCGCCAAGCTTCGCGATCATCGCGCTGGCCAGCGCGATCTATGCCGCGGCCGCGCTGTTGCCGCGTCTGCGCCGCGTCGTCGGCCAGGGCGGGGCATCGCCGCCCTGAGTACGCGAGAGGCTTCCGCCTTCGCGGGCGAGCGCCGGCGGCCAGTGGTGCAGAACGAACGGAACGGAACTTTCATGCATCAGCACACAATGCAGCGCACGCCGCAAGCCACGGCGATCACCACCCTGCTGCAGCGCTCAGTGCCGGCCGATTCATAGCTGAGCGCGGCAGCGCGTCTGCGGTCATTCGACAGCCGATCGAGCCTGGTACAGCCGCGCCAGCGCCCGCGCGGACTGCTCCATCAGATCGCGCAGCTCCGGCGGTTCCAGCACCTCGACCTCCGCGCCGAGCCGCAGCAGCTCGCGGTGGCCGTGCCTGATCGACTCGATCGGCAGCGTCACCTGCATCCAGCCGTCGGCGCTGGGCGGGTCCGGGCACTCCTGCACGGCGTGGGCCGCCAGAGGGCCGAGCAGCACCAGCAGCCGCTCACGGGCGAAGGACGAAAGCCGCACGACCGCCTCGGCGCGGTAGATGCGGCCGGCGAAGCCTGCCGACCATTCCTGCCAGAAGGCGGCCAGATCGAAGCCCGCGGGGCGCTCAAAGCGCTCGTCCAGTACCTCAACATCCAGCATGCGCGACATGCGATAGGTGCGAACGTCCTCCGCAACCCGCGCGACCAGATACCAGATTCCCGCCTTGAGCACGACGCCCAGCGGCTCCAGCGTGCGTTCGACCTCGCCGCCCCAGCGCCGATAGCGCACGCGCAGCCGGTGCTGGTTCCAGACCGCCCCGGCCACGGCCGCGAGCGCGGGCGGTTGCTCACCAGCTTCGAGCCAGCCCGGCGCGTCGAGATGAAAGCGCTCGCGGATGCGCCCCGCGCGCGAGCGCAGCTCCGGCGGCAGCGCCGCCAACAGCTTCAGCTCCGCGGTGGCCAGCACGGTGCCCAGCCCCAGCTCCGCGGCCGGTCCCGGCAGCCCGACGAGGAACAGCGATTCGGCCTCTGCGCGCGTCAGCCCGTTCAGCCGCGTGCGGTATCCGTCCACCAGGCGGTAGCCGCCGGCCGGACCACGTTCGCCGTAGACCGGCACGCCCGCCGCGCCGAGAGACTCGACATCACGGTAGACCGTGCGCAGCGAAACTTCGAGGGCGTCCGCCAGCTCCTGCGCCGTCGCGCGGCCGCGCGTTTGCAGCAGCAGCAACAATGAGAGCAGCCGGCTGGCCCGCATGTCGAGATCGCTCCGCCGAGATCCTGACAGGATCGTACAGGTTTGCCGGCGATGATGGATCTGTTCCGAATACGGGACCGCGCAGAGATTGCGCAGATGCACGAGGAGCAGGCAGACATGAGCACACGGGCAACGGGCACACTCGAAGGCAAGGCCTGGGATGAGCAACCATACAATGAAACGCCAGGTGAACTGAAGCTCACGCGCGCCAGCGTGCGCAACGCCTTTCACGGCGCGATCGAGGGCGAGGGCACGCTGGAATATCTGATGGTCTACACGGATGAGAGCCGCGCGGGCTTCGTCGGCCTCGAGCGCGTCGTCGGCCGGCTGGATGGGCGCGCGGGAAGTTTCGTACTGCAGCACGGCGGCACGTTTGTCGACGGCGCGGCGACAGTCACATGGTCCGTTCTGCCGGACTCGGGCACGGGCGATCTGCGCGGCCTGCGCGGGTCAGGCGGCTTCGTCGCGCAGCACGGCGACACGCAAGTGTCGTATACGCTCGACTACGAGCTGGCCTGACGGCGCGATCTCTGGCGCCCGCGCCGGGGCACCTAACCCTGACTTCCCTGGCGGGAAGTCTGTCCCTTCCCGACACAGGAAGGGTTACGGTTCGAGGTCGAGGGATGGGAGACCAACCGTCTGCGGTCCCACGAAGACACCGCTGCCCCGCCGCCGTCGCACGGTGATGGGAACGCTTCAGCAGTCCCTTCCAGTTTCGGGAAGGGACAGACTTCGCTTGCGAAGTCAGGGTTAGGTGCCCCGCCAGCCCGGCCGCTCGCCGGGCGCGAGGCGAACCTGATTCGCGGAAGCGAGATGGTCACGGCCATCGCGCTGCCGTGAGAAGATGTAGAGCGCAGATGACGACGTACGACCTCTATCTCGAATCCGGCCCGCGCCGGCGCAAGACGATGGTCCACGTGCTGGACCTGCTCGGCTGCGTGGCCGTCGGGCCGACTACCGAAGAGGCGATCGCGGCCACGCCCGCAGCGATCCGCCTCTATCTGCGCTTTCTGCGGCGCCACGGCGAGCCGGTTGATCCCGAAGCGTCCTTCGATACCCGCGTTGCCGAGCACATCACGGCAGGCGCCTGGCTGGGCAACGGCTCGCCGTATCTGATCTTCGGCCCCGACCTCGACCCGCTCGGCGACGAGGAGATCGGGCGCCTGCTGGACCGCTACCGCTGGCAGCGCGAGGAGCTGGCGGCCTGGGCTGCGACGCAAACCGACGAATGGCTCGACGCGCAGCCAGCGGACGGTGGCCGGCCGGCGCGGGCCGTGCTGCTGCACGCGCTCGGCGCTTCGGGCGGCTATCTTGCCGCGGCGCTCGGCGGGGCGCCGGGCTTCTCGCGCGTCGCCGGGGCTGCCGAACGCGGCGAGCTTGAATTGCCGGAAGCGCTACGCCGCACCATCACACTCGCGATAGAGCGCGTCCACGCAACCACGCCGGAGCAGCGGGCCGCCGTGCGCGAGCTGCCGCAAGGGCCGCGTACGCTGCGCAAGGCGCTGCGTCGCATGCTCGAGCACGACTGGGAGCATCTGGCCGAACTCTCGCGCCGCCCCGGTGGCCCGCCGCTGTAGCCCCTCCGGCCAGCCTTCCGGCACCGGCGGTGACGCGGACGATCGCCGCGCACGCTACACTGATGCGGACTCACCCGCCGGAGCCCGCATCATGACCAGCGGCCCCCGCCTGCCCACCGTCAGCACGTTGCTGCATGAGCTGGACCGGCT
>CALFMN010000138.1 GCA_937879875.1 uncultured Chloroflexota bacterium | reverse complement strand
CCGCATCGCGCTCCCGCGACCGACCGCCCAATGTGCTTCAACCGACCCAGCCAGCGCACGGCGCGGCACAGGCATTGCCCTGCCGTCTGCATAGATCTGGCGCCGCCTTCCTCACGACGCATGCGGAGATACTCGTCGTCGGTCATCGGCGATTTCTCCGGGTAGCGGCCCTCACCCCCGTCCCCTCTCCCAATCCTGGGCGAGGGGCGATCCGGCGGTGCTTGCGCGAGGCGGCGTCGGGTTAGCGGCGCGCTGTTGCTCGTGCCTGGCGGCACGACGAGCGGTTGATTGTTACGTCTCCGACGGTTGCGCTGCGCTCTGGCCGCCCTACCGACGTTTGGGAGCCCGAATCTCTGCCGCGCTCGCAACCAACGATCGCCCCACGCCTTCGCTATCTGAGATCGCGTTCCACGCGATAAAGGTTCTACGGAGAAGGAGAGGGAAGGGGGTGAGGATGAGGCGTGGCCGCCAGCATCGCCTCGGCTTCGGCCATCAGGCGCTGCACCAGATCGCCGGCCTGGGGCAGATCATCGACCAGGCCGCTGGCCTGGCCCGCGTAGATATTGGCCTCGGCGTAGTCGCCGCGGGCGCGGGCCGCCTCGAATGCCGGCTGCACACGGTCCAGTTGCTCCTGCAACGCCTGCTCGCGGCCGTGCCAGCGCTCGGCGAAGGCGTTGCGCAGGGCGCGGCCCGGAAACGGCTCCGGCCAGGGGATGCGCTGCACCAGGTCGAAGACGTGCGTGTGGATCGTCTGCGTCTCGTCGGCCGCCAGAATCGCGCGCTTGGCCGCCTCGCTGCCCATCGCTTCAACCGTGGCGACAAAGCGCGTGCCGATCCAGGCGCCGGCCGCGCCCATCGCCAGCACGCCGGCAATGCCGCGCCCGCTGGCAATGCCACCGGCGGCCAGCACGGGCAGTCCCGCGGCTTCGCCAATCGGCAGGACGAGCTGCAGCAGCGGCAGCGTCCCAACTGCGCCCGTGTGACCACCGGCCTCCGTGCCCTGCGCCACCAGCACGTCGACGCCCGCCGCAACCGCCTGCCGCGCTCGCGCCGCGTCCTGCACCAGGTTCGCCACCTGCACGCCCGCCGCATGCGCCCGCGGCACGTACGGCGCCGGATCGCCGAACGAGAGGGCGATCACGGCCGGGCGCGCCGCGATCGCGGCGCCCAGCAGATCCGGCCGCTGCTCCAGCGCCCAGACCATCAGGCCGACGCCGAAGGGGCCGTGCGGCCGCGTCTGCTCTGCCTGCGCGGCGATCCATTCCACCGGCGTGGTGCTGCCGACGCCGATCATGCCGAGACCGCCGGCAGACGAGACGGCGCCGGCCAAGGCGCCGCCGGCGATGCCGGCCATCGGCGCCTGCACCAATGGGTACTGAATGTTCCACAAGCGGGTCAGGGTTGTGTCGATCATCGCTGTACTCCCTCACCTCTGGAATACGGCACCGGAAGCATCGTGTCAAACGATTTGTTATGATATCGTCCATCACCTCTGGCGATGGAAGACTGCGATGGACTCGGTCGATTTGGCGGTATTTGAAGCGGTCGCACGGGCGGGCGGCATCACGAAGGCCGCCGCCGAGCTGCATACCGTGCAGTCCAACGTCACGGCGCGTATCCAGGCGCTGGAGCGCGAGGTAGGCGCGCCGCTCTTCCACCGACACAGCCGCGGCGTCGCACTCAGCAGCGCCGGCGAAACGCTGCTGCCCTACGCCGAGCGCATTGGCGTGCTGCTGGCGGAAGCGCGGCGCGCGGCAATGGGGCAGGGCGAACCGCACGGTCCGCTGCACGTTGGCTCGCTGGAGACGACCGCGGGGCTGCGCCTGCCGCCGGTGCTTGCCGCGTACAGCGTGGCCTTTCCCGACGTCGATCTTACCTTGCAGACCGGCACCACGCGTGAGCTGATCGCGGCCGTGCTGGATCACCGGCTCGAGGGCGCGCTGGTGGTCGGCCCGGTCGGACATCCTGAACTGCTGGAAGAGCGCGTTTTTGCCGAGGAGCTGGTGCTTGTTTCCAGCCCGCGCGAGGCCAGCGTCGAGGCGGCGCTGCGCAAGGCGAGCGGCGGCAAGATCCTGGTGCTGCGCGCCGGCTGCTCCTACCGCGAACGGCTGGAACGGCTGTTGGCGGCGCATGGCAGCAGCGGGGCGCGGCTGCTCGAGTTCGGTACGCTGGAAGGCATCATCGGCTGTGCGGCCGCGGGCATGGGCGTGACGCTGCTGCCATGCGCCGTGGTGCAGCAGGCACGACACGCCGGCCGCGTGAGCGTGCACGCGCTGCCGCCGGCAGAGGCATTCGTCGAGACGGTTTTTATCCGTCGAGCCGATAGCTTCGTCTCAGCCGCGCTGGCCAGCTTCATCGAGGACTGCAAGCAGGCGGGGGAGGCGGCGCGAGCCGGTGAAACAGCGCACCCGCGCCAGACCGACGTGGCGTAACCGGTCGCCGTCCACCGCTCGCGCCGTGCTGGCGTACACTGTCGCGCGGCGGGGTCAACGATAGCGCCCGCCCGGAGCCTCCCATGCGTGCGCCCACCCGCATCGGCCTGATCGGCTGCGGCCTGATCGCCCGCCGTTCGCATCTGCCGGCCTTCGCCGCCGACCCGCATGCCGAACTGCTCGCCGTCTCCAGCGGCCATATCGCCACGGCCCGGGCCGCGGCCGAGCAGTTTGGCGTGCCGAGGGTATATGAAAACTGGCAGGAAGTCGTGGCCGATCCGGACATCGACGCGGTCTCGATCTGCACACCGAACGCACTGCACGCGCAGATCACGATCGCCGCGGCCCGCGGCGGCAAGCACGTGCTGGTCGAGAAGCCGATGGCCGTGACGCTGGCCGAGGCCGACGCAATGCTCGCTGCAACGAGCGTGGCCGGCGTGGTGCTGATGGTGGCGCACAACCTGCGCTTTCAGCCGCTCTATGCCGCGGCGCAGCGGGAACTGGCCGCCGGCGCGGTCGGGCGCATCTTCTCGGCGCGCGGCGTCTTCGGCCACGCCGGCCCAGACGAGGCGTGGGGCGCGACCAACGACTGGTTCTGGCGCGAGGACGCTGCCGGCGGCGGCACGCTGATCGACCTCGGCATTCATATGGCCGATATCCTGCGCTGGTTCGTGGGCGAGCCGGTGGTTGAAGTGATGGCGATGACGGCGCGGGCGCAGAAGCCGACCTTTGCCGACGACAACGCGCTGGTGCTGCTGCGCTTCGCCGGCGGCGCCCTGGCCAGCATGCAGGCTTCGTGGACGGCGCGGCCGTTCGCCGACCGGCAGGTCGTGGTGCACGGCGAGCTGGGCCATCTGGCACTCGACCCCGCCGCTGAGCAGCCGCTGCTGCTGCACCTGCAAGACAGCGCCGGGCACCGCAGCGTCGTCCCGGAGCTGCCGAAGAGCGGCCCTTCAAACAGCCTCTACACCCATTTCGTGCGCGCGGTGCGTGAAGGCGTGCATCCCAACTCGGACGGCGCCGAGTCGCGCGAGAGCCTGGCCGTCGTGCTGGCCGCCTACGAGTCGGCCCGCACGGGTCGCGCCCTACGGCCGGGGTGAACGCCGAAGGCCAATCGCCCTCGGTATACTGGCAGCATGAGCCCCTTGAAGGGGACTGGGGTGGGGGTTCTGCGAAATGGCGGACGTGCGCGATCTCATCGAGTATCACAGGGCGTCCGCGGAGGCCGGCCTTGAGGCGTTGGCTCGTCTAGCTGGAATCATGGCCCTCGCGAGATCCGTTTCAGTCTCCAGATCGTTCGGAAGGGGACAGGACGGCGTTGTGCGCCTTCGCCCAGCGACCATCGTCGCCAAGCAGCCCGGCAACGGAGGCAAATGAGGGTGAAGTCGGCTCGTTCGCGAAAGCCACCAGATATCCGCGTTCATCCACGAAGATTCGATGACCCGGACGGCCTAATGCGCTTTGCCGGCATTATCGAGCTGACCGGCCCAGTGCCATCGCACAAGTTCATGGAAGAGTATCTGGCGGAGGAACCGACGGAGCGGGAACATCGTGCCGGCAATTGAGCGTGCCTTCACGGAGCCGGTACCTGCAGAGATCTACGTTGATACCGATCTGCTCATCGCATTCGTGACGCGCTCAGACCCACACTATCAGCGTGCACGGACGCTCTTTCGCAGGCTAGCGGAGACAGGAACTGTTCTCTACCTCTCGTCATTGTCCTGGATCGAATTCGCACACGTCGTCAGCCGCGAGCGCTTCCGCCAGCGCCTTACCGCCGCCGAGCGGCGGCAGTACGGCCTCGATCGCTGGGAGTCTTCTGAAACGCGCCAGGCATATTTGGGCGCGCTGAGCGGCGCTGTTCAAGGGATGCTTGACTACTTTCGCTGGGAGGAGATCCCGCTGAACACCGACGTACGTGTGCTCGCGCTCGACTATATGGCACGATATGCCCTCGGCAGACACGACGCGGCGCATCTCGCCAGCGCAACCTACGCGCAGGTCTCTGACCTCGCTTCCTTCGACGAAGCGTTCCGCCGCGTGGATGGTCTGGCGCTCTGGAACGACGGCATCTACGCGGCCTGAGCCGCGGCCGGCGCCGGCGTTTGGGAAACTGTTAACCCTTCCTTCAGCCTGGTTTCAGGTTCGATCTGTACGATGAATCCATCCGGGCGCGTCGCGCGTGATCCCGATGTGAGGTACACATGTGAGGTACGGATGAAGCACCGGCTGTTTCGCAATCTGCGGCTGAAGGCGGTCGCCGTGGCGGCCGCCGCGCTGGCGACGCTCGGCCTCTTCGGCCTGATGCGTGTGGAAACGCCCACGCGCGCCAGCGCTCCGCAGAGTGCCACGCCAGCGGGGAGCCAATCGTCCGTGCCCGCCGGCACGCCTTCGGTCGATCTGCCCACACCCGCCACGCTCAGCCCAGCCAATCGGCTGCCGGCGGGCGCAGTCGCGCCTCAGCTACCAACAGCGCCGGCGCCGCGCCCGCGGCCGATCACGCGGACACGGGCGTCGTGAGCGAACTGATGCCGGCGCTGAAGCGACGCAGGCGCATTCTGCTGCTTCCGCTTGCGACCGGGCTGCTGGCGCTGGCGCCGGTACCCGCACTTGCAGCCGGTGCCGGCGGTGATTCCGCGAGCGCGAACGCGAACGTGCCCTGGTATCTTTCGCGCGCAACCGGCTTCGTCGCCTACCTGCTGCTGTTCGTGACGGTGGCGCTGGGTCTCGCGATTCGCACGAAGGCGTTCGACCGCATCGTCGCCCGCTGGCGCGTGACGGATCTGCACGGCTTCCTCTCCGTGTTGGCCGGGCTGTTTGTCGTCGTACACGTCGCCGCGCTGCTGGGCGATACCTTCATCGGCTTCTCGGCCGTGCAACTGCTGGTGCCGTTCGCTTCGCCGTATGAGGCGGCCTGGACCGGCATCGGCCAGCTCATGGCGTACTTGCTGCTGGTGATTCTGGTCAGCTTCCCCGCGCGGCGGCTGATCGGCTACCGCGCCTGGCGCGCGCTGCACTATCTGACGTTTTTGACCTATCTCGGCGCGCTGGCGCACGGCGTCTTCACCGGCACGGACAGTCGCCAGCTCTGGGCGCAGGCGCTCTATCTCACCACGGCCGCTGTCATCGCCCTGCTGCTCCTGCAGCGGATTCTCGCCTGGAATCGGCGCGCGCTGAGTGTGCTGGCGGCGCGACTGCGGGCGCCGTTGGGCCGCGGCGTCTCTCCGGCCGATGCCGATGCCGAGCGTGCGGCGCTGCATTTGCAGGCGCTGCTGTTCGGCGTGACGACGCTTGGTGCGGCGTTTCTGCTCTTCCTCGGCGCCGCCGTGGGGCCGTTCCGCTGGCTGCACGGCGACGGAACAGCGGATGGCCGCTCCGCGCCCGCCGTCGCGGCAGACGCCGCGCCGAACGCGGCCACCGGCTTTCGCGACACGTTCAGCGGAACGGTATCCTCCGGCCTCCGCTCGACGCTCGCCGTCCAGCTCAACGGTGGCGGCGACCGCAACGTGACGCTGATCATGCAGGTACAGCCGGCCGCCAGCAGCAGCGGCGCAACCGTCTACGCCGGCCCGGCCACGCTCAGCGATGCAGGTGGTGCGCCGCTCTGCAACGGCCAGGTGACGGCGCTGGACCCCGACGGCTTTACGATCGACTGCCAGGGCAGCGGCGCCTACGCCGGCAAGGGCGTGCGCCTGCGCGGCGTTTTCACCCGCAGCGCTGGCCAGCAGCTTTGGGGCACGCTCGATGCGACCGTGACGGACGGCAGCGCGTAACGCGAACGTCTTTGGCCGCCCGCGCCGTCCCGCGGGGACGGATTCATGCCCGCCCTGCACGCCCTACGCCCCAACGCCGCCGACCGCTGGAAAACTGGCGGACCGATCGATCGCGCCGTCGCGCCCGACGAGCAGGCAGACCGCTCCCTCGCGTTCGGCGAAGACGCGGCCCGCTTCACGGCCGAGCAGCAGCGCGACCTTGGCCAGCACGTCGGCCTCGGCCGCGCTCGGCGCGAGTACGGTTGCGGCGGCGAGATCGGTTGCCGCGCTGGCGCCGCTGCGCGGGTCGATCAGGTGATGATGCTCGACGCCACCGCGCCGCCAGCGCCGCCGCATGACCGACGAGGTGGCGAGCGCCGCATCGCGCACGGCTGCCGTGGCAATATCGTGCTCCGCATCGAACGGGTTCTGGACGCCGACGAGCCAGTCACCGCCTTCGCACGAGCCCACGGCCCGCAGATCGCCGCCCGCGTTCACCAGTGCGTTGCCGAGCGGGCGCAGCAACTCGAGCGCCGCATCCACCGCCAGCCCCTTGCCGATGCCGCCCAGATCGAGATGCAGCCCGGCCGGGAGCGTGATCGTGCGGCCGGCCGGGTTCAGCACGATGCCGCGAAAGGCGCCGGCCACGGGCCGCGGCGGCCGCGCCGGCGTGCGCGGCGTGGTGTACGGCAGAATGGCGAAGGTGCGATCGTAGCCCGCGGCGCGCAGCGCATCCAGCACGGCGGGTTCGAACAGGCCGCCGGTGCGCTCGGCGGCCCGCAGCGCCGCGGTCACGGCCGCAAACAGCAGCGGCGAGGCGGCGAAGGAACGGCCCGCGGCGCGATTCAGCGCCGCAAGCTCGCTCTGCTCGGAGAAACGGCTAAGCGTCGCTTCGTAGTGGTGGAACAGCGCTTCGGCCTGAGCGAACAGGGCGCCAACCGCTGCGCCGGCCGGCGCGTCGGCCAGCAACTCGATCTCGGTGCTCATGGCGAAAAAGCTGTGCCGCTGCATGCGTGCGCCGCTTCCGGCCTCAGCCGCCGGACACCCGTGCCGGCGGCTCGCGATCCAGCGGCGCGAGCGGCCGTGGCTCGCCATGCTCGGGCAACACCAGCACGGGCTGATCGCCCAGCCGGTGGTAGACGTAGACATACGAATCCCGCACTACCGCCGCCACCGGCACGGCCAGCAACAACCCCCAGAACCCGGCCAGCCTCCCCGCGACGACGATCAGCACCAGGATGATCGCCGGGTGCAGCCGCACCGCCCGCCCCTGCACGCGCGGCACGATGATGAAGTCCTTCAGCTCCTGTGCGACGAACAGGAAAAGAAACACCCAGAGCACGCGCAGGCCCGGATGCGTGGCCGTAACCACGATCAGCGCCGGCGCCGCGCCGAGCATCGGCCCGATCACCGGGATCAGATTGGCGACACCAGCGACGATGCCCAGCGCCAACGAAAAACGCACGCCGAACCAGCGCAGGCCGATCGCCGTGACGAACGCCGTGAGCACGCTGAGCAGCAGTTGCGCCCGCACGTACGAGCCGAAGACGGCGCGCGCGTTCGCTACCAGATACTGCACGTCCGGCTGCACGCTCTCCGGAAACAGTGCGATGAAGGCGCGTGTGCCCTTCTCACGGTCTTTGAGGATGAAGAAAGCCCAGAACGGCACGACGATGTAACTGATCACGGTGGTCAGGCCGGCTGTGGCGAAGTTGATCGTGCGGCTGGCCACCTGCTGCGCGTAGTCACCCGCCTTGCCCGCGAGCTTGTCGACGTTCTTTTCGAGCTGGTCACGCACCTCGGGCGGTATGTTCTGCTGGTACCAGCCGTTGCTGTCCTGCACCTCGTGCTGGGCGCGCGTGGCGAGTGTCGGCAAATCGTTGGCGAAGCTCTTGCCCTCGTTGAAGACCTCCGGTCCCCAGGTCGCGGCCATCGCCAGCACGACGGAGATGAAGGTGAGGTAGAGCAACGCCACGCTGCACGACAGCGCCAGGTCTGGATGTCGCTCGCGGAAGGGAAAGCCGTTGGCGACGCGGTCCACGGCCGGCGCGAAGGCGATCACGAAGATCGCGCCGAGAAAGAACGGCGGCAACGCCCCGCGCGCGGCGTACAGCATCCAGGCGACGATCAGCAGTGCGCCGGCCACCATGGCGATGCGAATCCGGCGCCGCGTGCGCTGCTCGACCACTGGCCCACCCCCGGCGCCGCAATTCTGCCGGTCGCCCGCCGCGCCGGTCAAGCGGGGCTGCGGGGCACCTAACCCTGACGCCTAACGCCGTCTGTCCCTTCCCGAAACTGGAAGGGGCTTCTGGAGCGCTCCTTTCTACGCTGGACGGCGGCGGGGTTGGGGTGTCCTTGTGGGACAGGCGGAGGGATGGTCTCCCATCGGTTCGTGCGTCCTCCGCTCCAACCCTTCCTGTATCGGGCCAGAGCGCAGCGCAACCGTCGGAGACCTTTAATGACCGCAGCGCAACCGTCGGAGACTTCAGATGACCGCAGCGCAACGGTGCAAGATGGGGTCGCTATGGGTACGCAGTGCCTATCTCACAGAGGGCGCCCGCGTCGAACCGAGGCTCCGAACGACAGCTTTGATGTCAGCCGAATCGGGGACAGGTGCCCCGCGTCGTGGGACAATGGCGGAGGGCCGCCGGGCTGAGATGAGGCGAGCGATGGCCGAGAGCGCTGCTTTCGTGTTGGTACACAGCCCGCTGACCGGGCCGGATCTCTGGCAGCCCGTGGCCGAGGCGCTGCGGGCGCGGGGCGCCGCGGCACACATCGCCGCGCTGCACGATGACGGCGCACCGGGCGAGCCGTTCTGGGCGCGGCATGCCCGCTCGGCGGCGCAGACGGTGCGGGCGCTGCCGGCGGGCGGGCTGGCGCTGCTCGTGGGCCATAGCGGCGCCGGGGCGCTGCTGCCGCTGGTGCGCGAGGCGGCCGGATGGCCCGTGGCCGGCTATCTGTTTGTCGATGCGGGACTGCCGTTTGCCGGCAGCCGGCTGGAGGCGATCGCAGCCGAGTCGGCCGAGTTCGCGGCGCAGCTCCGGGTCTCGCTGGCCGCGGGCGAGCGCTTCCCTGCCTGGACCGACGCGCAGCTCAGCGAGCTCCTGCCCGATGGTGCACGCCGCGGCGCGCTGCTGGCCGGCCTGCGGCCGCGCGGCCTCGATTTCTTCGCCGAGCCGTTGCCCGTGCCGCCGCACTGGCCGGACGCGCCCTGCGGCTATCTGTACTTCAGCCCGCCGTATGCGCCGGCGCTGGCGGCGGCGCGCGCCCGCGGCTGGCCGGCACGGGAGTTGTCCGCCAGCCACTTTCACATGCTGGTCGATCCTGACGCGGTGGCCGAGGCGTTGCTGTCGCTGGCGCGGGCGTTGGCCGGCACAGAGTGAGATCGGCGCGAGCCTGGTCGAGCGTCCGAAGGGGCGTACCAACTGCGGTACGCCCTTCGGCGTGGCCGGCTGCGCGCGAAGTCAGGACGTCTGACCCAGCCGATGCTGTTTCATCGTCTCCTCGTCGTCGATGCGCGGGGCCAGCGTGCCGCGGATCGGGCGGATCTGCGGCAGCCAGCGGTCGTCCGCCGTCCACCCAGGCAGCACGCCGGATGGCGGCCACACTCGCGGCTGGACTCAGGGCGAGCTGGTTTCAGGCGCCGCTGTCCGCCAAACCCTCGTCTGACTGCGCGAACCGCGCCCGTACGGCGGCGTCTTTCTCAGCCACCAGGGTTTGCAGGCTGAGCTGATAGCGGACCATCGCCTCGCGCAGGGGTGGGTCGCTGGCGGCGAGGATGCGCACGGCAAGCAGGCCGGCGTTGCGGGCGTTGCCGATCGCCACGGCGGCGACGGGCACGCCGGCCGGCATCTGCACGATCGAGAGCAGCGAGTCCATGCCGTCGAGATACTTGAGCGGCACGGGGACGCCGATCACAGGCAGCGGCGTGGCGGCGGCGATCATGCCCGGCAGGTGCGCCGCGCCGCCCGCGCCAGCGATGATCACCTGCACGCCGCGCTCCGCCGCCGTCTCCGCGTACGCCAGCATCGCCCGCGGCGTGCGGTGGGCAGAGACGACACGCACCTCGTGCGGGATGCTGAACTCGGCCAGCGCCTCGGCCGCGGCCTGCATCACCGCCAGGTCCGAGTCGCTGCCCATCACGATGCCGACACGCGGGACGGGCGGATCGACGGTCATGGGTGCTCCTTGTGGGGGTGAGTAGTGAGTGGGGAGTGGAGAGATTTGGAAAACGCCCCTCTATTCCCTAACCCCTATTCCCTGCAGCAGCGCCACCGCCTGCGCCGCCCGTTCGCGCACCGCGGCGGTGCTCTCGCCGAGCGCGGTGACATGGCCGACCTTGCGGCCGGGCCGTGCGTCTTTGCCATAGAGATGAATGCGCACGCCCTTCACGTTGAGCGCCGCGGGCAGGTTCTCCACGGGGTTGCGCGACATGCCGGGCACGCCGATCAGGTTGACCATCGCCGCCGCCGGCGCCACCAGTGCGGTGCTGCCCAACGGCCAGTCGAGCACGGCGCGCAGGTGGTTCTCGAACTGCGAGGTGGCGCAGGCTTCAATGGAGAAGTGGCCGGAGTTGTGCGGCCGGCAGGCGATCTCGTTGATGAGCAGCCGCCCATCATAGCCAGGCTGCGGCGTGTCCCCTGGGCTGCGCGCCAGGGTCCCCTTGGTCTCGAACAGTTCGACGGCCATGATGCCGACGAGATCGATCGCGTCGGCGATGGCGAAGGCGATGCGCCGCGCCTCCTCGGCCAGTGCGGGCGCGACAGCCGCCGGCGCCAGCACCTCGTGGCAAATGCCTTCGCGCTGCACCGTCTCAACCAACGGATAGGCGACGATTTCGCCGCCCGGCCGCCGGGCGATGAGCTGCGCCAGCTCGCGCTCGATCGGCACCCATTCTTCGGCGAGCAGCTCGAATCCGCCCCGCTGGGCGGCCTCGATCGCATCCTTGGGCTCGCCCTCTTCTGGTCGCCACGCCATCCACACGCCGCGGCCATCGTAGCCGCCGCGCACCGCCTTGAGCACGACGGGCCAGCCATGCCGCGCGGCGAAGGCATGGATCTCTGCGATCGTTTGCACGCGCTCGAAGGCGGGCACGGGCAGGCCGAGCCGGGCGAACAGTTCGCGCTGGCGGCCTTTGTCCTGCGCGACCTCGACCGTGCCGGCGGAGGGATAGACGGTGTGGCCGGCGGCTGCGAGCGCCCGCAACGCCGCCATGTCCACCAGCTCGTGGTCGAACGTCACCACGTGGCACTGCGCGGCGAAGGCGAGCAGGTCATCGAGCGCATCGGGCCGGCCGATGCTGACGTGCGGTGTGACACGCGCGGCGGACTCATCGGGTGCGGCGGCCAACACGCGCAGCTCGATGCCGAGCGAAATCGCGGCCTGCTGCGTCATGCGCGCCAGTTGCCCGGCGCCGACGATCCCCACGCGCGGCGTCGCGCCGTCTCCTCCCGCCCTCGCCTCGCCCATACGCCTTCCGCTTCAGCCGCCTTCAGGAACACGATAGCGGAAGCGGCCGGAAGCGGCGACGTGGCGAGCTTGCGGACCGCCTGGCGCGCGGCGTCGGCTACGGGATTCCGTGCTCCATCTCTCCCTCGCAAGCTGCCGGCGGGGATGGATATGTCACGCGCCCGCCGTCGATCTGCGCCCATGGGGTGAGACGGTGCGAGCGCGGTGCGCCATGTGCGCCATGTTCAATGATGTGTGCCACGGGCACGCCGCGCGCCGTCAGCGCGTCCGCGATCAGCGAGCGGTGGCAGCGCCAGGGCACGGCCTCGGCGCACATGATCGCCACGCGCTCGCGGACGGCGAGCGCCTGCAGCTCCCCGAGCGCGGCGTCGAACTCTGGCGTCTGCATGTAGTCGGCATAGCCGCGAAACGCGGCGTTCTGCCAGGCGCCGTTGGGCGAATCGAGCCGCGGCCGGCGCAATCCGCCGAGCACGGACAGATGCGTGTAGCCGATGCCGGCCGCGGGCAGATCGGCGGCCAGAGCGTCTTTGTTGAACTGCGGGTTGCGCCGCGATCGCGGCACGGTGCGCACGTCCACCAGGCGCTGCACGCCGTGCTCCCGCAGCAGCGCGATCAGCTCGTCGAGCGGCCGCGTCGAATGCCCGATCGTCAGCAGCGCCGGCGCAGAGTCGCCTGCCATGCCTCAATGCTACGGCGCTACGGCGCGGGGTGGCGAATGGTCTCAACCGGCCGCCGGCTGTGCGGCGCCGGCGAAGCGTTGCTCGGCCAGCTTCTGCCGCTCGGACCAGAGCGTGCCCGTGGTCAGGCCGCCATCCACCAGCAGCGCATGGCCGGTGACGAAGCTGCTGGCGTCGCTCGCCAGCCAGAGCATCGCCTCGGCGATATCCGCCGACTGGCCGGCGCGCTGGATCGGCTGCGCCTGTGCGGCAAAGCCCTTGATGCCGGCGAGCGCCATGTCCATCTGCTCATCAGGGAGCTGGACGCCGCCGAGGAAGATCGGCGTGACGATGAAGCCGGGGCAGATGCAGTTGACGCGGATGCCGTTCTCGCCCAGCTCGTTCGCCACGGAGCGGGTGAGATGGATGATCGCTGCCTTCGCCGCGCTGTAAATGTGCGGCCCGTAGCCGACGCCCATGCCGGCCACGCTGGCGGTGCTGATGATGCTGCCGCTGCCCTGCGCCTTCATCACCTTCGCCGCGTGCTTCATGCCCAGCACCACGCCGCGCAGCAGCACGGACATGGTCGCGTCGTAGGCGGCCATGTCCGTATCTTCGATCGGGCCGGAGACACCGCCGAAGCCGGCGTTGTTGATCATGCAGTCCAGCCGCCCGAACTTCTCGATCGCATGCGTGATCGCGCCCTGCACGTCCGTTTCCTGCGCCACGTCGGCGTGGCGGAAGCTGGCCGCGGTGCCCAGCTCCTCCGCGAGTTTCTGGCCGCGGGCGTCCTGCACGTCGGCGATCACGACGCGGGCGCCCGCCTGCACAAAGCGGCGCACCGCGCCCTCGCCGATGCCGCTGGCGCCGCCGGTAATCACGGCAACTTTGCCGTCGAGCTGGGCCATGTCTCCCCCTCCCCTGCCCCTCCCCCAACGCGTTAGGGGAGGGAATGTAGCCGGACGGCGTAGTGGAGTATGAATCGCAGCCGCAGGAGACCGCGGTTCGCCCTCGAGAGCCCATGCGGACGACGGCGTTTCGGGTCTGAGCCCCTACACCCTGCGCCCAACGCCCTACGCGCCGATGATCGAGCGCACGCGGATCGCCTGATCGCGCTCGGGGCCGACGGAGACGATGCTCACCGGGCAACCGAGCAGTTGCTCGATGCGGCGCACATAGCCCTGCGCCGGCAGCGGCAGATCGTCGAAGGCGCGCACGTCGCTCGTCGGGCACTGCCAGCCGGGCAGCGTCTCGCAGACCGGTTCGCAGTCTTGGAGCACGGACAGGCTGGCCGGGAAGCTCGGCAACTGCTGGCCGCCGGAGGCATATGCCACGCAGATCTTCAGCTCGGGCAGCTCGTCCAGCACGTCCAGCCGCGTGACGACGGCGTCCGTGAGGCCGTTGAGGCGGCGCGTGTACTGCGCGGCCACAGCATCGAACCAGCCGCAGCGGCGGGCGCGGCCGGTGTTGGTGCCGAACTCGTCGCCGCGGCGGGCGATGTGCGCCGCCGTCTCGTCGAACAGCTCGGTGGGCATCGGCCCGGCGCCGACGCGCGTCTGATACGCCTTATACACGCCGACGGTGCGCGTGATCTCGTTCGGGCCGATGCCGATGCCCAGCGCCGCGCCCGCCGCCGAAGACGACGGCACGGAGCTGGTGACAAACTCGTAGGTGCCGAAGTCGAGGTCGAGCAGCGCCCCCTGCGCGCCTTCGAGCAGCACGTCTTCGCCGCGATCCAGCGCCTGCTGCACCAGCAGCGAGGTATCGGTGACGAATGGCTGCAGCCGCCGGCCGAAGGCGCTGTACTCGCGCAGCACCGTGTCGAAGTCCAGCGGCTCGGCGCCGTAAAGCCGGGTGAGCACGCGGTTCTTGTACTCCAGCACGTAGCGCAGCCGGCCCGCGAAGCGCTCGGCATCGACCAGGTCACCGACGCGGATGCCGATGCGGCCGACCTTGTCGGCGAAGGCTGGGCCGACGCCGCGCCCCGTGGTGCCTACGGCGAGCGGGCCGCGCAGCGCTTCGTCCAGACGGTCGATGATCGGGTGGTAGGGCATGACGACGTGGGCGCGGTCGGAGACGTAGAGCCGCTCGACGGCGACGCCGCGATCGACGAGCTTATCGATCTCGGTCAGCAGCCGCGCCGGTTCCAGTGCGACGCCGTTGCCGACGATGCAGGTCTTGTCGCCGTAGAAGATGCCGGCGGGCACGACGTTGAGCTTGAACTTGCCGCGGTCGTTGATCACAGTATGGCCGGCGTTGTCGCCGGCCGAATAGCGGGCAACGATCGTGGCACGCCGCGCCAGCAGATCGACGATCCGCCCCTTCCCCTCATCACCCCACTGCCCGCCGATGACCACCGTTGCCGGCATAGCCGTCCCAATCTAGCGTCCGGCCGCTTCATCGACCAACCGGACGGCGCGCCGGCACACGAAAGCGCGCCCCGGGGGCGCGCCCGCTGCCGGACCAAACCCACGGCATTGTAGTGGGCGTGCCTGTTCTCCGCAATACGCCGTCGCCTGGCCGGCCTATCCCTGATTTCGCTGGCGCGAAATCTGTCCCTTCCCCACGGGGGAAGGGTTATGCGGTCGCCGGCCAGACCACAGGCGCGGACGATCGCCCCTTCACCACAGGGAAAGGGCTGGGTCGAGGAAGTCTGGTTGCTCTCGAACAACCCCTTCCTCGTAGGAAGGGGAAATCCGAGCGCTTGCGCGAGGGAGGGGTAGGCGACCGGGCGCCGGCACGCCGTTGTGCGCACCCAACGGCATCAGCAGGCAGGCACGAAATACCCGGTGGGGCACGTTGATCTTTATGTCAGTACGGCCAAAAGTACGGGTTCCACCACATTCCCTGCGTGGTCCGACAGCGCTACGATCTAACATAGATATTGCCAAAGGCATCGTTTTTCGGAGTCCGCCATGTCCTCGACCAACACCCGCGCCGCCTATGCCGACGCCGAACAGCCCGCCCTGCTGCGCACACTGCGCCGCTATTCGCGCGAGAGCGATTATGTGCGCTGGGAAGCGCTGCGCGGCGAGCTGACCGGCATGGGCTACCGCGTCGTGCTCGTGCGCGGCGTCGAGCACCTGCGCCCGCTCGGCGGCTGACGTTCGCCGCACTCCCGACTGAGGCGCCGTCCCGTCCGGAACCATCCGTCTCGCACGGTTCGCTACTCAGCCCCTCAGTCGCTTGCTGCCACGTGTGAATCGGGCAGCGGAGATCATCGGTAGACGTGGGAGAATCGGCTGAACGATCTCGGAGCAACGCCGAAGAGGTATCATTCGTCTTTACGAAAATTGTTGCTGCTCGCTGACGTCCCCAGGCATCACGCCTGGCTGCGCCGTCGCCAGTGCTTCGGCTACGGCCTCGTCCGAGGATAGGTTGCGCCCGGCTTCGTAGGCAGCTTCGAACACCGCGTCTCCAAGTGACCGGCGCAACGATGCCGCCGCCTGCTCGACCAGCGCTGTCAAGCGGTGAGAACCGACCATAGCCAGACCATCATGCAAGTGAGCATCGGCGCCCAGCAGACGGGCGGCCTGTTCCTGCATCCGCCCCTGCGCCGTCCACGCACATGCCAGCACCTCGATCAGGCCACCGTCCACGCTGTTCCGCAGCCCGTACGCCTGCACGAGCCCCAGACCTTCAATCGCGGCGGCCTGAGCCTCTTCGTATCGTTCATTGAGCAGGGCGCGATTACCCGCGAGAACCAGGGGACCGGCCGGGAGCACTCGTCCAGCTCCTGGCCCGTGCGCGGCGGCCATCATCTGCGCCACATAGACGTCGGTGTTGGGATCCTCCTGGTCGTTGACGATATTGGCGAGAATACGCCAGCCGTTGGTGAGTGTGTGCGGCTGCCCTAATCGCTGCGCTGCCGCCAGGCAAGCCTCAGCAGCGGCGCGGGCCGCGCCATATTCGCCGCGTTGCCAGCGGTGAACCGCTCGCCATAGCTGCGCAATGTATTGTGCAAACGGATCCCCTGTTTCGTTGGCAAGCGCTGCGCTCTCTTCGAGCAGGCCCGCCGCCGTACGCGACGTAGGAGGATAATTGCTGGCAAGGTAGCTCAACGTGATGCTGAGGTCACGTCGCCGGTCTAACGCTCTGAACAGGGCCGCTGCTTCGTTCAGCGCGGCGATAGAGGAGCGGTAGTCGGAGGCAGCGGACAGCATGTTACCGAGCGTCCGCAGCGCCCCGGCCCTCGCCGCCGTCGGGGAATCCGCGCCTGGCAATGCCAGCGCCCGCCTCGCCCATGCCGTTCCGATTGCCACACTCTCGAATGAAGTGATTTGCAGCCACGCCGCTCCCGTGAGTCGTAACGCGAGCTCGGCGTCCTGATGTGCCACTGCCCAGTCATGGGCGGCTTGAAGGTTGTGCCGCTCTGCCCCAAGCCGGCTTCGGGCAGCCGCCCATGACTGAGTAGTCAACGCCTCACCGGCCGCTTCCGCCATCGCGGTCATCGTCTCGGCATGCCGGCGACCCAGCGCCGCCGCTTCGCCCGCCTCGGCCAGCTTCTCCAGGGCGAACTCGCGAACCGTCTCCAGCAGGCCGTAACGCGGCTCGTCGGCGTCTCCCGACAGTTCCCGGACCAGGCTCTTTTCGACCAGCGAGCTGACCCCGTCCAGCGGGTCAACGCCGAGGTCGCCGGCGACGTCGCAGATAGATTCGATGGCCTCCAGCCCGCAGCCGCCCGAGAACACGCCCAACCGGCGGAACAACCGCTGCTCGGCCGGCTCCAGCAGAGCGTAGCTCCAGGCGATCGTGCTGCGGATGGTCTGCTGGCGATTCGGGGCGTCGCGCCGGCCTCCGGTGAGCAGCGCCAGCGGGTGCTCCAGGCGCGCCAGCAGCGCCGCCGGCGGCAGCGCCCGTACCCGTGCCGCGGCCAACTCGATCGCCAGAGGCAAACCGTCCAGCCGTTCACAGATCGAAGCCACAGCCGCCGTGTTCGCGGCGGTTAGCGCAAAGTCGGGGCGTACGTCCCGCGCCCGCGTGACGAACAGCGCCATGGCTGGACTCTCCGCCACAACCGTCTCTGTGCCGGCCTGCTGCAGCGGCAACGGCGATACGGGGTATTCGCGCTCTCCGTTTACCCGCAGCGGCGCGCGGCTCGTTACCAGCAGCGTGAGCGCCGGCGCTGCCTGCAGCAGCACACTGGCGAACTCGGCCGCCGCGAGCAGGTGCTCGAAGTTGTCCAGCACAAGCAACAGGCGCTTCTCGCGCAGGAAGCGGGCCACGCTGTCGCGCGGCGGCAAATCCGGCCGCTCCGGCACGTCCAGCACGCGCGCGATCGCGGCTGACACCAGCTCAGGATCGCTCAGCGGGGCCAGATCCACGAAGAAGACGCCGTCGGGGAAGCCCTCCAACACTTCCGCTGCGATCTGCAACGCCAGCCGCGTTTTGCCCGTGCCGCCGGGGCCGGTGAGCGTCAGCAGGCGCGTTTGGCGCAGTAGCTGAGCCACTTCGGCCAACTCCCGTTCGCGGCCGAGGAAGCTGGTGAGCTGCAGCGGCAGGTTGTTGGGCCGGCTCTCCAGCGTCTTCAGCGGCGGAAACGCGTCGCGAAGACCCGGCGCGTCGAGCTGGAAGATCGCCTCGGGCTCGCTCAAATCGCGCAGGCGGAAGCTGCCCAGCGTCCGCAGCCGCGCGCCGGCTGGCAACGTCTCGCGCGCGAGCTTCGCCGTCGCCTCGGAGAGCAGGATCTGGCCGCCGTGGCCGGCGGCACGGAGGCGGGCGCAGCGGTTGACGGCTGCGCCGTAGTAATCGCCCTCGCGCAGGTCCGCCTCGCCGGTGTGCAGCCCCATCCGCACCCGCAGCGGCCCGACTGCGCCCCAGTCCTCCGCTGCCAGCGCCCGTTGACCGTCGAGCGCGGCGGCAAGCGCGTCGGAGGCGCGCACGAAGACGGCGAAGAGCGAGTCGCCCTCGCCGCGCGGCCGCACCACCACACCGTCGTGCCGCTCGAAGACGTCCGTGAGCAGCGCGTCGTGGCGGACCATGACGGCCCGCATCGCCTGCGGGTGTTGCTCCCACAAGCGCGTGCTACCCTCCACGTCGGTGAAGAGGAAGGTGATCGTGCCGGTGGGCAGCGGCCGGGCCGTCCATGCGCTCATCGCCGTTCCGCCGCACCTGCTCGCACACCTGTGTGCGCCGCCAGCATACGCGCGCGGGCCCTCAACCCCCTTTCCCTTCTCCCAATCCTCGGAGAAGGGGCGATCCTGCGTGAAGCGATCCGTATGGGCGTGTGGTTAACCGTTCAACGATCGGAACGCTTACTGGAGGATCGTCTCCTTCACTCCAGGATTGGGGGAAGGAGACAGGAGAGGATGAGGGCCGACGGCCGTGCTTCAGCACCGCCAGAAGAAGGCGAGCCGGTCCACGATCGCGCCCGGCAGCCCCAGCCATGCCAGCGCCTCGACGAAGCGGCCTTCGGGAAACTGCGCCCGCCAGTCGGCGCCAGCGTGGGGCTCGCGCGGGCGCTGCACGGCGGCGCCGATCGGCTCAGCATGTGTCAGATCGCGCACGCGCCGGGCAGCACGCCGCCGCTCATGCGCCTGCAAGACCGCGCCCTCCAGCCGGCAGGCCCGCATCAGGCTGAGTTGCAGGCGGGCGCGAGGCTCGGCCTGCATGCCGTGCAGCACGACCGCGCGTAGCTGCTCGCGCACGAGTTGCAGCGGACCGCGGTCCAGCACGGCCAACGGCCAGAGCGCGGCGGCGGGCGGAGCGGCGCTCAGCACGCCCGCTTCTTGTAACTCGCGCAGCAGCGCGCCACGCAGCTCGGCCCCGCGCAGCGAGAGCACGGCGATCCACTCGGCGGGCGCGTACGGTTCACGCGTTGCCAACAGTTGTTCGAGCACCGAGCCGAGCGCGGGGCTGCCGGCGCGCAGCCACGGCAGCGCATCGAGGGCGATTGGGCTGAGCTGGACCGCGGCCGGCGCCAGCCGGACCAGCCCGCGCAGCGAAAGCTCCCCCAGCAGTCCGCCGGCCACGCCGCGTTCGAGCAGGCGGCCGCGCGGCTCGCCCGCGGGCTCGGCGCACGCCAGCAGCAACAGCTCGTGCGCGATGGTGAACGTGCTGCTTCCAGAACGTGCCGTATCAGTACATTGGCGCATGCTGCTCGCGCTTCGCTCTACGATTGCGCCGCGAGTATAGCAAGGAACGGGCGCGGAGCGACGATGCGCACGGCTTCGTACGAACCGAGGGCGAGCAACTGCTGGTCGCCCGTCACCAGATAGTCGGCGCCCGCGCTCACCGCGGTGGCGAGAATCAGATCGTCTTCGGGGTGCGTTGCAACGCCGACGACGGCGATATCGATCGTGACCCTGGTCACGTGTGCCTCAAGGTTGTGCAGTGCCTCAGCCAGCTCGGCACTGGAGACGCGGGCGCGGAAGTAGGGCCGCTGCAGCGTGCGCTCGAGTTCTCGGAGGATCGGTGTGGAGTAGCAAAGCTCGAATTCGCCCCGCTCCCAGCGGTCGAGCAAAGCAACCAGTGCGGCGACGGGGTTGATGCGTGCGATCCCGGAAGCGAGCATGTTGGTATCAAAGACTGACTTCACGAGGCGGAGCGCTGTGCTTCGCGCTCTCGCCGCAGCTCGGCGCGCGCCTCGGCGACCGCTTTCTCTACCTCACGCTCCAGTTCGTCGTCGGGCACATCCGCAAACGCAGCGCGGATGTGATCGATTGCCTTGAAGTCCTCTTCGCGCTTGCGTTCGTAGAACCGCAGCCATTCGAGGTCGCGGAAGGAGATCAGCGCCGCCACGGGCGCCCCGCTCTTCTCCACGACGATGCGCGCCTCGCCGCCGGCGGCCGCGTTCACCAGTTCGCTCCACTGCCGCCGCGCCGCGGACGCCGTCACCGTGCGGATCTCGCGTTGCCGTTGCTCTGCCATCGTTCGTGCCTCTCTGTTGCCCTGTACAAGATTGTACAATGCCTGTCGGCCAACCGTCCGTGTGCATCCACGTCTATTCCAGGGTCTTTTGATTCCGTGACTGTCGCGGCAAACCGAGGCGCTGGCGCTCGCCGCTGCGCATCATGTGTCGGTAGGGGCCGTTCGTGAACGGCCCCTACCGACTGCAAGAGAGCGTGCCGCGGGTGCTGCCGCGCCCTGCGCAGCCGAGAATCAAAAGACCCAGACGTCTATTCCCTACCACCTATTCCCTGCCCCGCCGCGACGCTATGCTGCGCGGAAGGGCGCGGCCGGCGGATGCGGGAGAGAGCGGCGTGGACAAGGACGCGGCCGGGCGGCGGGTGGCGATCGGCGCGGTGCTCGCCGCCGGGCTGCTGGGCGAGTTCGCCTACGCGCTGCTGCTCTTTCCGCTCTTGCAGCACTATCTCGTCTTCGACCGCAGGCTCGGCGCCGGCTTTCCCGGCTACGTGCTGGCCGTCTACGGCATTGCCCGCCTCGCCACGCAGATGCCGCTGGGCGGCGTGGCCGATCTGCTGGGCCGGCGGCTCTCCGTCGCGCTCGGCTACAGCGCCGTCACGCTGGGCGGGCTGCTCTGCTGGACGCCCGCCGCGCCGGTCATTCTCAGCGGCGCGGTGCTGTTCGGTGCGGGTCACGCCCTGGCAGACCCGCTGCTGCCCGCGGCGCTGGCCGAAGGCGTCTCCGTGCAGGGGCGCGGCAAGGTGATCGCCCTGCTCAACCTCAGCCAGGTGGCCGGGCTCGTGGCCGGACTGGCGGGCGGCGCCTTTCTCACTGACCTCGCGCCGGCCTCCGTCGGCTTCCTCACCGTGACCATCGCCAACGGCGCCACGCTGGCGCTGCTGGGCGTGGCCGCGCTGCCGCTGCTGCGCCCGGTTCGCACATCGCGCGGCGGGCGCACGGCGCTGGCCTGGCGGGCGCTCACCGACGAACGCGCGATCGATCTGTTCGTCGCGCTGTTCCTGATCGCGCTGGCGATGAACCTGGTGATGCCCAACATCAACCTCTACAGCGTGCGGCGCCTGCACCGCGAGCTGCACCAGCTCGTGCCCTATCTGGCGCCGGCGGCAGTCGTCGGCGTGACGGCGCTACCCTTCGGCGGCTGGCTCACGGACCGCGCCGGGCGGCTGCCGCCGCTGCTGATCGGCTCCGTGCTCGGCACGATCGGTTTCGCGCAACTCGCGCTGGCGCACGGCCCAATTCAGGCCGCGATCGGCGCCGCGCTCGGCGCTGCCGGCCTGGCGCTGACGATGCCTGCGTCCAACGTGGCGCTGCTCGACGTCGCCGGCCCGGAGCACCGCGCCCTCCTGCTCAGCGGCATGATGGCGGTGCAGGGGCTCGGCCAGGCGGTTGGACCGCTGTTCGGCGGTCTGCTGACGCAGGTCGCCGGGCCGGCGCTGCCCTTTGGCGCCGGCGCCGTGGCGCTCTGGCTGGTGACGCCGTTCACGGTGCTCTTCGCCAGCGCCCCACACGACGGCGGACCGGGCCAACTCGTCCCCTACACGCCGCTCACACGCTTCATCAGCCGCCGCCACATCGCCCGGCACGAGCGCTCATCGCCTGCCGACGAGGCGATGGCCCGCACAGCGGAGCCGAACGAACGGGACGGCCCTCACTCCCGCTGACCCCTCCCTCCCATACGCGGCAGTGTTGGAGATCGCGAGACGATTGCGGGCTGTTGTAGATTCCGCGTGAAAGTTGACCCGGGTGTCCGCCTGAATCTTGACCCACCTC
>CALFMN010000137.1 GCA_937879875.1 uncultured Chloroflexota bacterium | reverse complement strand
ACCACAGCACAGCATTCCGCCCTCGCCGGAACTACCGAAGTAGTCCTAAGGGTGCGAAAACGACATGACAGCAAACCATTGTCAGGTATCGTATCATGCGATGCGAGCAAATGCGGTCGGCGAAGCGCGGGCGCGTGTCGGGGCGCAACTCGGCACACTCGCCGCCGCCGTGGGCGAACGGGACGCGGCCGCGCTGCTCGGCGTGAGCAAGACGACGCTGGGAAGCTACCGCACGGCTGGCGTCCCGTCCGACCCGGCCACGCTCGCGGCACGGGATGCCCGCCTTGCCCCGTACGCGGCGCGGCTCGATCGGCTCAGCAGCCTTCAGGCTGAACACGCCGCCGCGCGTGAGGGCCGCGATCCGCTCGCGCAGACCGCACAGCAGCGTGCCGCGCTACGCCGGCAGTGCGAACGGATTTCCCGCGAGCGGGAGCGGCTGCGGGCGGCACTCCGCGCGGACGTGCGGGCGGCGCTCGCTGGACGCGCGACCTGAGTGGGTAGGCAGCCTGAGCGCTAAGGAACCGAAGTGTCGGCCTGAACACCGACCCCGTGCGCCGGCTCAGTGTCCAGCCTGCTGGGCCAGATCGTGGCACAGCAGATTCCCAACCAACTTCAGCACGCCCGCATCGCGCACTGTGGCACGGGCGCCCTGTACGGTGTACTGGCAGATGACCGGCTCGTTTGGCACCGGGCCGCTGTAGTGGTAGATGCCCGCCGCGCTCACGCTGTCACAGACGCCCGACGCGCCCCAGCCGTTCACGGTCAGCTTCGCCGCCGTGCCGGTGACGCCGAGCGTGCAGCTCGGTCCAATGCTGCGCCCGATCGCCTGCCAGTTGAGCACGACGGCGACGCCCGCGAGCACCAGCGCGGTGCCCGCGAAGCCAAGCACCGCCGGGGGAAGCCGCCTGAGGATGCCCGTCACGTCGCTCTGTCTCCCTGTCTGGCCGCGGATGGATGCTGTCGCAGACGCGTATACAGCCACCAGCAGTATCGCCGGACCTTCCACCGGGCTTGAGGGCTCGCTGAAGCGGGCGGGTCCGGCGGGACAGCGCGGAGACACCGGCGCGGGGCGGGGCGTGGGGGTTGTGCAGCGGGAAGCCGGCCGCCGATGGGGAACGAACGCTGCGGCGGCTCGGTGTCGGCGGCCGCTTCCCATCGTGCGACGCGCTGAGACGCGAATCTAATGGTGCGGGCCGGTGTGGATGACTTTCACAGCGGCTGGGCACGAACACAGCCCCCGGCTGTAGCGCAAGCCGGCGCCGGAACCAGCGCCGCGATGGCATCCGCCGGGGGGGTGGGCGAAGCCTGAACGGGCTACTTCAGTGCGACTGTGATGGGAAATGTACCGTATGTGGCCGCGAAGATGCGATAACCGGGGCGATAGATGCGGGTTTCCCGTGGTTCCGCACGGTTTCTGCTACGTCGGTTCGGGGCGAGTGGTCGGGAAAGCGGACGTTTCCAGGCTGTATACATCCTAACCCGTTCAAAGGCACGGATGATCCGGAAGTCGTGCGCCGGCGCGAGGTGTTCGAGCGCACGATCGCGCACGGCACACCGCTTGGCCGCGAGCAGACGCCGGAGGACATCGGCAAGCTGGCCGCGTTTCTCTGCTCCGATGACGCGAAGAACATCACCGGCCAGTCGATCAACGTCGACGGCGGGCAGATGCTCAACTGAATCGCAACCCTGTGCCGGCTGGCTATCGCCTTTGTAACGTTTGCTGAAACGGCGGCGGCGGCAAGGGCGCGCCTGCTATGATGCGCGTGCAATTCGGGGCGCCGGTGGTGGCCCCGCGCTGAGAGCCCGCAGACTCGTGGATGCATCGTTCAGCTTCGAAGGCCGTACCTACCGGCCGCAACTCGTGAGGTGCGGCAAGGCGGGCTGCAAGACCTGCGCCCGCAAAGGCGGGCACGGGCCGTACTGGTATGCCTTCTGGAAGGTGAAGGCGCGCACGGTCAGCCGCTACATCGGCAAGGTCTTGCCGCCCGGCGTGACACCGCCCGCGAGCGCCGTCGCCTCGCCGTCCGGCTGGCGGCTGGCGAAATGCACGCCCGAGGCGCAGCGCGTGCTGCTCTCGGCCTGGCAGTCGGCCGACTACGGCCGGCTCTATCCGGAGCACCTGCTGCTGGCGCTGGCGCGGCTGGAAGACGGCACGGGCGCCCGTGCCCTGCACACGCTCGGCGTGAACGAGGCGACCCTGCGCCCGCTGCTGGCGAACGTGACGCTCGCCTCGACCGCGGTGAGCGGCCGCAAGCTGGCGCAACTCGCGGCGAACGAGGCGCGGCGCTGGCACGATCCGGCGATCGGCACCGAGCATCTGCTGCTGGCCGTGCTGCGCCTCGCGGCGCTGCCGATGGTCGCCTCGCTGGCGCGGCAAGGCGCCTCGCTGGAGAAGGCGACGGCCGCGGTCACGGCGCTGCGCGGCCTGCCTGGCACCGGCAAGAAGTGCCTCGCCTGCCAGAAGCCGCTGCGCGCCAACTGGAACTTCTGCCCGCACTGCGGCAGCGCCCGCGCCCAGCCCGACGCGCTGCCCGCCGCGGCCTCCGCCCGCGCCGAGGCGCCAGCTCTGTAAGAGCTGATGTCGAGAGGACGGGCGAACTGCCTGATTCGCGCCCGCGCCGGCCGGCGCGGGCTTCCTATTGGGATGGGCACTTAGCTCGGTCTCTCCTCTCTATTTTGGTAGATTGGATCTGGCTGTGACAGACGATGGGGACGTCTACAAGATGAACCGCGACGTGAGCGCCGCCGTGAGCGGCTTCGACGAACTCGCGGAGGACTACGACCGGACGCGCCCTGTCTGTCCGCCGGTGTTGTTCGACGACCTGGTTGCCCTGGCCGCCCTCTCGGCCG
Organism: uncultured Chloroflexota bacterium; assembly: GCA_937879875.1. Lineage (GTDB taxonomy): Bacteria > Chloroflexota > Dehalococcoidia > CAUJGQ01 > CAUJGQ01 > CALFMN01. Next base: position 949 of record CALFMN010000137.1, on the reverse strand, counting down.
GAGACCGCGTGCTGGAGATCGGCTGCGGCACCGGGCAGGCCACGTTCCCGCTCGCCGCACGCGGGCTCGCCGTCACCGCGATTGAACTGGGGGCGAACCTGGCCGCCATCGCCCGTCGCCGGCTGTCCCGTTTCGCCGCCGTCGCGGTGGTCACCAGCTCCTTCGAAGGCTGGCAGCCGGCGAGTGAGCCACACGGCGCGACCGTCAGGGCTCGCGATTTCGAGTTCGATGCGCGCCCCTTCGCCGCCGTCGCGGCGTTCAACTCGTTGCATTGGATCGATCCAGAACTCCGCTACGCCAAACCGGCGGCGCTCCTCGCTCCCGGTGGCGCCATGGTTGTGGGTGGCTGTCACTGGGCGCTGCCCGAGAACGCGGAGCCGTTCTGGCGCGAAGTGCAAGCGGACTATCAGGCGGTGGGGTACGAAGGCTCGCCACCGCCTCCGCCCGAGGCGATCGAACCCTGGCACTTCCCGGTGGAGGCCGCGCCGTTCTTCGCGGAAACCGCCGCCCGCCGCTACCCCTTCCAGGTCGTCTACTCGGCCGAGGAATACCAGGCGATCCTGGCCACGCAGTCGGGCACGCGTCTGCTCGGCGAGGAGCGGCGGGCCGAGTTCCTGACCCGCGTTCGCGCTCGACTCGCCCTATGGCCGCGCCTGACCGCCACCTTCGTGGGGTACCTCACGGTTGGCAGGCGAATCGCGGGCGCCTGAACGCCGCTGAGAATTACCAGACGAACACCAGCTCGAAGGGTATCCCCTGGGTTGCCCAGCACCCCTGCGCTGCGAGCCAGAGTTCCGTAAAGCGGCCGGCTACTCTGGGAACCGCGCGCCATAGCCACGTCGAATTGCTTATCTCCAGATGGTCAACAACACTGCCTACTGGGATAGGCTCTAATATTACAGTGACCGTTTCTCACCAAGCGCGGCGTGACGGCGCTTGACGTGGCATG
>CALFMN010000136.1 GCA_937879875.1 uncultured Chloroflexota bacterium | reverse complement strand
CCGCATTCGGTTGCAGCATCTCTATCCCACAATCCCGGCGTGACTGCCTACTAGCTGTCTGGATGCGCCGCGGCGCGGTGGCCTGCCTCATGATGATGCGCCCCTGCCCGCCGCCGGGAACCGATCCCTCGATCTGCCTCAGACCCGTACGATCGGACCGGTCGGAAGCGATACCCCGGCGCATGGCCTGACGGCCGCATGCTGGTAACGCCTGTCCGGCGCACGCTGGCGGCCTGCCGGCGCCGCCCCGGCACCTATTCCTTGCTCCCTGTTCCCTGTCGTGTCACGGCGTCGAGCCGCACCTGCTCCAGATCCAACTCGCGCTGAATGCGGCGCAGCACCTCGTCGCTGATCACGTTGCGGTTGCGCAGATCGATCAGGGTGCGCCGCTCGGCAGCCAGCAGCTCGGAGCGCAGATCGCGCACGCCGCCCGCGCGCTCGGACGCGCTGGCGGCGGCCGAGCCACTGAGGCGCTCGATGCGATTGCTGTACTGGCGGCGCAGGTCGTGTACCGCGTGAGTGGAGACACCATCGCCCGCTGCCAGCGCATCGAGGCGTTCAAGTGCCGCACGCGCCGCAGCCAGCCGCGCCAGTTGCTCCTCCTGCGCGGCCATGCTGTCGGGGCTCAGGCGCAGCCAACGAATCAATGGCGACAGGCTGAGCCCCTGCCCGATCAGCGTCACGGCGATCACCCCGACGGTGAGAAAGATGACCAGTTCACGGTCAGGGAAGAGGCCGTGGTCAGTGCGATCCGGCAGAGCCAGCGCCGTCGCCAGCGAGATCACACCGCGCATGCCCGCCCAGCCGATCACGCCGAGTGCCGCGGCCGGCAGCGGCTGCTCTGCCCGCCCCCAGCGGCGGTTGATCAGCCGCACCAGCCCGCCGGCGGGAAAGACCCAGGCGAGACGGATCACGATCACGGCGAAGCTGACGACAGCGACATCTCTCAGCAGGATGGCCGGCGGATGGTTGGCAAGGTCGCGCCAAATCCCCTGGAACTCCACGCCGATCAGGATGAAGACCAGGCCGTTCAGCAAAAACGTCCCCAGCTCCCAGACCGCATCGGCGCGAAGGCGGACGGACGACGAAATCGCCAGCGGCGATTGCCTGCCAACGTAAAGGCCCGCGGTCACGGCCGCGAGCACGCCCGAAACGTCGAGGAAATCGGCGGGCAGATAGGCGACAAACGGCGTGAGCAGCGCCACGGTCTCCTCGACGCGTATCCGAAATGCGGCGTCGCACCTGCATCAGCGCCCAGCCAGTGATCAGCCCGATCGTCACTGCGCCGACGCTGACCACGACAAAGCGCACGCTTGCCTGTGCAAGCGAGAAGCGACCGGCCACAACTGCCGTGACCGCAGCGCCGTAAATGACAAGTGCGGTCGCGTCGTTGACCAGCCCTTCGCCGGCGAGCACGGTCACGATGCGCCGGGGAACGCCCAGGCGCGCCGTCACGGCGATGGCGGCGACGGCATCGGTCGAGCAGACGACGGCGCCGAGCACGAAGGCGACCGCCCACGAGAGGCCGATCACCGTATGCGCCACGACGGCGACGCCGCAGGTCGTGAACACCACCAGCCCGACAGCGAGCGAGGTGATCGGGCGCAGGTTGGCGCGAAAGTCCCGCCACGATGTGGTGACCGCTTCCCAGTACAGCAGCGGCGGCAGGAACAGTAAGAAGACCAGGTCCGGCTCGAGCCTGACGGTGGGCACCGCCGGAACAAGCGCGAAGATCAGGCCGAGACCGAGCCCGCCCACGACGAGCAGAATCGGATACGGGACCGCCAGCCGGTTCGCAAGCGGCATCAGCGCGGCGACGATCGCGAGCGAGACGAGGACGAAGACGATGGCGTGCATCGCAAAGCGACCACTGTGGGGCGTATCACGGCGTTCGCCCCTTATGCTATCCGCTCTGCTCTCCGTCTCTGAACCGGCCGCGCGTGCACCTAACCCCGCCGCGGCTGAAGCCGCGTCTGGCTTCCCCTGTGACGCGTGATGCATAGTGCAGCATCAAGGCACGAGGGTCGCAACGGCGAGCCTGGGGTGGCCCCGGTGGCGACGGCGCAGGATGCCCCCTGCTGGGCCACCAGTGTTCCCGCCACGCGTGCCCGCCGCCCCCAGCGTGGGCGCGCCGGCCGGTATGCCGGCTGCCTGTGTGGTTGCGATCCCCGGCGGCGGCGCCTTGCCCGGCGGCCCGTTGGATCCCGCGGACGGTTGGCCAGTCGCAGGGCGCACCGCACCAGGCAGGGTGCTCACCCGGGGCGCGCCCAGCGGCGTGCCCCGCCCCTGGAACACGGCCTCGGCCAGCCAGCGCGCGTCCGTGCGCGCCGGCCCCAGTCCGCAGCGGGCGCCAGCAGGTGCTGGCGGGTGGCACGGCGCCGTCGCTCCAGGGGTACCGCCGTGCCGTCCACGACCTCAACGGGAGCCAGGGCCACGCCCAGGTGCTGCGCCAGCCGCGGCACCAACCAGGCCAGCAGCTAGCTGAGCCCGCGCACGCGGCGATGCAAGGCACTCTGGCTGCGGGGCGTGGGAAACCGGTGCTGCCAGCCACACCGCACGCGGCGCAGCACCCCGCGTGCGCTGCGGTGGACCCCGTGTTGGCCGACGATCAAGGTGAGCACCTCACGGTCGCTGAGGCGGGGCCGGCGACCCGGCGGCGCGGCGCGGTGGGGAGCCAGCTCGGTCTGATACAGCTCGTCGCTGAGGGGAGAGACGGCCGTGAGGAAGGTGTCGGAATGAGCAGGGCTGCCTCCGTGACAGGTGCAGCCTCTGCCGTCCGGCACTTTCTGCATACAGACCACAAACCCGCTGATTTTGCATCACGCGTTACGAGGGAAGGGAGACGCGGCGCCCATCGCGGCGGGGTTAGGCGCCGCCGCGCCCGTTCATTGTATCTTCTGGCCGCGGGACCGGTTGCTGCCCGTCGGAGGTAGACCGATGGCCGATGCGAGCAGGGTCGTGCTGGTGACGGGCGCGCAGCAGGGCATCGGCGCGGCCACGGCGCTGGCCTTCGCGCGGCAGGGCGCCGGCGTGGCGATCAACTGGCTGGACGACGCCGAGGCCGCGGAGGCTGTTGCGCGGGGCGTGCGCGATGCGGGTGGCCGCGCCGCGCTCGTGCTTGGCGATGTCTCTCGCGCCGAGGACGTGCGGCGCATGGTCGAAACGGCCGAGCGCGAGCTGGGGCCGATCGACGTGCTGGTGAACAACGCCGGCATCTTCCCGCGCTCGCCCTTTCTCGACATCGCTGAAGACGAGTACGATCGCGTGCTCGGCGTGAATCTGAAGGGCACGTTCTTCTGTGCGCAGGCCGTGGCGCGGCGCATGGTAGCGCTGGGCCGGCCGGGTGCGATCGTCTGCATCTCCTCGCAGGCGGCGTATCGCGGCTCGCCGCGCGGCGCCCACTACACAGCGAGCAAAGGCGGCATCGTCGGACTGATGCGCACGCTGGCGCTGGAGCTGGCGCCATACCGTATCCGCGTCAATGCGATCGCGCCCGGCCTGACCGACACCGCCCAGCCGCGCCACGGCATGAGCGAGGAGGAGATCGCCGCCAGCGCCCGCCGCATGCCCTTCGGCGCGATCATCAAGCCGGAAGAGATCGCTGGCGCCGCGGTCTTCCTGGCCTCAGCCGCCGCGCACCAGATCACCGGCCAGGTGCTGCACGTCAACGGCGGCACCTTCTTCGGCTGAACACACGGACCAGAACGCTGTCGCAAACGTTTACAATACTGCGGGTGCGGCTCGGAAGAGTGCCGCTGCGGAACGAG
>CALFMN010000135.1 GCA_937879875.1 uncultured Chloroflexota bacterium | reverse complement strand
GGCAAAGCAGGGTTAGGTGCCCCGCGCCGCCATCGACAGGGCGGCGCTCTGCGGCTACGATGGGCGGCGGGCCGGCCGCGCAGCGGGCGGACGAGGTGCACGTGTGGTCGACGTGGCGTTGCTGGACCGGGCGTTCGCGGCGATCATCGCCCGCATGGTGGCGACGGGTCAGGCGCCGCACTACACGGAACTGGCTGCCGAACTGAGCCTCGATGTCGAAGCGGGCCGGCAAACGCTGCGCGAGTTGGTCGAGACCGGCATTCCCGCGTGGCTCCATCCCGGCACGGACTACATCGTCTCGTTTCCGCCGTTTCATAGCCTGCCGACGCAGTACCGTGTCTCCGTGGACGGCGAACAGCGCTGGTTCGCCCAGTGCGGCTTTGAGGCGTTGGCGGTGCGCTGGCTCTTTCCCGGCAAAACGGTGCGTATTGACGCGCCCTGCCTCGACTGCGGCGAGCCGCTCCAGGTCGCCATGCGCGACGAAGCGCTGCTTGCGGCCAAGCCCGCGTCGATCGTCGGCTATGCGCGCAGCCAGGTCGGCGGTGCGCCGGAGACGCGCGCCTGGCGTTGAGCCGGCATGAACCTCTTCCGGTCGGAAGAACATGCACGCAACTGGTCGGAGTTCGACGCCGCCTTTGCCGAGAACCTGCAGCCGCTCTCCCGCTGGGCCGAGCGTTTCAGCGCGCCGCTGTTTCGCAACCGCGGCCGCCCCGACTACATCTCCTGGCTGCGGGCAGAGCGGCTCGCGCAGCGCCCACCGCAGTAAGCGGCGGTTACGATCGCCGCTCGGCGATCGTAACCGCTGCTTCACCATTTCATTACCGACAACCGATCGCCGGGAGACGCGCATATGTGGCCGCGCGCCGCGTTGCGTGCCTGCCGCGCTGCGGCGATAAGCAGTACTCGACAGAAACTTGTAATCAGCCCGTAACCCTCGCGGATTGACAGGGTTCCGTTACAGCCGGAAGATTGTACACAGCACGTTACTGAACAGTTACAACAACCTCGCGACAGGGCCTCTCCCCGGACCGGGTTTCGGTGGAGGCGCCGGGCGCGGGCCGGGAGGTGAATCCCGCAAGGAATGTCGAGGAATCGCTCAACCGGACAGTAACTTTCCAGCCTCGCATACGTTCTTTCTTTTGTGGAAGGCCGCAATCGCGCTGCTCGCACGGGTTAGTGGAATTCACAGGTCTGCACTGACGCTGCTGCACGGTTCGCTGAACGGCGAGTCTGGTCATTCTATAGCTATTTGGAGATGTGTACGTGATGTTCTCTGGTCGGACTCCCACCGTTGCCCGCGTGGCCTCCAGTGAAAGCGATCAGGATCTGCCGGAAGGGCTGCGAGCCCTCGAAGCGCGGATTCGCACGCGCAAGGCCGTCGTCGGCGTTGTCGGCCAGGGCTATGTCGGCTTTCCCCTGGCACAGCGCATCGCCCAGAGCGGCTACAAAACCTACGGCTTCGACCTCAACGGCGACACCGTTGCGCGTTGCGAGCAGGAGAACAAGTCGCGCCGCTATCGCGCGGTCATGACCGTGCTCGGCCTGCGCCCCTGCGATGTGCTCGTCGTTGCCGTGCCGACGCCGACGCGCTTCACCGGCAGCGTCTACGAACCGGACCTGGCGATGGTCATCTCCGCCGTGCGCTCGCTGGTCAGCCACGTGCTGGAGGAGAGCCGGCCACGTCTGATCGTATTGGAAAGCACCTACGCCCCGGGCACGACGCGCAGCGTGGTGGCGCCGATCATCGCCGAGCGGCACGCGCTGGGCGAGACGGTGTTGCTCGGCTACTCGCCGGAGCGCATCGACCCGGGCAACACCCGCTTCCATCTGGAGAACACGCCCAAGATCACCAGCGGCATGGACGCCGCCTCCGCGGAGCTGGTGCAGCTCTTCTACAGCAGCTTCGTGGAACGCGCCGTGCCGGCTACGTCGCTGGAAGCGGCTGAAGCGACCAAGATTCTTGAGAACACCTTCCGCTTTATTAACATCACCTTCGCCCAGGAGTTCGACAGCTACTGCGAGCAGATGGGCATCAGCGCCCATGAGGTCGTCAGCCTGGCCTCGACCAAGCCGTTCGGCTTCATGCCTTTCTTTGCCGGGCCGGGCATCGGCGGGCACTGCATCGCCGAAGATCCGTACTTCCTCTATCAGGCGATGCTGGATGCCGGCAGTGAGGCCGGCATGCTCGCCGCCGGGCTGCGCAACCACGAGAACCGCGCCGGCGTGATCGTCGAGCGTATCGCCCGCGCCATGGGCCGGCCGCTGGCGGGCGCCCGCATCCTGCTGCTGGGCGTGAGCTACAAGCCGAACATCGGCGATGCGCGGCGCTCGCCCGCGATGCCGATTCTGCAACTGCTCGAAGCCGCGGGCGCCACGGTCGATTACCACGACCGGCATGTGGCGCGGTTTGCCGACCGCGCCTCCACCGACTTGTCAGATGCCAGTCCCGAGGCGTACGACCTTGCCGTGCTGCTCACCGAGCACAGCAGTGTCGACTACGCCGCGCTGGAGGCGGCGGGCTGGAAGCTGTGGAACGCGCATGGCCGCACGACGCCGCGTCCGGCGCAGGCCGGCGAGCCGCGCTCGCACCGGCTGAGCGATGTCCTGCGCCGTCAGTCGAAAGTGCTGCGCCTCGTGGAGGATCGGTCATGACCGTCCTCGTCACCGGCGCTGCCGGCTTTCTCGGTCGCAACCTCGTGCAGAACCTGCTCGCCGATGGCTTCACCGTCGCCGGCGTCGACAACTTCATCACCAGCGACCGCCGCGACGTCGCAGCGTTGGCGGATGCGCCCGGCTTCGAGTTCGCCGAGCTGGACATCACTGCCCCGGCGTTCGCGGCCTTCGCCGCGAAGCTCGGCCCGATCGAGGCGGTCTATCATCTCGCCTGCCCCACGGGAGTGCCCAACAACGGGCCGCTCGCCTACGAGATGATGACCACCAACTACGAGGGCAGCAAGGCGGTGCTCGAGATCGCACGAGCGCACGGCGCTCCAGCCCTGCTCACCTCGACGGCCGAGGTCTACGGCAATCCGCAGGTGGTGCCGCAAAGCGAAACCTATCGCGGCAACGTCGATCCGATGGGCGCCCGCAAGGGCTATGAAGAAGGCAAGCGCGCCGCCGAGGCGCTGTTCGCCATCTATCACGACCGCTTCGCTGTGCCGGCCAAAGTTGTGCGCGTGTTCAACACCTACGGTCCTTGTATGTGCCTCGACGATACGCGCGTGATTCCAGCCTTTCTCAAGGCCGCGCTCAGCGGGCAGCCGCTGACCATGCACGGCGAGGGCGGCCAGACGCGTTGCTACACCTATGCCAGCGATATGGTGAGCGGCATTCGCCTGGCGATGGCGAAGGGCACGCCGGCCCGCGCATACAACCTCGGCTCGCAGCAGCAGGTGACGGTGCGCGAGCTTGCGGAGCTGATTTTGCGGCTCACCGGCTCGGCGAGCCCGATCGTCTCGATCGACCGGCCGAGCCACGACCACGATTCGCGTTTGCCCGATACGACGCGTGCGCGGACCGAACTTGGCTGGCGCCGCGTGGTCGAGCTTGAGGAGGGGCTGCGGGCGTCGATCGCCGACTTCCGCCAGCGTATGCGCCTGGGCGAGGAATGGGAGGTACGGGAGGAGGCGGCGTCTCGCGTCGCATGATGAGTTGGCGCCGCGGCGGGGCGTTCCGCCCCGCAGTGATTGATTTCGTGGATTTGGTGCAGGACGTTCCATGCTGTATGTGATTGGATTCATCATTCTGGGCTGCATCGTCGCGGGCGGCCTCGGCTGGGTGGCCGAGCGGCGCCGGCGTGGCGATGTCGCGGCCTCGCTGGTAGCCGGCGGCGCCGATCTGGCCGAGCAGAGCCAGCGCACCCGCGGACTGCGGCGCTGGTTCGGCCGCCAGCCGGCGCTGCTGATTCCACCGGGCGTCTGCGCCGCGATTATCCCGGCACACAACGAGGCAGCGGTGATCGCCGCCACGTTGCGCTCCGTCGTGCAGGTCTGGCATCCGCGGGATGTCTTCGTTTTCTGCGACAACTGCTCGGATGGCACGGCCGAGATCGCCCGCCAGTTCCTGCCCGAAGCCAACGTGCTGATCGGCCAGGGGCAGTTGGGCAAGTCGCGCGGGTTAGAGCACGTGCTCACCGGCTACGTGTTCGCGAACGATTACGTCTACGTCTCGGTGATCGACGCGGATACGACGGTCGAGACCAATTTCCTGCAAAACACGCTCAAAGTGCTGCGCTACAAGGACGTGGCCTGCGCCGTGGGCCAGGTGCGCTCGAAGTGGTACGCGAACAACCTGATCTCTGTCTATCGCACCTATGTCTACACCGTCTGGCAGCTCATCTACAAACAACTGCAGAGCTACACGAACTCGATCACGATCGCCTCGGGTTGCAGTACGACCTGGAAGACACGCGTGCTGAAGCAGCTCGAGTTCGACCATCGCATGTCCACCGAGGACTTCAGCCTGACGATGCAGGTGCACCGCCGGCGGCTGGGCAAGATCAAGTACGTGCGCTCGGCCGTGGTGACGACCCAGGAGCCGTTCAGCATCGGATCCTACCGCAAACAGATGTATCGTTGGGACCGCGCCTGGTGGGAGTCGGTGCGCAAATACCGCGTGGGCCTGCATTGGTTCCACATGCGCAACGGCCTGCCCACCGGCATCAGCGTGCTCGACATCTCGACCGTGCTGCTGACGCTGGACATCGCGATGTTCATGCTCACGGTACTGGCGCTGCCGTTTCTGCTCATTCACCCCGTGCAGCTTCACGTCTGGTTTTTGGACGTGCACAGCCGCCCGGCGGTGTTGAACTTGCTCGCCTGGCAGTACGGCAGTGTGCTGCTGACGGCGTTCGTTGTCAGCGTTGTGACGCGCAGGCCGCGGGTCTTCTTCTACAGCCCGCTGTTCCTGTTCTTGCTGTATCTGGATATCATCGTGACGTTTCGGGCGGTGGGCAGCACGGTGAGAAGCCAGTACCAGCAGTTGAGGACGGTCGCCGGTAATTCAGACGCCTCTATTTGGACGAGTCCCGAGAGAAGGCAGGAGGTTTAGCCATGACAACCCCAGTGAGCGAAGGTGCCACTACGGCAGTGGCGGGCGTGTCGGCGGCCGGTGCGGTTGCTTCGGCGGCCGGCGCGCCGGCGGCGGTGCAACTGCCGAACACCGGCACCGGACACGGCGCTCCCAACACCAGCATCACGTTTATGCTCGTGGCGGGTGCGATTTCGGCCCTGGCCGGGGCGGCGATGTTCCTGATGGGCCGCCGCCGCGAGCTTGAGGACGACGGCCTGAGCTAGTCGCACCGCAGCGCGGTTCGCCGCACGCCGGGCGGTGCAGCGCCCGGCCACGTGGCAGGCTGGCACACGCATGACCTGACCGCGCCGCTATTTCGGTGCGCGATCAGATGGTCGTTGCCCGGAATGGTCCGCGATACGCGCGTGGACGCATGGCGCAAAACAGCCGCAAGCCCCCGGTTGGTGACACTCCGCCTGTCACTGCCGGGGGTTTGGCGTTTTCCGGTCAGGTGGGCGGGTTCGGCCGGCGCGCTGCGGCCGGTCGTTGTTGCGTCGCAACCGGCCGATCACAAGCGGCCTCTACCGCACGTTGCGCGACGCGCAGCGTGAGTCGTGCAGCAAGGGACGCTCATCCGGTCAGCCCTCGTGCCGTGATTGTGCCACGACCCAGCCGTTGCCGTCGGGGTCGTCGAAGGTGGCGAACGTGCCCCAGAACGCCTCCTCGACCGGCCCGTTCCAGTGCAGGCCGCGCCCCGCGAGTTCGCCGTAGGTCTGGTGAATGTCCTCCGTCGCCAGCACGATCCCTTTGAGTGAGCCGGGCGGCATCGTCTCGAACCAGGTCACCAGCGTAATCGAGGCCATGCCGCCAGCCGGAGCGAGCTGTACCCAGCGCATGCCGTCGCCCATCGCCACATCGGCGCGCGGCTCGAAGCCGAGCACGTCCGTATAAAACGCCTTCGCACGATCCTGATCGCTGACGGGCACCGAGATGACTTCCAAAAAATTGCCGGCCATCGGTCTCCTCCGTTCCGCAACTTCGTATCCGCTGCTGATTCGCTCCGTCGCGGCGGTTCACGGCGCTTCGTCGCGCAGCGCGTTGAGCAGGGCGGGCAGCGCCTCGCGCAGCAGCTTGCTGTTCCAGCCCGAGGCCAGGATGTCGCGCACGCTCAGTGCCGGCGGGCCGCCGGCGGCGAAGCCGCTGTGTACGAGGCGCAGACGCGTGCCGGCGGCGGTGGGCTCCAACTCGAAGCGCACGAGCGTTTCGGGCAGTCCGCTGCTCTGCCAGGTGTAGGCGAGACGGCGCGGCTCTTCGAGCGCCACAACTCTGCAGTCGATCACGCCGCTCCAGCCCTCGGCTTCGGCAACGCGGAAGCTGAATTCGTGCCCGAGGCGCGGTTCGAAATCGTTCGGCATCAGCCAGCCCGCGAGGGCAGCGCTGTCCGTCAGCGCCCGCCAGACGCGCGCCGGGGGGTGCGGATACTCGATCTCAAGCTCGATCGCGTCGCGCACGGCGTCGGCGGCCCGCGCGGCATCGTGCGTCATGGCTCCTCCTCCAGGTAGCGCCCCAGCTTTGCCAGATGGTCATGCCAGAAGCGCTCGTAGCGGCTCAGCCAGACCTGAACCTCGCGCAGCCGCTCGGCCCGCAGGCGGTAGAGCCGCTCGCGGCCGGCGCGCCGCTCGCTCACCAGCCCGGCGTCGAGCAGGATCTTGAGGTGCTGCGAGACCGCTGGGCGGCTCATGGCGAACGGCGCCGCCAGCGCCTTGACCGACCGGTCGCCTTCGGCGAGCAGGTCCAGCAGGCGGCGCCGCGCGGGGTGCGCAATGGCCGCGTAGATCGGCGTCTCTCGTTCTCCTGCGACGGTGTTCATACTGCCATGATACGTAAGCTATGACTTACCAGTCAAGTCACGGTACACCATAACGACGCGCTATACTCGGCACAGCGCGGGTATGCCGCCAGCCGCGCAGAGGAGGGCGCCATGCCGGCCGTGCGGGTGAACGGCATCGAGCTGTACTACGAGGAGGTTGGCGAGGGCACGCCGCTGGTCTTCAGCCACGAGTTCGCGGGCAGCCTGGAGAGCTGGGAGCCGCAGCTCGACTGCTTCGGGCGGCGCTACCGCTGCGTCGCCTACAACCATCGCGGCTATCCGCCGTCCACCGTTCCCGACGATCCAGCGGCGTACTCCGAAGAGCAGCTCGTTGACGATCTGCGTGGCCTGCTCGACGCGCTGGGGATCGAGCGAGCGCACATCTGCGGCCTCTCGATGGGCGGCGCTGTGGCGCTCAAGTTCGCCATCGCCCACCCGGATCGCTGCCTCGGCGTCGTCGTGGCCGGCGCCGGCGGCGGTTCCGGCAACCGCGAACAGTGGCAACGCGATGCGCTGATGACGATCCGCACCTTCGAGGAGCAGGGCATGGAGGCCGTCGCCGCGTTCTACACGCGCGGGCCGGCGCGGGTGCAGTTCCTGCGCAAAGACCCGCGCGGCTGGCAGCGTTTCCACGACCTGTTCCGCGGCCACTCGGCGCGGGGTTCGGCGCTGACGATGCGCGGCGTGCAGCTCAAACGCCGCACGGTCTTCGAGGTCGAAGACGAACTGACCCGCATCCAGCCGCCGGTCTGCATCATGGTGGGCGATGAGGATGAGACCTGTCTTGAGCCGGCGCTGCTGATGAAACGGCGCATCCCCAACGCCGGGCTGTGGATCCTGCCGAAGTCCGGCCACGCGATCAATCTGGAGGAACCGGGCCTGTTCAACGCCGCGGTATTGGAGTTCCTGACCGCAGTCGAGCAGGGCCGCTGGCTGCCGCGCGCCGAGGTCAGCACCTCACTGCTGCCCGCCGACCTTGCCGGCGAGCGACACTGAGGCGGCGCCGATGGCGATCACTGTACTCTGTTCCAGCGGCGCCTTCAGCCGCACGCCCGGCCAGACCGACCTCGGCGCTGTCGCGGAGTTCGGTCCGCGGCTCGATGCCGCCGGTCTGGAACTGCTGCTCTATCCCGACTGGCAGCTCGCGGCGGACACGATCGCCGGCGATCTGCTCGCGACGGGGCTGCGTTTTCCCGTCGTGCACGCCGAGAAGGCGATCGGCGCCGCGCTGGGCAGTGCCGGCGCGGTTGAGCAGGAGCAAGGTCTGCGGCGGCTTGAGGAGAACTGCCGTCTCGCCCGGCAGATCGGTGCGGACGTGGTCGTGCTGCATCTCTGGGATCTGCCTGACTCGGACCGGAGTTTCGACCGCAACCTGGGCTGCCTGCCGCGCTGCCTCGATCTGGCCGAAGCGAGCGGCCTCACGCTGACGGTCGAAACGGTGCCCTGCGCCGTGGCCGACCCGCTCACGAACGTGCGGCGGGCGATCGAGCGCGATGGGCGCTGCGCCGTGACGCTGGACACCGAGTTCCTGGCGCTGCACGGCCAGCTCGAACAGGCGCTGGCATCGCCCTGGCTCTGGCAGGAGGGCCGCGTGCGGCACATCCAGATCAAGGACTACGACGGCGCCCTGCGCGACGCGGCGGGGCGTCGTCGCTACCTGCAGCCGGGCGAGGGCCGCATCGACTTCATCTACCTGTTCGAGGTGCTGCGCGAGTGGGAGTTCAGCGGCACGGTCAGTCTTGAAGCCTCGGCGCTTGCTGCAGACGGCAGCGTCGATATCGAGCGGCTGAGCCGCAGCCTGTCGCTGCTGCGCTGGCTCGCGGCTGGCGGCTACGACGAGGAGATCTGAGCGGCGTTCGGCTCTCGCCCTCACCCCCGTCCCCTCTCCCAATCCTGGGAGAGGGGCGATCCCGGGTAGTGCGTTCCGTGGCCGGTGCGGTTAACCGTGCTGCGGCGTGCGCGTTCCCGGATCGCTACGGATAGCCCGACGCCGTCCGAGTCGTGCTCCGCCCGATCGCCCCTCTCCCAGGATTGGGAGAGGGGGCGGGGGTGAGGGCCACGGACCGGCCGCTTCCGCACAGAGCGCCTGTCGGGTCACACTGGTTGCTGCGGGACGGTTCCGCCACTGCGCAGGAGGCAAGCGTGCAAACCAGTCTCTTCTATCTGCCGTCCATCGGTTCGCGCGCGGAGATCGAGCAGGGCATGGCCGGACTGCGGCCGGATCTCTACCAGCGCATGCTGACCGAGCTGAAGGAGCAGGCGCAGCTCGGCGACGAACTGGGCTACGACTCGATCTCCTTCACCGAGCACCACTTCCACATCGAGGGGTTCGAGATCTCGAACAACCCCGTGCTGCTGGATCTCTACATCGCGCTGCACACGAAGCGCATCCGCGTGGGCCAGCTCGGCATCGTCCTGCCGGCGCAGAATCCGCTGCGTGTCGCCGAAGACATCGCCATGCTCGACCACATGAGCGGCGGCCGCGCCAACGCCGGCTTCGCCCGCGGCTATCAGCGGCGCTGGGTGGACGTGATGGCGCAGCAGATGCACGGCATCCACGGCGCCACGCCCGGCCAGCACGACGCGATCGACCAGGCGAACCGCCAGGCCTTCGAGGAGCACTTCCGTATCATCAAACAGGCCTGGTCGCAGGACATGCTCCAGTACGAGGGCAAGAACTGGCAGATCCCGCCGCGGGGCACGCCCTGGGACCTGGACGCCACACGCCAGTGGGGCGCCGGACTGAGCGAGGACAACATCGTGCAGGCGATCGGCGTGGTGCCGAAGCCGTTGCAACAGCCGCATCCGCCGATCTTCCAGCCGTTCGCCTCGAGCGAGAACACGATCCGCTGGTGTGCCCGCGAAGGCGTGACGGCGATTCTGCCGGCGATGCGCCTTGAGCTGCAGAACCACCTGTACGAGGTTTATCGCGAAGAGGCGGCGGCGCACGGTCGCAAGCTGCAGCCGGGCGAGGGGCTCGGTGTGCTGCGCGACGTGATCGTCTGCGACACGGACGCAGAGGCGCAGGAGCTGTGGTCGTACGGCGCGGCCTTCTGCGGCTCGGCCTGGTTCGCGCCGTTCCACTTCGGCGACGTGCTGCGCGGCCAGACCGGCGAGGCGCCGTCACGCGAAGAGATGCTGCACAACGGCATGCTGCTGGTGGGCAGCCCGGATACGGTGAGCCGCCAGCTCGAACGGCTGCAGGCCGATACGCCGGTCAACTGGGTCTTCGCCTGGATCTACAACGGCCTCGTGCCGCACGAGAAGCTGCTGCGCTCGATCGAGCTGTACGCGACGAAGGTGCTGCCACGCTTTGGCTGAGGCAGGCGGCCGTCAGCGGACTGCTCTGCCGAGCACGAGCGGCAGCGCCCGCGCGGGGCACCTAACCCTGACTCCGCTGAAGCGAGGTCTGTCCCTTCCCGAGGCGGGAAAGGGACTTCTGGAGCGTTCCCAGCACCGTGCGACGGTGGCGGGAGCGCGGTGTCCCTGTGGGACACGCGGAGAGTCCGTCTCCCACTCTTTCGGCTATCCTCAACCCGAACCCTTCCAGTCTCGGGAAGGGACAGCTTTGCCGCCAGGCAAAGCAGGGTTAGGTGCCCCGTGATGACGCTGACGCCCCGCGCAGCAGCGAACGCCGCCTGCGGTGCGCAGGCTAGCGCTGAGAGGCGCGGAAGCCGGCCGCGCGGGCGGCCTCTTCTGTCTCGAAGAGCATATCCGGCTCGACGCGGTCGTAGTTCGCCTGGCCGGGCAGGTGGTAGATGCGCTCGCCTTCGCGCGTGATCTTGCCCTTGATGGCGCCGCCACCCGGTGTCTCAGCGCGGCGGTAGCCCGCAGCCTGCGCCGCATCCTCGGAAGCAAACCACTCCTCGGCCTGCGTGCGCTCGTAGCTGCTCTGGCCGGGCAGGTGATAGATCTTCTCGCCGCGCGTGTTGATGTTGCCCTTAATGCGGCGGTCGGCCGGCGCCTGCACGCCGTTGCTCGCCTGCTCGGCGGTGCGCTGGACCACGTCTTCGACCTGCTCCACGGCGGTCGCGGTCGCCTCGATCGTGGCGCGGCTCACCCGCTCGGTGGCGGCGGCTGTCTTACGTACCGTCTCCGCCTGCGCATCAACGATCGCCTCGGCCGTCTGGCCGCTGCGCTCGGCCGCACGGAAGGCGAACGTCTGCAGCGGCGCCGCGGCCGAGAGATAGGCGGCCATGAGCTGGTTGTACGCCTCGATCAACCGTCCGTAGCTCGCGGCGAGACCGGAGGTATTGCCGGGGCGGGTGAGCGCCAGCGGCAGCCGCAGCCACTCGGCCGCGACGTCGAACTGGGCCGTGGTGAGATCGCGCGTGCTGGCGGCGATGCGCTCCGCCGCGCTGCGCAACGGTTGCTGGTCGTTGCTCAGGGCACGCGTGCCGGCGCTCAGCGCCGCGAACTGGCGGCCGTAGCCGCCGAACAGCATCCCCCAGCCGTCCTGCCAGGCCCGGAGCGCCTGCTCGCTGGCGCCGCGCTGTGTATCGGTGGTCATCACTTCCCGTCCTTCTGAATGGACTGCACGCTCTCGACGTGCACCTAGGTGCATTATACACTTAGCTGAGCCCGGATCCGCGTACGCCGAGCGCTTTCTGGCGATCTGCCAGATTGTTGCCCGGCGTCGATGCCATGCCCCGCCGCAGACGCGTCGCCGCGATGGCGCTTGCCCGCGCGTCGCCATGCGGCCGATACTGGCGCGGAGCACGATGTCACGCGCCGCCGTGCGCGAAGGGATGAGCGATGACGACCACGAACACCGCGGTCAACGCGAAGGTGCAGGATCTGGTCGAACGGCAGATCGCAGCAGGCGAGCAGCTCGGCGTGCAGGTCAGCGCCTATCTGCGCGGCGAGCCGATCGTCGAGATTTGCGCCGGCCAGATGGGGCCGGACGATCTGCGGCTCGTGCAGCCCGATACACTGTTCAACTGCTTCTCGACGACGAAAGGCATCGCGGCCGCGGCGCTGCACATCCTCGCCGACCGCGGCCAGATCGACTACGACGCGCCGGTGGCGCAGTACTGGCCGGCCTTCGCCGCCAACGGCAAGGAGCGGATCACGGTCGCACAGGCGATGAGTCACCAGGCCGGGCTCCACGCCATGCCCTCGCCGGCCACGATCGAAAGCCTGACCGACTGGCAGGCGGGCCTCGACTGGGTCGCAGGCGGCACGCCGGCCTGGGAGCCGGGCACGGCCACAGGCTATCACGCCATCACCTACGCCTGGATCGTGGGCGGCATCGTGCAGGGCGCGACGGGCCGGCACATCAAGGACGTGATCCGCGAGGAGATCGCGCTGCCGCTCGGCGTGCAGGACGAAATGTTCGTCGGCATTCCCGACGGCGTGGAGGACCGCCTGGCAGTGCTGAAGCTGGGGGCGCGGCCGGAGCAGCCGCCGGCCATGCCGCCCGATCACCCAATGCTCCAGGCGATGCCGCCGAACCTCGGCCTCACGCTGTTCAACGATCTGCGCGTGCGCCGCGCCTGCCTGCCTTCGGCTAACGGCCACTTCAGCGCCCGCGCCCTGGCGCGGATGTATGGCGCGCTGGCCAACGGCGGGCAGATCGACGGCGTGCGGCTGGTTTCGCCGGAGCGCATCGCGCAGATGCAGCGCGTGCTCACGAGCGAGGTGGACCGCGTCTTGATGCTGCCCATGCGCAAGGGCATCGGCTTCTGGATGGGTGGCCAGATCGGGCCGATGCCCTCGGCGCGCGGGCCGCGTCTCACCGCCTTCGGGCACGACGGCGCCGGCGGCTCATCGGCCTTCGCCGATCCCGAAGCCGGGCTGTCCGTGGCCGTCGTGCCCAACCTGATGCAGCTCACGTTGACCGCGGAAGGGCCGACGCTGGCGATCTGCAACCTGATCCGCGCCGAGTTGGGCGTCGCCTGAGGCCAGGCCATGCATGAACTTGACGACGGATCGGGCGGGCGCCCGCGGGTCGCGGCGCCCGCCGTCCTCTCGATCAGCGCGCTGACGCTGGCGACGCGCGGCATGGCGCGCTCGGTCGCGTTCTACCGCGCACTGGGCTTCGTGCTGCACTACGGCGGCGAAACGGCCGGCTTCAGCAGCTTCTACGTCGGCGCCTCGCACCTCAACCTGATCGCGGTGGCGCCGGAGACGCGGCTGGGCTGGTGGGGCCGCGCCATCTTCTACGTTTCGGACGTGGACGCCTTCCATGCGCGGGCCATCGCGGCCGGGCTGCTGCCGGAAACCGCGCCCGCCGACGCACCCTGGGGCGAGCGCTTCTTCCACATGCTCGACCCGGACGGCCACGAGTTGAGTTTCGCTGAGCCGATCGCCGCTCAGGGCCGCTGAGGCGCAGGCTGCCGGCACTTCGTCCCCACGGCGGCTACGGCAGCGGCTGGCGCTGGTAGCGCGCGTCCAGCGTATGGGCGAGGCGCAGCACCGGCTCGAACGACTCGTGGCCGCGGGCGAACACGGCAGCCACGCTGTACACCAGCCGGCCCTCCTGCCAGACCAGCGCCGTGATGCCAGGACCGCGCACCGCCTGCTCCAGCTCGCCCAGGCGCACAGGCAATGCTACCAGGCGGGCGCCCGGGTTCTGCCCGCCGCCGCTGCACACGCTGGGTGCGGCCGCGCGGTCTGTCTGTTCGGCGCGGCAGGCGTCGGTGGCGAGACCCTGGATGCGCTCGGTCGTTTCGCGCGCCGCTACGTCATCGCGATACAGGGCGACCGAGACAAGGATCTGCACCTGCCCGCCGCTGCCGAAATAGCGGTCGAGCCGTCCCTGCCAGCCACCCTGCGCGTAGACACGCGCCGCGTCGAGCGCCCTCGGCATGTCCTGCGCCGCCATGCTCGGCGTATCGATCGCCAGCTCGCCCAGCAGCTTCAGGTCCGGCGTGGCGGCGACGTCGGCCACCTGCGCGGAGTAGCCGCCGAGCGTTTGACCGACCTGCGCGGCGGTCAGCGCCGTCCCCCGCGGCGCCGCACTGGCTGACGGCGGCTGTGCCGAAGCGCCGAGACCGGCGAGCCAGGCGCTCGCGGCGCTGAGCGCGGGGTCAGTACTGCCCACGCGCCCGGCCGTCGGCTGATCGGGCTGCACGCCGACTTTATCCAGCGGCGTGCTGGAGAAGCCATCCAGCGCGGTGAAGACGGTGTACTCCAGCGCGGCCTGACCCGGCAGCGGCACCAGGCCGGCGCCGTTCACCGCCCCCGCCGTCTTCTGCCCGAACAGCCGCGCCGCGCCGTAGTCGCGCAGGGCCGATGCGGCCAGTTCGGACGCCGAAGCCGAGTTGCCGTCGATCAGCACGGCGAGCGGATGGCGATGCGGATAGTAGTGCCCGTCGGCCAGCTCTTCGGCGCGGACACCGTGCCGGCTGCGCAGCGCGGAGACGACGCCGTTCGGAATGAAGCGGCCCGTGAGCGTCGAGACCGAGTCGATCGCGCCGCCGGCGTTGCCGCGCAGGTCAAGCACCCAGCCCTTGACGCCCTGCTGCTCGAACGCGTCCAGCGCCGCGTCGAGCGACTCAGCCAGCGTCTTACCGCCGGCGAGCTTCACGTAGGGCGCGGGGAAGATCAGCAGACGCAGATAGCCGATGCCGCCGGGAAGCATGCGCGATTGCAGCAGCGGCAACTGCGTGTCGCCGCCTTGCAAGAGGGCGAGCGCTTGTTTGTAGAGGTCGGCGGGAACGAGCGTCGTGTGATCGTCGTGCAGGCTCTGCGCCATCGCCTTCACGGCGGCGAAGGCGTAGGGCGCGGCGTCTTTGCCCGCGGTGACGCGGTTGAACGCGGCTGCAAAGGCAGCGAAATCGCCCGTGGGCGAGCCGCGCAAGGTTGGGGCATCGCCCGCATCGGCGCCGCCGGCGCGCGCCTGCTGCTGCACCCCGGCCCAGGCGGCGGCGAGCAGGTCTTGCGGGTGCAGGGGCTGCAGATAGTCGCTGAGCAGGTAATCATAGGCCACGCGCACCGTTTCAGCGCCGGCCGGCTGCAGCGCCAGTTCCTGCACCGTGAGCGGCTGCGGCGGTTTGCCGGCGCCGCAGGCCGCCCCGAGCAGCACCAGGCAGAAGCAGACCACGCCGGCAAACCGCCGCACGCCACACCTCACTGCGCGCCCGGCCAGCCTGAACGCTGTCATGCGGCCGGTCTGCCCACGGTATGCCTGCCTGCCGGCGAGCGTCCAGTTCCGCCGGCCTATCACTGGTTCGAAGCCCGCCGCCTTGACATATACTCGCAAGAGAGGACCGTTCGCATTCTCTGCCGAACTGCGCGATGAGATCACCCCCGGCGCCGCACGCTCGAAGAAAGGCAGCCTGCCGTGACCACGATCGAACCCTCCGCGATCGCCGCGCTCTATCCGCGCCAGCCGCTCTCCGACATGCTTGCCGAGACGGCGCGCCGCCTGCCCGATAAGGCCGCCTTCATCGATACCACCGGCAACGCCTTCAGCTACGCCCGTGTCTGGAACGCCGCACGCGGACTGGCCCGTCTGCTCCAGCTACGCCACGGCGTGCAGAAGGGCGAAACCGTCGCCATCTTCTCCCCCAACTGCCCGGAGTTCGCCGTGGCGCTGCACGGCGCACTCGTCGTCGGCGCCAAAGTCACGCCGCTCAACCCGCTCTACCGCGAGCGCGAAGTCGAGCACCAGCTCGATGATGCAGAGGCGGTGGTCGTGTTCGCACACGGCTCGCTGCTGCCGCTGGTGGAGAGCGTGCGCGGCAACCTGCCGGGCGTGCGCGCGGTCTACGCTATCGAGGAGGTGTGGAATCTGGCGGAGGCCGAGCCGGGCGAGCCGGCGCCGGTGGCGATCGACCCGCTCGAAGACCTCGCCTTCCTGCCCTACTCCAGCGGCACCACCGGCCTGCCCAAGGGTGTGATGCTGACGCACTACAACCTCACCTCGAACATCCGCCAGTCGATCGCCACGGGTCTGGCGCGCGAGGATTCGGTGCTGCTCGCCTTCCTGCCCTTCTTCCACATCTACGGCGCCACGCTGCTGCTGAACGCGCCGCTGGCCGTGGGCGCCACCTGCGTCGTCATGCCGCGCTTCGACGCCGAGCAGACGCTGGCGCTGATCGAGCAGCGCGGCGTCACCGATCTGTTCGTGGCGCCGCCGGCGCTGCTCGCGCTGGTGCATCACCCGGCCGCCGCCACGCGCCGCCACGAGACGCTGCGCTTCATCCTCTCCGGCGCGGCGCCGCTGCCGGCCGAGGTCTCGAACCTGGCCGGGCAGCGCTTCGGCTGCCCGGTGATCCAGGGCTACGGCATGACCGAGGCCAGTCCCGTAACCAACGCGCAGCGACCGGACAGCATCGTTGCCGGCTCAGTCGGCGCGGCGGTCGAGAACACCGAGGAGCAGGTGGTCGATCGCGAGACGTTCCAGCCGATCCCGCGCGGCGAGGTGGGCGAGCTGCTGATTCGCGGCCCGCAGATCATGCGCGGCTACTGGAAGAACCCGGCGGCCACTGCCGAGACGCTCTTGCCCGGCGGCTGGCTGCGCAGCGGCGACATCGCGCGCATGGACGAGAGCGGCGAAGTGTTCATCCTCGACCGCGCCAAAGAGATGATCAAGTACAAGGGCTACCAGATCGCCCCGGCCGAGCTGGAGGCGCTGATCATGGAGCACCCCGCCGTGCTCGACGCGGCCGTGACGCCGAAGCCCGCCGGGGCGGACGGCGAAGCGCCGAAAGCGTTCGTGGTACTGAAGCCGGACCAGCAGGCGAGCGCAGACGACCTGCTCGCCTTCGTGGCCGAGCGCGTGGCGCCGTACAAGAAGGTGCGCGAAATCGAGTTTGTGGCGGCGATTCCCAAGAACCCGTCGGGCAAGATCCTGCGCCGCGTGCTGATCGAGCAGGAACGCGCGCGGGCGGGGCAAGGGGTGTCTCCCTGACATCCCGCGCCTGCTCGCCGTCGCAGGCGACGGCAGGGGGATGGAAGCCATCTATCCGCGGTCGCGGCGCAGCACGTAGGCGCCCGCCAGGCCAGGACGAGGGCGCCGCCGATCTCGGCGAGCACCGCCAGCCACGACCAGACGTCGACGTTGCCGCCGGGCAGCGGATCGCTGAGCGCGCTCCAGTGCGGCAGCAGGTGGACCGCCGTGACGCCGATCGCCATGGAGAAGCCCGCGGCGACGGCGGCGATCGGCGCCAGCCGGTGCCCGAGCCCGGATTCTGCCGGAAGGGGCGGCGTGCGGCCGCAGGGCACGCGTGGGCGGA
>CALFMN010000134.1 GCA_937879875.1 uncultured Chloroflexota bacterium | reverse complement strand
ACGCCCGTCGCCTGGCCGCGTGAATGCGTGGCGAACTTTTGGCACCTTACTTAGGTGCTGACCAACCGCTTCCGCGCCGACGGCAGCCGCTATGCGCGGTTTCTCAGCTTCTACATCATCACCGAGCACGACGGGCACTGGGGCGTGCAGCTCGGCTCCTCGCTGCCGCTGCCGCAGGGGATGGCGTAGGCTGCTGCGCGTCCGGCAGCACCGCGCTGAACGTGGCATCCGCGAGATTCAGGTGCCGCACGTCTCATGGCGGAGGAGAGGAACATGGTTGCCGACAACGAGGCAGCGCCACAGGAGCGCTACGTCAATCGTGGCAATCCGGCCTACACCAAACTGCTGGCGCAATCGACGGCCGAGCAGCGCATCCCCTTTCTGCTGAACCAGATCAAGCCCGGTATGCGCGTGCTGGATGCGGGCTGCGGCCCCGGCGGCATTGCCACGGGGCTCGCGCAGGCCGTGGCGCCCGACGGCGATGTGGTTGGCGTCGACTTCGATCCCGAGGCGCTGGCGGCAGCCCGCGAGCTTGCCGCCGAACGGGGCGTTACGAACGTGCGGTTTCAAGAGGCGAGTGTCTATACCCTGCCCTTCCCCGACGCGGCGTTCGATGCAGCGTACGCCATCGCGGTCCTGTTCCATCTGCACGATCCCGTGGCGGCGTTGCGCGAACTGCGCCGCGTGCTCAAGCCTGGCGGCATCGTCTGCGTCTCGAGCCTCGCGAGCCCGGTTGGCATGTATCCATTGACACTCCTGCTCAGACACTGGCGTGAGCTGTCTGAGCGTACCTATCAGGCCACGGGCATCGACCTGGAATTTGGCCCGCGGCAGAGGGAAGTAATGCTCGCTGCCGGCTTCCGCGATCCGGAGACACGGGCAACGGTCGACAGCTACGGCACGCCGCGCCGCACACGCGCTTCCGCGGCTCGAACGAGGCCGGCGGCGTCTCGGTCCGCGAGGGTTGGGCGACGGAAGAGGCGGTGCAGGCGATCTGCGCCGAACTGGCCGCCTGGGGCGAGCGACCCGACGCCTTCGCCAGCCAGGTGATCTGCCACAGCGTTGCGCGGAAGCCGGGCTGACGTAGCATGCGGGCAGGCGCAGCCGACTACACATCGTGCACCAGGGAGGCGGGCCGTGACGACGACGGTGGACACGCTGGGCTTCCTGCTGAACCGCCCGTTCCGCGGGATGCTGCGCCGGCTCGACGGGCTGAGCGAGGCGCGGCTCAACCAGCCGCTGGCACTCCCGGAGAAGAATACGCTCTATCAACTCGCGGCCCACACGGCGGGTGCGGCCGAGTTCTGGCTGCTGAGACTGGTCGGGGGCCAGCCCAGCTCGCGCGATCGTGGACGCGGAATTCCTGACTGCCGGCACCCTCGCGGACCTCACGGCACGCTACGACGCCCTCCACGCGGCCGTGCAGACGTTACTGGCAGGGCTCGCCGACGCCGACCTGAACAGGCCGGTGACGCCGCCCCCTGAGGTGGTGGCTACCCCCGAGTTCCAGCAGTTCCACGGCAGCGCGACCCTCACGGTCGGCTACTGTTTCCTGCACATCATGCAGCACTGCGCCCTGCACGCGGGCCATATGCAGCTTACCCTGCAACTGCTTGCTGAAGCTGAGGAAGCACGCCGCGCTGGACCGGCGCCGTAGCGGGCCGCCGGCAGACCGAGCTTCGGCAAACGTTGCGGCAGCCACAAAATCAGCGAAAATGCATCATGGCAGCGGCCGGGCGCGGAACTGTGAGACGCCCTGGGAATCAATGCGGAGGCGAGCGATGAACGGCGTGCATGACATGGGCGGCATGCAGGGCTTCGGGCCGGTGGTGATCGAACAGGACGAGCCGCTCTATCACGCCGACTGGGAACGACGCGTGGTCGGCATGCGCAGGGCGCTCGGCCCGTACCGCATCTACAACGTGGACGAGTCGCGCAAGGAGATCGAGCGGATGCCGCCCGCGCGCTACCTGAGCGCGTCCTACTACGAGCGCTGGCTGTACTCGATGGAAGCGAACCTCGTGGCGAAAGGCGTGCTCACCCGCGCAGAGATCGACGCCCGCGTGGCTTCGCTTGAGCGCGATCCCAGCCAGCCGCTACCCGCACCCGGCGATGCGGCGACCGCGGCTGCCGCGCTCGCGCAACTGCCGGCCACGCCGGAACCGGTTCCGGCACCGGCACAGCGCTTCCGGCCCGGCGACCGCGTGCAGGCGCACAACGTGCACCCCGCGGGGCACACGCGCCTCGCCCGCTACGTGCGCGGCAGGTGCGGCACCGTCGAGCGCGTGCTCGGCGTCTTCCCCTTGCCGGACGCGTATACTCAGGGCCAGGGCGTGCAGCCGCAAACGGTCTACGCCGTCGCCTTCGACGCCCGCGAGCTGTGGGGCGACTCCGCCGAACCGAACTCGCGCGTCAGCATCGACCTCTGGGAGAGCTACCTTGAGCCGGCCGGAACGGCCGCGACGGGAGAGTAAGCGATGGCCGGCAACCACAAGGTCGAGCCCGAGCCGTGGATCGTGCTGCGCACGCGGGCGCTGGAGTCGCTGCTGATCGAGAAGGGGCTGATCACAACCGAGGCCGTGGACAAACTCGTCGATACCTATGAACACGACATCGGCCCGATGATCGGCGCCCGCATGGTCGCCCGCGCCTGGCTCGATCCCGCCTACCGCGTCCGCCTGCTGGCCGACGGCGGCGCGGCGGCGGCAGAGCTGGGCGTGAGCGCCGCCAACCTGGTCGTGGTCGAGAACACGCCGCGGACGCACAACCTCGTCGTCTGCACGCTCTGCTCCTGCTATCCCGCCACCGTGCTCGGCCTGCCGCCGACCTGGTACAAGTCGCCGCCCTACCGCGCCCGCGCCGTGATCGAGCCGCGCACGCTGCTGCGCGAGTTCGGCACCACGCTGCCGGACGAGGTCGAGGTGCGCGTCTGGGACAGCAGCTCCGACGTGCGCTATCTCGTGCTGCCCGAGCGGCCGGCGGGCACCGAGGGGCTGAGCGAGGAGGAGCTGGCCGCGCTGGTCACACGCGACGCGATGATCGGCGTGGCGAACGTGCAGGCGCCGGCCGCCGTCGCCGGCTGATCGGCGCGTCAGGGCACGAGCAGGAGAGCCATGCGCAACATTGTCGTTCGCACCGACGGCAAGCGGATGCATGCCACACGCGTCCGTGGCCAGCTTTTCGTCTGTGCCGACGGCTGCTGCTGCGGCCGCACCGACCAGGGCATACCCGCGTTGCCGCGTGATCTCTACCACCGCGAGTGGCTGCGACGGCGGCTGCGCAGCCGCGTCCACCTGACGATCGGCGGCTGTCTCGGCCCCTGCTCGCTCGCCAACGTCGCCATGCTGCTCTGGGGCGGGCGCACGCTCTGGTTCCACTCGATGAACGACGAGACGGCTGTGCTGCGGCTGTACGACTACATCGACACGCTGCTCGAGGCCGATACGTTCGTGCCGCCGCCGCCCGCCCTCGAACGGCTGCGCTTCACCGCCTCCAGCTGGGAGGTGCGCCCGGACGGTCAGCCGGTGGAGGACCGGCGCCCGCGCGGCGCTGCGCCCATGCCGGACGCGGCGCAGGCCCGCGTCGTGCCGCCCGATGATCTGCTGGCGCGCGAGATCAGGCCCGATCGGCAGGTGGCGGGCATGGATGACACCGCGGCGGGCGCGCCGCGCAAGAATGGCGAGCTGGTCTTCCACGCCGCCTGGGAAGGCCGCGCCTTCGGCATGGCCGTGACCCTGCACGAGCAGCAGACCTTCGTCTGGGACGAGTTCCGCGACCGGCTGATCGGCCAGATCGCCGCCGCCGGCGCGCAGGGCGAGCCGGAGGTGTACTACGAACGCTGGCTCGCGGCGCTCGAGTTGCTGCTGCTGGACAAGGGCCTCGTGACGCGCGACGAGTTGGACGAGCGCACCGAGGAGTACGAGTTCGGCGAGCGGGACGAGGTCTTTTGACGGGCGCAAGCCCCGGCAACTGACGGCTCTCGTGCTCTGAGCGCAGCCGACCGAGCAGCCCATCAGGCGAGCGCCCGTCCGAGCGTGAGCCGCGTTTTGAGATCCCGGCGCGTCACACACTGCGCTGCCGAGACGCGGAGTAGACCGTGGCCGCGACAAGCGAGGCGACCGAGCGGCAGCACAGCAAGCCCCCTGCGACCAACGGCGTTGTCCAAGAGCCAGCGGGAGCCTCGCAGTGCAATCACCACGGCCGCAGGCCGTCTCATCACCAGGGGTGAGAGGGGGCTTGCCCCCTGAGACCAACGGAGTGCTCCACGAAGTAGCGGTACCCCTGCACTGAAATCAACGCGACAGCCACCCAAACGGGGGTGAGAGGGGGCGTGCCCCCTACGACCAACGGAGTTGTCAGATGAAGGTGCTGATCGTGGGCGGCACGGGACCGAGCGGCGTGCCGATCGTGAACAACTTCCTGCACGCCGGATATGAGGTCACGATCTACCACACCGGCAAGCACGAGGCGCAGTTCGATGCCGATGTGGCGCACCTGCACGGCGACCCGCGCGACGCGGACGACATCCACGCGCGCATCGGTGCGGCAGAGTGGGACGTCGCCATCTGTACTTCCGGCCGGCTGCGGGCGCTGGCGCTTGAGCTGGCCGGGAAGACGCGCCGCCTGGTCGGGCATCACGGGCCAGCCGGTCTATCGCGGCACGCTGCGCCCCACGCCATCAGGCACGTTACCGCTGCCGGTGCCGGAGTGGGCGGAGCGGCAACGCGATGCGCAGAACTACACGGGCAAGGTCGCTGAGGGCGAGGACCAGTTGCTGGAGCAGCACGGCGCCGGCGCCTTCGAAGTCGTGATCCTGCGCTATGCGGGCATCTTCGGGCCGCGGGCGCCCATCAACCACGAGTGGGCGGTGGTCAAGCGTGTGCTCGACGGCCGGCCGTATATGATCCTGCCGCACGACGGCATCACCTATTTTCAGCGCGGCTACGTCGAGAACGTGGCGCGCCTGGTGTACCTCGCGGCGACACGGCCGGAGGCCGCGGGGCAGGCGTTCAACGCGGGCGATGAGCGCGTGATCAGCGCCCGCCGCGTCGCCGAGCTGATCGTGGCGGAGCTGGGCTCGTCGATGGAGCTGGTCGGTGTGCCAGCACAGTTCTGTGTGGGCGTCTACAACCTCGCGGAAAAGTCGAACCTGATCCTCGACATGTCGAAGGCGCGTGCCCTGCTCGGCTGCCGCGACGTGGTCGACGTGGAAGAGGCGACGCGCATCACCGCCCGCTGGCTGGCCGACAACCCGATGCGCGACGCCGACCTGCGCGGCTTCGGCGTCGCCGCCTTCGACTACACGCGCGAGGAGCGCATCGTCGGTGAGTGGCGCCGGCTGAGCGCGGAGATGCAGGCGGCCTGCGGCCAGCCCGCGAGCAGTACGCGCCTCAGCAACTGACCCGCGTCCGCGCCGCCCCGCCACGGCCAGCAGGAGTGCATGATTATGACCGACGAACCTGCCCCGGCTCACGCGGCGAGTTCAAGCCTGCTCGGCTTCAGCGCACGCCGAAGAGCGCAACACGCAACACTGCATTGCCGCGTTCCCAGGTGCGCTGGAAGGTCTTATTCAACACCCAGCCCGGACTCTTGAGCGGGGTGCCGGCACGATCGTGCCAGCCAGGTGTCAGCGGTGTGTTGAACCGTGCCTCAGTGAAGCTCTCGGCTCGGGCGTGTTTGCACCGGCTAGCGCCACATGCGCATGGCGGCACGGGTGATCCGGGCATTACAGCGGGCGGCCAGGGTGGCGGCGCGGGGGGCACTGGCGCGGGACGGCGGGCCGCGGTGGCACCGGTGCGCGCC
>CALFMN010000133.1 GCA_937879875.1 uncultured Chloroflexota bacterium | reverse complement strand
CTGGTGCCGCCCGACCAGGCATCGACCTCCTCGCGAAGCCGCGCCAGCGCCTCGCCGCCGTGCTTGACCGAGCGGCGCAGGCTCTGGCGCCGGCCCGCCGCCGCGCGCCACCCGCGTGCGCCGGCTGAGCTGCGAGGCGCGACAGGTCAGACCTCAGCGCTTCGGCAGCCAGCTCACGTCGTCGGGGTTGATCAGGTCCGGCGCGGTCCACCCGTTCACGTCGTAGTCCGCCATGCAGGCGTTGACCAGCTCGTTCATGCGGTCGGTGAGGCCCGTGGCGCGGGCGATGTTCAGCGCGGTCAGGCGGTTCTCCTCGGTCGAGCCGGAGTAGTTGATCTCGTACAGTTCGTGGCGGGCGCCAAACTCGGTGCCGATCGTGTCCCACAAGAGCTTCATCAGCTTCACGCGCTTCTCCGCGTCATAGCCGTCGGAGCCGCGGATGTACTTGTCGATGTAGGGCCGCAGCTCGGGATTCTGAAAGTCGCGGGCGCTCGAATTGAGGTAGATCAGCCCGCTCGCCACGCTCTGCTCGATCAGGTTCTTCACCACGGGATAGAACGTGGCGCCGAAGACGTGATAGGCCGTGGCCGCCTCGATGTTGGGCAGCACGGCGCCGTTTACCCAGGGCGTGGCGTTGCGCGCCATCGAGTCGGACAGGCTCCAGAAAAGGTTACGGTAAGCGATCACCTCGCCCAGGCGGATCTGCTGGCCGCGGTAGTCCTTGTGCCCCGTCGCTTCGAACGCCTGCATCATCAGCCCGGCGATGAACTCCAGCTTGACGGCGAGCCGCGTGCAGCCGTGCAGCAGCGCCCGCGGCAAAAAGCCGGTCTGCGGAAAGAAGTTATTGGCCGCGTCGATGTCGCCGTAGCAGAACACGTCCTCCCACGGGATCAGCACGTTGTCCAGCACGAAGATCGCATCGTTCTCGTCGAGCCGGCTGGAGAGCGGATAGTCGAAGGGTGTGCCCATCACCGCCGCCGTATTCTCGTACGAAGCGCGCGAGATCAGCTTCACGCCCGGCGCGTCCATCGGCACCATGAAGATGCAGGCGTAGGCCTTGTCCTGCACGGGAATCAGGCCGTTGTGCGCCACGAAGGTCGCGTTGGTCAGCGCCGAGCCCGTCGCCACGACTTTGGCGCCGCTGACGACGATGCCGGCGTCGGTCTCCTTGACCGCGTGGACGCAGACCTCGGCCCGCTCGTGAATCGCGCGGTCGCGGTCCACGGGCGGATGGATGATCGCGTGGTTCAGATAGAGCACGTGCTCCTGCGCCTTCTTGTACCAGGCGCGGGCGTTCGCGTCGTACGGCTTGTAGAACTCGGCGTTGGCGCCGAGCGTGCCGAGAAACGCGCCCTTGTAGTCCGGCGCCCGGCCCAGCCAGCCGTAGGTCAGCCGCGCCCAGGCGGCGATCGCGTCGCGCCCTGCAACCTGGTCTTCCCAGCTCAGCGGCGCCTTGAAAAAGCGCTGCGTGTAGCCGCCGGAACCGGTGTCCGTCCCGGTCGTCAGCACGTCCTTCGTCTTCGGATCGTGCAGCGCGTCGTAGAGGCGGGCGATCATGCGGGCGGTGTTGCGGAAGGCCGGGTGCGTGGTGACGTCTTTGACGCGCTCGCCGTAGAGCCAGATCTCGCGCCCGTCGCGCAGGCTTTCGAGATACTCGTCGCCGGTCATCGGCCGGGTGGGCGCCTGGCTGGTCGTGCCGGGGGCAGCGTCGGCGGGCTGGGCGGTCATTTCGGATCTCCTCGTCTGACTGCGCCGGGTGTACTGTTGAAGACGGCCGCGCGGCGGCCATGTGAAATACTACGCGGTTCGGCGCGCCATTGCCGGATCGAGCGCCGCACGGTTGGGGAGGTTCGAGATGGTTGCGGTCGAGAGCGAAGCGCAGATCACCGAGAGTGTGCTCAGGAGCCTGGCGCAGACGCCGAATCCGCGGCTGAAGACGGTGATGACCAGCCTGGTCAAGCACCTGCACGCCTTCGTGCAGGAGGTGCAGCTCACCGAGGCCGAATGGCTGCAGGCGATCCAGTTTCTGACCGCCGTGGGCCAGAAGTGCGACGACCGGCGGCAGGAGTTCATCCTGCTCTCCGACACGCTCGGCATCAGCATGCTGGTGGACACGATCAACCATCGCTTTGCCGAACACGGCGCCACCGAATCGACGGTGCTCGGCCCCTTCTTCCGCGAGGGCGCGCGCGAGCTGGCGGCCGGCGAATCGATCAGCCTCGACGGCAAGGGCGCGCCGGCGATCGTCAGCGGCCGCGTGCGCGCCACCGACGGCACGCCGATCGCCGGCGCGCTGCTGGACGTCTGGGAGGGCAACGAGGACGGCCTCTACGAGCAGCAGGACGAGAACCAGCCGGACATGAACCTGCGCGGCCGCTACCGCACGGACTCAGAAGGGCGCTTCACGGTCGTCGGCATCAAGCCGGTGAGTTATCCGGTGCCGGTCGATGGGCCGGTGGGGCAGATGCTGCTCGCGCTGGGCCGGCACCCCTACCGCCCGGCGCACATCCACTTCATCGTCTCGGCCGATGGCTATCGGACGCTGACGACGCACCTGTTCGCCAGCGGCGACCCGTATCTCGACTCGGACGCCGTGTTCGGCAAGAAAGACGCGCTGGTCGTCGATTTCGCCAGGCATGACTCAGGCGATGAAGCCCGGCGGCGCGGCGTGCAGGCGCCGTTCTACACCGTCGAGTACGACTTCGTGCTGCTGCCGGCGTAGGGCCCCTATAAAGAGCCCCCTGCCCGTGGTCCTGGGCTCCCCTGGGCCGTCTGCAGCGGCCCGCTCAGGACGTGGCGCGGGGACACGGGACGTGTGCGGCCATGCCGGGGTGAGCACCCCCGGCAGGCAGCAAGCCCTGCGCCTCGCTGCCTGCTGGCTCTACGCCCCCTCTACCAGCCGCTCGGCGAAGGGGCGCGCTTCGGCCACCAGCGGCGCGACCCACGCGTGGAAGGCCGGCGTGGGCGTGTTGCCGCTCAGGAATACCTGCGGCAGCAGCCGTTCGCTGCGGGCGATGCGGTCAAGCGAAGTGCTGCCGAGCGTGCAGCGGTAGGGCGCGCCTTCTTCGCGGTTGAGCGTCACGCAGCGGCCGCTCGCGCCCGCCAGCGCCAATTCGACGGCGCGACGGCCGCAGGCGAACGCCTCGTCGCGGTCCAGTGTGATCTCCGGCAGCAGCGCGACTTTCTGCATCGCCCCCAGCACTTCGAGCCGGCAGCGCACCTTCAGGTCGGTTTGCAGCAGGCTCTGGACGAAGGCGCCGGGGCCATGCGAGTCGTCGTGGCCGAAGGCGTCGGTCTGCACGTTGCGGCCCTCACCCACCGGCCGCCCGGCTGCGTCTGCCGCGTGCTCGGAGACGACCAGCAGCGCGTGGCCCGCGCGCGACAGCGCCGCATCGACCTCGCGCAGCACGCGCTCGCGCTCCAGCGGCTGCTCCGGCGCATAGATCAGCAACGGCCGTGCGCTCTCCGGCTCCTCGAAGGCGGCGGCCGCGACCGTGAGCCAGCCGCTGTGCCGGCCCTTCACCTCGACCACGCGCAGCGGCTCCTCGCGCCGCATCGCGCGCGTGTCCAGCAACAGCAGCCGCGTGCAGAGCGCCACGTAAGCCGCCGCCGTCGCATAGCCGGGGCAGTGGTCCATCTCTGGCAGATCGTTGTCGATCGTCTTCGGCACGTTGAGCACGTGCAGCTCGCGGCCCTGCGCCTGCGCCAGTTGCGCCAGCCGCGCACTCGTGTCGGCTGAGTCATTGCCGCCGATATAGAGGTAATGGCGCACATCGAGGCCGGCCAGCGTGTCGAGTAGCTGGTGCAGATCGGCCTCGTCCGGCGCATAGCGGCAGGAGCCGAGCCAGGCGCCGGGCGTACCGCGCAGCCGTTGCAGAAAGCCTTCGTCCAGGCCGTCGAGCCGGATCAGGTCGCGCTCAAGCAGGCCGCGCACGCCGTTACGCATGCCGTAGATTGGGCCGATCGCCGCTTCCGCAACCGCCTGCGCGATGACGCCGGCCAGACTGGCGTTGATGACGGGCGTCACACCGCCCGACTGTCCGACGACGAGCCCGCTCGCCATCAGCAGCCCGTCCCCGCGTGCTGCGCTGGCGTGAGCGACGAATGATCGGAGATGTTGAACGAGCGCGGCGGGCTTTCAATCACCGCCTCATTGCCGACGATGCTGCGGCGCAGCACTTCGCCCTCAATCCGTGCGCCCTCGCCGATGATCGCATCGCTCAGCACGCTGTCGACGATCTCGGCCCGCGGGCCGATCGAGACGTACGGCCCGACCACGCAGCGTTCGAGCTTCGCCGTCGGGTCGATCCAGCAGGGCTGCACGATCGTGGCCACGGGCGTGAACTGCGGCTTGCGCTGGTGCTGCTCGACGAGATAGCGGTGCGTGTTGAGTACTGCGTCGATCGTGCCGGTATCGTGCCAGCCCTCGGCGCGCACGGGGCGGAAGCGGCTGCCCGCGTCGAGCAGGCGCTGCAAAGCGCCGGCCAGATAGAACTCGCCCTTCAGTGCATCGGCCTCGGCGATCTGCGCGTCGATCACGCTGAGCAGCCCTTTGGAGTCGTTGAACATCCAGACGCCGATCGAGGCAAGATTCGTCGGCGGATGTTGCGGCTTCTCGATATAGCGCGTGATCAAGCCGTCATGGTTCAGTTCCACCACGCCGAAGCGCGCGGGATCGGGCACCGGCTGCACTACCACGGCGCCGTCGACACTGCTGTCCGTGACCTGATCCAGCGGCGCCTCGAACAACGTATCGCCGAAGACGATCAAGAGCGGCTCGTGAATCAGGTCCGCGGCCATCTTGATCGCGTGCGACTGGCCTTTCAGCTCAGTTTGCGTGCGAAAGCGCGGGTTCATGCCCGCGTAGTTCGCACGAACGTATGCCTCGACCTGTTCGCCGCGCTCGCCCACGATGATGATCGTACTGCTGGGCCGGAGCGGCCGCAGATAATCGAGCAGGTGCCCCAGCACCGGCTTGCCGGCAAGCGAAAGCATCGGCTTGGGGCGGGCGTGCGTATGCGGGCGCACACGCGTGCCCGCGCCGGCGATCGGCAGCAAGATCTGCATGATGGCTCCCGGGGCGAGGCGCTGCGACCATCATATTAGGGAACAGGGAACAGGGAACAGAAGGGATGGGACACCATCCTTCAAACAACCAACACCTCAGATCCCCCTCTCCAGCCGGGGCCAGGGCATCGAGAAGCAACGGAGGCGCAGGAGCGAGCGAGCAGGGATGGCCGGGCGAGCAGGTGCCGTGCTGGCAGGGCGTGGGCTGCCATGGCGTCAGCACGCTTGTGCCCTCACCACGCCCGTCGCCGCCAGGCGCTGATCCGCGCGAGGAGCGACGCCCACGCCACCGCTGCTCAGCAGCACCAGCGCTGTGTGCGCGGTGATCGCGGGCGCTACGGCCGCGCCAGCACCGAGCGGCGGATGAGTAGCAGGGCGTTGGTGACGGCGCGGCGCCTGGCGGCGTCGCGGCCCTGGGCGAACTGATAGCTCAGCACCGACGGCTCGCCTTCGCCGTCCGCGAAGCCGACGTGCATCGTGCCCACCGGCTTCCCCTCCTGTTCATCCGGCCCGGCCACGCCGGTCACGCTCACGCCAAGGTCCGCGTGCAGCGCCTCGCGCACGGCGCTCGCCATCGCCTTCGCGCACTCCGGGCTGATTACGCCGAACGCTTCGATGACTTCACGCGGCACGCCGAACTGCTCCTTGACCTCCGTTGCATAGCTGACGATGCCGCCTTTGAAGTAGGCGGAAGAGCCGGGCGTGTTCGTGATCGTGGCGCTGAGCAGGCCGCCCGTGGCCGACTCCATCGCCGCAAGCGTCAGGCCGCGCTCCTTCAGGATCGTGCCGACGGCCGACTCGAACGGTTCGTCGTCCACGCCCCAGACGGCGCTGCCCAGGATCGTGCGCAGCTCGTGCTCGACCGGCTCGATCAGCGCCTCGGCCTGGCGCGGCGTCGGCGCCTTCGCTGTGACGCGCACGTGAATCCCGTCCATGCGCGAGTAGACGCCGATGCTGGGGTTGGGGTTTTGCAGCAGCGGGCTGATCATCTCGTCCACGCTGCCCTCACCGATGCCGGACGTCTTGATCGTGCGCGAGACGATCACGGAGTTGGATGAGCGGCCGCGCAGTTGCGGCTCGACCTCTTTCTCCCACATGCGCGTCATCTCGGCCGGCGGGCCGGGCATGGCGAGGATGATGCGGCCGTCTTTCTCCGCCCACCAGCCGGGCGCCGTGCCGCGCGGGTTGGGGATGACGCGGGTCGAAGGCGTAAGCCACGCCTGCTTCAGGTTCCGCTCGGGCATCACGACACCGCGCCCGGCGAACCACTTGCGCAGGTAATCCTCCTGCTCCGGGTCTACGTGCGGCTCCTCGCCCAGCGTCTCGGCGATCGCCTCGCGGGTGACATCGTCTTCGGTCGGGCCGAGTCCGCCGGTGCAGATGATCAGCTCGGAGCGATCCCAGGCCTGCTTGAGCAGATCGACCAGCCGGCCGCGGTTGTCGCCTACCTTCGACATCCAGTACAGATCGATGCCCAGCGCCGGAAGGCGCGAAGCGATGAACTGTGCGTTCGTATCGAGAATCTCGCCGAGCAAGATCTCCGTGCCGATCGAGACGACCTCTGCCTTCATCGCCGCGCTCCTCCCGCTGAATGTCGAGCCGAGCATAGGAACGGCCGCGAAGCGCGGTCAACCGCGTGTGGCAGAGTGTGGTGAGGCGCGAGTGCGGAGAGGCTGGAGAAAACTCCCTTCTCCCAATCCTGGGAGAGGGGCAGGGGGTGAGGGCCGAAAATCCTGCTATACTTGCGCCGCGTTCGTGCGCTGGCTGATGCTCTGCCAGCGCCGCAAGGCCCGCCGATGCCCGAGTTGCCGACCGGCACGATCACGTTTCTCTTCACCGACGTGGAAGGCAGTACCCGGCTGTGGGAGGAACACCCTCAGGCCATGCGCCTGGTCATGGCCCGCCACGACGCGCTGCTGACGGTCGTTTTCGCGCAGCACGACGGGGTCGTCGTGCGGCCGCGCGGCGAGGGTGACTCGCTCTTCGCCGTCTTCGTCCGCGCCTCGGACGCCGTTACCGCGGCCCTCGCCGGCCAGCGAGCGCTGGCGTCGGACGACTGGGGTGAGACCGGCCCGCTGCGGGTGCGGATGGGGCTGCACACGGGCGAGGCGGATCTGCGTGAAGGCGACTACTACGGCTCAGCCGTCAACCGCTGCGCCCGCATCCGCGCGGCTGGCCACGGCGGCCAGATCCTGCTCTCCGAGGCGACGGCCCGGCTCGTGCGCGAGGCGCTGCCAGTGGGCGCAGGACTGCGCGAGCTGGGCCACCACCACCTGCGCGACCTGTCCGAGCCGGAGCTAATCTTCCAACTCGACGCCGCCGGATCGCCCAATGCCTTCCCGCCGCTGAAGACGCTCGACGCCCGGCCGCACAATCTCCCGGTCCAGCTCACGAGCTTCATCGGGCGCGAGCCGGAACTGGGCGAGATCACGATGCTCCTCGGCCAGCACCGGCTGGTCACGCTCACCGGCCCCGGCGGCACGGGCAAGACGCGCCTCGCCCTGCAGGTGGGCGCCGCGCTGCTGGATGGCTTCCCCGACGGGGTGTTCTTCGTGGACCTGGCGCCGCTGGCTGACCCCGCGCTCGTGCCGTCCGCCGTCGCCCAGGCGCTCGGTGTGGGCGGACGCCCGGATGTGCCAATACGAGACAGCCTCCTGCGCTTCCTCCTTGACAAGCACCTGTTGCTGGTGCTGGACAACTACGAGCACCTGCTGGCCGCGGCGGAGTTTGCCGAGGCGCTGCTGCAAGCGGCGCAGCGGGTCTCCCTGCTTGCGACGAGTCGGGCGCCGCTGCGGCTGCGCGGCGAGCGCGAGTATCCGGTCGCCCCGCTGCCGGTGCCGGAAAACGGCCGCACAGCCCCTGGTGTGGCGGCGCAGAGCGCGGCGGTGGCGCTGTTCGTGGATCGGGCCCGCGCCGTGCAGCCAGGCTTCGGGCTGACGGACGCCAACGCGGGTGCGGTGGCGGCGATCTGCGCGCGGCTGGACGGCCTGCCGCTGGCGATCGAGCTGGCCTCGGCGCGGCTCCGAGTCTTGCCGCCGGCGGCGCTGCTGGCCCGGCTGGAGCGACGGCTGCCGCTGCTCACCGGGGGCGCCCGCATGGCGCCGCAGCGCCAGCAGACGCTGCGCGACGCCATCGCCTGGAGCTACGCCTTGCTGGACCCGGCGGAGCAACGCTTCTTCCGCCGGCTGAGTGTGTTTGCCGGGGGCTGCACGCTGGAGCTTGCCGAAGCGGTGTGCAACGCCGACGGCGAGTTGGGCCTGGACGTGCTGGACGGCGTCAGCTCGCTCGTGGAGAAGAGCCTGCTGCGACAGGGCGATGACCTGGCGGGCGAACCGCGCTACCGCATGCTGGAGACGATTCGCGAGTTCGCGCTCGGGGAGCTTGAGGCCAGCGGCGAGGGCGAAGCGGTACGCCGTCTGCTCGCGGTGCCGATGTTGCAGCTTGCCCGGCAGTGCGCCGCCCCGAACACCTGGCCGAGGCTGGACGCCGACGTGGACAATGCGCGGGCGGTGCTGGGCTGGTGTGTGGACCGCGCTGAGCTGGCGATCGGCGTGCGCATGTTCTCGGCCTTGGGATTTTACCTGATGGGCCGTGGAGGCGGGAAAGAGTATGAGGCGTGGCGCCAACGCCTGCTGGCCCTGCCGGAGGCCGCGCAGCCGAGTATCTCGCGCGCCCGGCTGCTGGCACTCTCGCCGATCGACGTCGTGTCCACCGCGGAACGCGACCGAGCGCTCGCTGAACTCGAGGAAGCCGCCGGCCTCAGCCGTCAGCTCGACGACATCCCCGGCCTGGTCCGGGCGCTGGAAAACGGCGTGATGCTGCGCATGGTGCAGGGCCAGATGGACTCTATGGTCCCGCTGGGCGAGGAAGCGCTCGCCCTCCGGCTCCGATTGGGCGCCGTCCGAGAGGCCGTGACGGTGCGCGGCTACCTCCTCACCGCGGCGATAGCCCGCGGCGATCTCGCCACCGCCGCAGCGCTGGTCGCGGCAAACCGGGCGCTCCCGGCCAGCGCGGGCATGTCAATGGCGCTGAAGAGCGAGGCGGAGCTGGCAGAGGCGCACGGTGACGACGCCCAGGCACGGCGGCTGCTGGAGGACTCCGTGCGCGTGGCCGTCACCGAACACGGTGAGATCAGCGCCGGCAGACTGGTGGGCCTTACGCTGCTCGCGCGGGTCATGCTGCGGCAAGGGGACACGGGGGCGGCGGTGGCCACCTGCGCCGCCTGTCTCGATACACTGCGCCGCGGGGGGCCATCGCGCTTTCTTGCGCGGACCCTGAACGTGCTGGCCCTGGCGGCGGAGCGCTGCGGCCTGCTCGTCGAGAGCGCTCGTCTCCTGGCCACCGTCGAGGTGGAGAGGAGGGAATCCGCCGCGGAGGTGGTCGGCCTGGCCGCAGCGCAGGAGGCAGCCGTGGAGCGGGTGCGGGCTGTGCTGGATGTGGCGGCGTTCGCCGAGGCCTGGGCCGCCGGCGAGGCGCTGTCGAGCGACGAAGCGATCACGTTCGGTCTCACCGTGGCCGCGGAGCTTGAGCGCGAACTGGCGCCCGCTGCAGAGCACACGATCCAGGAGCGGGTGATCCCGTCCTAATGTGTGGTTCTGCCCTGCGCGAGCTGGCCGCGATTGCAGCGCTGAACGCGGCGCGTGCCGCGAGCGCGCATCAAGCGCAACACCCATACCACGGCTTCCCCCTCTCCAATGCTTTGGAGAGGGGGCCAGGGGGTGAGGCCCGCCGATGCCCGAGCTACCGACCGGCACGATCACGTTCCTCTTCACCGATGTCGAGGGCAGCACCCGCCTGTGGGAAGCACACCCTGCGACGATGCGGGCCGTCATGGCCCGCCACGATGCGCTGTTGACCGCATGCTTCGAACAGCACGACGGCGTCGTGGTACGCCCCCGCGGCGAAGGCGACAGCCTGTTTGCCGTCTTCGTGCGCGCCTCCGACGCGGTGGCCGCCGCGCTTGCCGGACAGCGCGCCGTAGCGGCTGAAGACTGGGGCGACGTTGGGCCACTGCGCGTGCGCATGGGCCTGCACACGGGCGAGGCCGACCTCGGAGAGGGCGACTATTACGGCAGCGCCGTCAACCGCACCGCGAGGATTCGTGCCGCCGGCCACGGCGGCCAGATCCTGCTCTCTGAGGCGACGGCAAAGCTCGTACGCGGAACGTTGCCGGTCGAGGCCGTCCTGCTGGATCTCGGCCGCCAACGGCTGCGCGACCTGACCGAGCCGGAGCAGCTCTCCCAACTGACCGCGCCCGGCTTGCCGGAGCGCTTCCCGCCGCTGGCAACGCTGGACGCCTGTCCCAACAACCTGCCGCTGCAGCTCACCAGCTTCATCGGGCGCGAACGCGAGCTGGCCGAGATCGCGGCATTACTCCGACAGCACCGGCTGCTGACGCTGACCGGACCGGGCGGCACCGGCAAGACGCGGCTGGCCCTGCAGGCCTGCGCTGAAGCGCTGGACGAGTTCCCGGACGGCGTGTTCTTTGTGGACCTGGCGCCGCTCGCGGACTCTGCCCTCGTGCCATCCGCGGTGGCGCAGACCCTGGGCGTGCAAGAGCTGCCCGGCGTGCCGCTGCAAGCGAGCGTGGGCCGCTTCCTGCGTGACAGGCGGCTGCTCCTGCTACTCGACAACTATGAGCATCTGTTGGCGGCGGCCGACTTCGCCGCGGCGCTGCTGCAAGCCGCCCCGAGCGTCGCCCTGCTGGTGACGAGCCGGGGGCCGCTGCGGGTGCGCGGTGAATGGGAATACGCGGTGTCGCCCTTGCCGCTGCCGCCCGTCGAAGACACCCGGCTCGCCACAATCGGACAGAATCCGGCGGTGGGCCTTTTCGTGGCGCGGGCGCAGGCGGTGCGGACCGACTTCGCGCTGACGGCCGAGAACGCGCCGGCGGTGGCGGCGATCTGCGGCCGGCTGGACGGCCTGCTGCTGGCGATCGAGCTGGCGGCGGCGCGGGTGCGGGCGCTCCCGCCCGCGGTGCTGCTGGCACGGCTGGAGCATCGGCTGCCAGTGCTCACGGGCGGCGCCCGCGATGCGCCTGCACGGCAGCAAACCTTGCGCGGCACCATTCTCTGGAGCTACGCCCTGCTCGCGCCCGCCGAGCAGCGACTCTTTCGCCAGCTCGCGGTGTTCGCCGGCGGCTGCGCGCTGGAACTGGCGGAAGCGGTCTGCGCCGACGACCAGAGCACGGCAGGGGCCGTTCGTGAACGGCCCCCCATGACACATGATGCGCAGCCGCGAGCGCCAGCCGCCGCGAACCCTGAACCGCCGAACCGTGCGCCTGCACCCGCGGACCCTGCGCCGGTGGTTCGTGAACCGCCCCTACCGAAGGAAGCGATCCTGGACGGCGTCGCCTCGCTGGTGGAGAAGAACCTGCTGCGTGAGCGCGAGGGCTCTGATGGCGAGCCGCGCTACGGCATGCTGGAGACGATCCGCGAGTTCGCGCTGGCCGAGTTGGAAGCGAGCGGCGAAGCCAGCGTTGCCCGGCAGCAGCTCGCGGTGCAGATCGTCCGCCTCGCCCGCCGCTGCACCACGGCATATGATGCTATTCCCCTCGACGCGGAGCTCGACAACATCCGAGCCGTGGCAAGCTGGTGCATCGAGTCGGGCGAACTCGGCATCGGCGTGCGTCTCCTCTGGGCACTGCGCTGGTATTTCGACTTTCGCGCCCTGGGGGACGAACCCGAGAGCTGGCGCCAACGCCTGCTTGGCTTGCCCGAGGCTGCCGGGCCGAATGTCTCTCGGGCGCGACTCCTCGCATCGGTCCCGCCAGCGCTGGTTCCGTTGGTGGAGCAACGGGACTCTGCCCTTGCCGATATGGAGGAAGCAGCGACCCTCAGCAGGGAATTAGGGGATCGGCCGTGTCTGGCACTCGCGCTGCAGATGTTGGCGCTCTTGCATCTCACGCTGGGCGAGTGGGATGCAGTGGATGAGCCGGCGGAGGAGGCCCACCACCTCTGGCGGGACCTGGGCGTGATCAGGGAGGCGATTACGAGCCGCGGCTATCGCTTTCAGGCGGCACTCGGATGGGGTGACGTTGGTGCGGCGAAGACATTGCTCGATTCGCTGACGGCGCTGGCACGTGACGCCAGAGTGACTGACCGCGGCCCCGTGGACTTCTTTGTAACCCTGCTGGCCGCTGTGGAAGGCCAGTATGCTCAGGCACGCGCGGGTTTCGAGGAGAATGCTCGGAGGCTGCTTGCCAGTCAGGGTCCGGCGAGCTTGAACAGGCTCTACAATCTGCACTGCGTCGGCTGGGTTGCGTTGTTGCAGGGCGATCTGCGAGCAGCGGCAGCCGCCTGCGCGGAGAACCTTGCGCTAATGCAGTATCGGTCCGCACACCCGGAGTGGTGGCTCACTATCAGCATCGTGGCCCAGATCGCGGAGCGTCGCGGGGCCTTTATGGCGAGCGCTCGTTTGCTGGCCGCCTCCGGCAAATGGAGATCGGTCCTCATGCATCCAATGCCTATGCGAGTGCTGGGCATTGGCCAGGGACGTCTTGCAGCCGAGGACCGGGTGCGGGCTGCGCTGGGCGAAGCGGCGTTCGCCGAGGCCTGGGCGGCGGGCGAGGCGCTGTCGAGCGACGAAGCGATCGAGTTTGGCCTCACCGTGGCGGCGGAGCTGGAGCGCGAGCTGCTCGACCGACGGCAGGCCGAGGGAGCGTCGCGCCCCGGCGCGGCCAGCTCGCAGTATCCGGACGGCCTCTCCGCGCGCGAACTCGAAGTCTTACGCCTGATCACGGTGGGCACGAGCAACCGCGAGATCGCCGCGCGGTTGGTGATCAGCGTGAACACCGTCTTCCAGCACGTGCGCAGCATCCTCAACAAGACCGGCTGCGCCAACCGCACCGAGGCCGCTGCCTACGCCCTGCGCCACGGGCTCACGAAGTAGCGGTCACACGCGTTGGCGCGAACGATGCCGACTCGACGCTGAGCCGTCGGGCAGTCTCTGCCATGTGCAGACGGCCTGCGCCAGCGCGAGTGTCCGCTAGTCCCACGCGACCCGGTGCAGCAGCGTATCCGCTCTACCCTCTGGCGGCCGATGCGCTTCAGGAGGCGATGGGTGAGATGGCCTTCGCCGCCGCCTGGGATGAATAGGTACCGCAGCCTCCCTTCTCCCAGGATTGGGAGAGGGGCCGGGGGTGAGGGCCGAAAACCCTGCTATACTCGCGCGGTAGCGCATCTGCTCGACAGAACGCGAACTG
Organism: uncultured Chloroflexota bacterium; assembly: GCA_937879875.1. Taxonomy (GTDB): domain Bacteria; phylum Chloroflexota; class Dehalococcoidia; order CAUJGQ01; family CAUJGQ01; genus CALFMN01. The sequence goes on along the minus strand of CALFMN010000133.1, from coordinate 30,849 downwards.
AGATGGAGGGTGGCGATGACGACGGAATCCGTGGCGAAGCCGGCGTTTCTCGGTCTGCTCAACGCGATCAGCCTCGGCGAGAGCCGCGCGGGTGTCTACCTGCGGGCCTGGGCCGCCGTCTCGCCCGACCCGGAGCTTGCGCGCGCCCTCGCTTTCGTCGCCTCGCGCGAGAGTTCGCACGGCGAGGTCTTCCGCCAGCGCATCGAGCGGCTCGGCTTCACGCTGCGCGAAAAGGACGATCCGAAGGCCGCCGAGCAGCTCGCGCTCGTCAGCGATCCGACGATCTCCGACGCCGATAAGATCCGGCGCAACCGCGGCGACACAGACAATAACAGCGAGGGCGAGCCCGAAGTGCTCAAGCGGCTCGACGAGAGCATTACCGACGACATGGACCCGCTCACGCGCGCCACGATGCAGTGGTATGTGGCCGAGGAGCGCGACTCGACCGGCATTCTGCGTGAGGCGTATCGGGCCGTGCTGGCCCGCGCCGGGGCGACCGGATGAGCGAGCCGGGCGCGGTCACGGAGCAGGCGGCGGAACGGTCGCGCGGCGCCCTCGCGGAGGCCGCGCCGCGCGATCTCGACCTCGCCGGCGTGGCCGCGCTCGCCGAGCGGTTGCGGCAGAACATCGGCCGCGTGATCGTTGGCAAGGATGGCGCGATCGAGCTGGTGCTGGTCGCGCTGCTGAGCGAGGGGCACATCCTGCTCGAAGATGTGCCCGGCCTCGGCAAAACGCTGCTGGCCAAGACGGTCGCCCGCTCGCTCGGCTGCAGCTTCAAGCGCATCCAGTTCACGCCCGACCTGATTCCGACCGACATCACCGGTATCAACTTTTACAATCAGCGCAGCGGCGAGTTTGAGTTCCGCCCCGGCCCGATCACCGCCCAGATCGTGCTGGCCGACGAGGTCAATCGCGCCACGCCACGCACCCAGAGCGCCCTGCTCGAAGCGATGGAGGAGCGCCAGCTCACCGTCGAAGGCGTGACGCTGCGACTGCCGGCGCCGTTTTTGGTGATCGCCACGCAGAATCCGATCGAGCTGGAGGGCACGTTTCCGCTGCCCGAAGCGCAGCTCGACCGCTTTCTGTTGCGCTTGAAGCTCGGCTACCCGAGCGAGCGCGAGGAGCGGGCGATCCTTGACCGTTTCGAAGAAGAGAGCCCACTGGGCGAGCTGCCGATCGTGGCGGAGGCCGAGGAACTGGTGACCGGCGCCCGCGCCGTCACGCGCGTGCATTGCGAAGGCATCGTGCGCGACTACATCGTGCGCCTCGTGCAGGCGACGCGGGCGCATGCCGGGCTTGAGCTGGGCGCCAGCCCGCGCGCCAGCCTGTCTCTTTTCCGCGCGGCGCGGGCGCTGGCGGCGGTGCGGGGGCGCGGCTACGTGATCCCGGACGACGTGAAGGTATTGGCGCCCGCTGTCCTGCCGCACCGGCTGATCCTCTCGTCGTCGGCACGGCTGCGCGGGCGCGACGCGGCGGGCATTGTCGAGGAAGTGCTGGATTCGCTGCCGGCGCCCGTACTCGAATAGCGGCGCGAAAGGCCAGCGATGCTCATCCCGAACGCCGCGCCGCCGCTGGCCGTCGCCACGGCCAGCAACCGCGACGATTTCCGCCGCCTGATTCGCAACGTCTGGGTGCTGACGGCGATCGTGCTGCTGCTCGCCGGCATGGCGCTGCAGCGGCCGGTGCCCGCGGCCGTGGGCATGCTCGTGCTGCTGGCGGGCGGCGTGGCGATCATCTGGAGCCGGCTATCGCTGGAGCGGCTCACGTACGAGCGGCGCTGGTCGGCCACCCGCGCCTTCGTGGGGGAAGAGATCGAGGCGACGTTCAGCGTGCGCAACGCCAAGGCGCTGCCGGTGCCCTGGTTCGAGGCGCGCGAACTGGTGCCCGATCAGCTACCGCCGGCCGGGGCGCATATCCTGCCCGCCGCCTGGCCCGGCGCCTTCTACTACACGCACACGACCTCGCTCGCCTGGTATGAGCGCGTGAGCTGGCGGCAGCGTTTCGTCTGCGCGGCACGCGGCTACTACGAGGTCGGCCCTACGCGGCTGCGCGCGGGCGACATCTTCGGCTTCTTCCCCCGCGAGGCGCGGCTCGAGCTGCCCGAGCGCATCACCGTGCTGCCGCGGCTTATCGAGCTGGGTGAGGTCAACCTGCCGGCGCGGCGGCCGTTCGGCGAGGCGAAGGGCGGCAACCGCATCTTCGAGGACCAGAGCCGCATCGCCGGCGTGCGCGACTACCGTCCCGGCGACCCGCTCAAGTGCATCGACTGGAAGGCGACGGCGCGGCGCGGCGCCTTGCAGTCGCGGCTCTACGACCCGTCGGCAACGCTCACACTGATCGTGGCGCTGAATGTGGACACCTTCGCTCATCCATGGGAGGGCTACGATCCGCTGCTTTTGGAGCGGGCCGTCTCGGTGGCGGCGAGCCTCGCGGCGAAGGGCGAGGCCGAGCGCTTCGCCGTCGGCCTGATCGCCAACGCCAGCTTTCCCGGCGCCGACCGGCCGATCCACGTCGCCGCCGGGCGCGACGAGGGCCAGCTCACGCGCGTGCTGGAGGCGTTGGCGATGGTCACGCCCTTCACGATCGTGCCGCCGGAAGATCTGTTGGCGCGGGAACGCCGCCGGCTGCCCTTCGGCGCCAGCCTCGCGCTCGTGGCCGGTTACCTGACGCCGGCGCTGGCGCAGCAGCTCGACCGGCTGCACCGCGATGGCCTCGCGATCGCGGTCTACTGGGTGGGAGACGAGCCGCCGCGCCAGACGCCGCGCGGCATCGTGCTGCACGACCTCTCGGCGCGGCTGCGAGCGTTCGAGCGCGACGACCCGCTGGTCTACGGCGGCGAAACGGCCAGCGGCCGCCGCCATGTGCGGCGTGCGATTTGAGGGCGACGATCGTGATGCTGAACAGTGTCGATGCATGTCGGATGATCGCCGCGGCCATCGGCCCTTATCCTCTCGTCTCTCCTTCTCCCAGGATTGGGAGAAGGAGACGATCCTCCACTGAGCGTTCCGTAGCCGGTACGGCTAACCCGACGCCGCCAGGGACCGCCTTACACCGGATCGCCCCTTTCCCTCCAGGATTGGGGGAAAGGGGAAGGGGGATTGAGGGCCGAGCACCGGGGGCCACGCCATGAGCCGGCGGCTGGTGCTTGACCTTTCGTTCCTGCTGATGGAGTCGCTGGCGCTGTTTGTCGTCGGTGCGGTGCTCAGCGGCGCGTCCGGCGGCGAGGGTATGATCTTCCCCGCCTACTTTGCGGCCGAAGCGGGCGGCTTCTTTCTGGTGCGCGGCCTGCTGCGCATCGATCTGCCGCGGCGCATGCTGGTGATCGCCGGCGGCGTGATCTCGATCGCCTGCCTGATCACGATCGGCGGGCTGGCCTTCGATCCGGGCGCCTTTCCGCCCGGCTGGGCCGGCGCCTCGCGCTTCATCGGCAACCCCGGCGACACGGCAAACGCGGCCGGTCCCACGGCGGTCTACGGCACCGCTCTGCTGATCCTCGCCTGGGGGCGGGGCGTGATGCTCTCGCAGGAGCGGCTGGAGCGCACGCAGGCGCTGCGCTCATTCTCGCTTGGCCTGGGCGCGCTCGTGCTCGGCTTGCTGGCCGGCCAGGACACGCAGGCGCGCGGCGCGGTAAACGTGGCCTCGATCCCGCTGGTGGCGTTCGGCCTGCTCACGCTGGCGCTGATCCACCTGCGTGAGGCGCGGCCGGACGGCGCCGAGGCGCTGCGCGGCCCATGGCTGCTGATCTCGGCCGGCACGATCGCGGTGCTGGCGCTCGCGGGCGCCGCGATCGGCGTGCTGCCGCTCGGCCCCGCCGGCTGGCTGTATGACCACGGCATCGAGCCGGCGCTGGCAACAGCCCTGGTGCTCGTTTCATGGGTGCTGATCGCCCTCGCCTTTCCCTTCGCCTGGCTGATCGCGCAGGTGCTCTACCACCTCGTCGGCAACGTCAACTTCACCCCGCCCAAGCCGGCGGATGTGAAGACGGACGACAGCTCGCAACTGTTGAAGAACGGCGCCCAGCACGGCACATCGGCAGTGTTCATCGTGCTGTTCAAGCTCGTATTCGTGCTGCTGCTGGTGGCCCTGCTCAGCTATCTTGCCTATCGCTTGTTCTACCGCCTGCACCGTGCGCCGACGGACGGCGAAGAGCGCGAGGCGCTCGATCACGAAGGCAGCCTGCGCGGCGATCTGGCCAGCCTCTTGCGGCGTCTGCTGCCGCGCCGGGCAAGCACCGAGGCGCCGGAGCCGCCGCTGCCAGCCGATCTGCTGCGCGTGCGCCGGCTATATCTGCGCATGCTCGACCGCGCGAGCCACCGCGGCCACCCGCGACCGGCGCCGGCCACGCCGAACGAGTTCGAGCCGGAGCTTTCGCAGACCCTGGCCTCACCGGTGCCCGCTGCGCTCACGCGCGCCTTTGTGCAGGCGCGCTACGGCCGCAGCGCGCCCGACGAGGCCGGTATGCACGAGCTGGAGCGCGAAGCCGAGCGGCTGGACTGAGCAGGGCCGGTGCCGCCTGCGGATGATCCTGCACTTGACCGTGCTGGCCGGAAAGGGTGTGATCGCCAGTGCCGCGCCGGCACCCCGCGGCTCTCCGCGGGGCGCGCACGAAACACGCGGCACGGGGCACACAACGATGAAGCCGATACGGCCCGCGATCCTGGCGATCGCGGTACTGGCGATCTTCGGCGGCGCCCATGCACGGGCGCCGCGTGCCTTCGCGGTGAGCTATGCGCCGGGCTGGAACCTCGTCTCCGGCCCGGAAGGCTCGCATCTCGTCGGCGCCGTGGGCGATATTTACACGCTGCAACCGGGCGACGCAAACTACGAGGCGGCGCCGGCCGATTCGCCCTTGAGCGGCGGCTTCGGCTACTGGGCGTATTTTCCCGCAGGCGGCTCGCTCGATGCGACGATCGGCGTCGCAACCTACTCCGTCACGCTCGCGCCCGGCCGTTGGACCATGGTCGGCAACCCGACGTCGAAGGCAACCGTCACGCTTTCCGGCAGCTTCTCAGCGCTGATCTACGTGCCGCAGGATGGCTACGTGAGCGTCACCGCGATTCCGGTGGGCGTCGGGGCATGGGTGCTTGGCTCCGGGCAGCTTACGCTCAGTGCGCCGGCGGGCGCGGCGCCCGACGTGAAGCCGCTCTCCGTCACGGGCTTTGTCGATCCGCTGGCAACGACGACAAGCCGCCTTTTGCCCGGTACGCGCGTGCTGCAAGTCGATCAGCAGCGCAACGGGCTGCCGGTGCAGGGCGCCACGGTTTCCGGCAGCTTGGCCGTGAGCAGCGACGCCTTCAGCACGGCGTTCGGGCCGGATGTGCTGCGCGGCCGGTCGGGCGAGGTTTTGCATGTCCAAACGCCTGCCTTTCCGCTCGGCACGCGCCTGCTGATCCACGTCGACGCGGCATAGGGCACTGACCAACGTGGCTGGAGCCGCTGCGGTCAATGCACGGCTGATAGTCCTTCGTAGACTGAACCGCGCGGGTTAGCGTGTGCGTTGTGCGGTCTTGCCCAGCTATCGTGGACACGAAGACGCCGAACCTGCTTCCCGGAGGAAGGGCTCCCATGCTGAAGAGCCAGCTCTCTACCCGGAGTCGTTTCGGACAGATACCTGCTCGCTGGTGCGTGGGACCAGCATGAGCGACGGGGGGACGATTTCGACATGAGGGTCGGCACACGCAGCAGACTGGACAGCCGCGGCGATTGCTGGCCACACCGTTGGCGCCAGCTCCTCGGCGTTGCACTGGGCATTACCGCGGTCGCGCTCGTCTGCGGAAGCATCATCTTCCTGGGCACTCTTCCCTCGGTCGACGACGCCGAAGCGCGAGTTGCAGGCCGGCTACGCGGTGGCCAGGATACCGGCTTGCCCTTGCCCGATTCAATCAGCGCCGCAGTCGTCGCTGTCGAGGACGGCCGCTTCTACGTCCATCACGGCATCGATGCCCGCGCCCTACTGCGAGCCAGCTGGGTGAGCCTGACTGGTGGCCCACGTCAGGGTGGCGACACGATTACCGAACAGCTGGCCAAGATCCTCTACGTCGGGAATGACCACGGCGTCCGCCGCCGCCTGGCTACCATGGTTCTGGCCGTGAAGCTTGAGGCTCACTATACCAAGGAGCAAATATTGGAGATGTATCTCAACGCCGTCTACTTCGGTGATGGACAGTGGGGTGTGACCCAGGCCAGCCAAACCTACTTCGGTAAGCCGCCCGCCGCGCTGGACTGGGCTGAAGCCAGCCTGCTTGCCGGTCTGCCGCAAGCGCCGAGCAGCTACGACCCAATTCACCACTTCACTCTGGCGCGGGCGCGGCAGCGGGACGTCCTGGCCGCCATGGTCCACGACCAGATGCTCACCCGGGCGCAGGCAGACCGTGCCTATGCGGAGCTTACAACGCTCCGGCGCTAATGCTATCCCATGTCACAAGGGAGTATAACTAGCGTCGGCGATACGGATGCGTCCGATGCCAGGATACCGCGACGCCGAGCAGGGCCAGCATCGTGAGCAGAGTGAAAATGCGCTCGTCGGCTTCGTCCGGGAGCAGATGTTGGCCCAGCAGCGCTAGCTGTTGCCCGATTGCGCCAAGTACAATGTAGAACGTGCCCCACACGACCGCGGCCGTGGCCACCGCTGGCAAGAACACGCGGAGCGGGACATTAAATGCGGCCGCCACGACCGTGGTCGGAATGCGTAAGCCAGGAATCAGCCGGCCAGGAATGATGGCAAGCCCGCCGCGCCGCGCCAGCCACGGCCGCATCCACGCCTGCCGGCGTTCGTCCAGATGCACAAAACGGGCCGCACGAGACAGCAGCCAGTGGCAGCGCCGAGCGACGACGTAGAGCACGGTTGAGCCGCAGACAACCGCTGCCGTCACGGTCAGGAGGACCGGGATGGCCGACAGGAACGGCTGGGGCGTGCGGGCGACCCGGTAGCCGAACTACATAATCAGCACGTCGCCCGGCAAGGGCAGCCAGACGCCGGCCTCTTCGATGACGAGCAGCAGGAAGAGTGCGACGAGGCCATAGTGGTTAACAAAGAGCCGCACCGCGTTGGTCAGCGCTGCCACATGCTCGCTCCGTCCACGGTCCTGCTTGACCGTTCATAAAGCCATCTGGCCAGTCCGCGGCCGGCCGCTCACCGACGCAAGCAGGAGCAGAATCCCCAACACGGCACTGGCAGCACCGAGGACAAATGGTGCCGCGGGGTTGATCCGGTCCCAGAGCAGGCCGGCAACGACGCTCGCCAGGAGCGCCGCAATCCCGGTCAGCATGCCGTAAGCGCCGAGCGCCGTGGCCCGTCGCTCAGCCGGGGCGAGGTCGGTGATGAGGGCCTTCCCCACGCCGTCGGTCAGCGCGATGTACAGCCCGTAGACCGCAAACAGCGGCCACACCTGGAATCCTCTGTTGGCCATGGCAAGCCCGGCGTACACCAGCGCGAAGACGATCAACCCCGCGATAAATACCACGCGCCGGCCGCGTCGGTCGGAGATGATGCCCGCGGGCAGCGACGCACCCATGTAGACGAAGTTGTACAAGGCATAAGCTAGGACGGCGGCGGTCGTGGAGAGGCCGAGGTTCTTCGCCCGCAAAACCAGGAAGACATCGCTGGAGTTTCCGAGCGAGAACACCAGGGAGGCGAGCAGGAAGAGCTGCAACCGCTGGTCGAAGCCGCGCACCGATAAGGCTGGTGGGCGGGCATTGCCGGGCTGTTCTGCGCGGCGCGTTGCCTTGACACGGGCCAGCGCAAACAAGCTCAGAAAGCCGGGGACGACAGCGAGGGCAAAGACCAGGCGCAGCCGGTTGTGCAGAAAAGCCACGAGCACGAGCCCGAGCAGCGGCCCGATCACGGCTCCCGCCGTGTCCAGCGAGCGATGAAAGCCGAATGCGCGGCCCCGTTGATCGGCTGGGGCGGATTCGGCGATCAGCGCGTCGCGTGGGCTGCCGCGGAAGCCCTTGCCGAAGCGGTCGACGAAGCGAGCGAGGAGCACGACGGGCCAGCCGAAGGCGACAGCCAGCAGCAGTTTACCGAACGCGCCCAACCCATAGCCGGCGACGACCAGCGGCAGCCGCCGGCCGACCCGATCCGACCACCAACCGGAAAAGATCTTGACGATGCTGGCGGTGCTCTCCGCGAGACCCTCAATCAGGCCGACGGCGGCAACCGGCGCCCCGAGCACCGTGGTCAAAAATATGGGTACGAGGGGATAGACCATCTCGCCAGAGATATCGGCAAAGAAGCTGGTCACGCTCAGCAGGAAGACGTTGCGGGTCACGCCGGCTATCAGCCCCGGCTCGCCGGGCGGCACGGCCGGCGTGGCTGCCTCAGCTCGTAGACGCGTCTTCATCAGGTGTCCTCACGCCGGCACGACCCGCGTATGCGTGCGAATAGCCGTCAGCGCACTGGCGTCGCTTGCCGAGCCTCCAGTGCGACGTAGACGGCACCGAGCACGACGGTTGCCGCGACGATGGCAGCGGCGTCGTCCGCGCTGCCAAGGCGCACCCCGTGCAGCACGAGCTGAAGACCCGCGGTTTCGGGTGGGGCGCCGGGCGGAAGCGCTTCGCTCACGGCAGCGCCACGAAAGGCGACCGGCCCATGCAGCGCATCGGTCGCTCGCAGCAGCTACCCCATCGGTACGAGCGCCGGGTTCGCGCCGGCAAGCTGATAGTGACTGACGATGGTTTCGAAGGTCGAACCGCCGGCTTCACGGCCGAGTACTGCGCCGGGCAGGTAGAAGGGCGTGCCGTCGGCCACCGCGCTCGCCTGCGTGCCGCGCGGGACGAAGCCGAAACTGGCATCGTGATCGACGAAGCGACGAATCAGCCAGGCGGACGCCAGCCGGTCCACCTGCACGTGTTCGGTTGTAACCCAGAGCACGGTGTGCGCTCCTTGCCCCTCGGCGGTCAGGCGTCGCCATCTGGCACACCGAGTTGGTCTCCATTGCCTTCTTCGTGCGTATAGACCGCCGCCGTGAAGCGCTCCAGCGCCGTGTGGGCCCGTGCAAGGGCGGCGATTGCGTCCGCCTTACCGGCTGCGTCAAAGAAATCGCGCTGGGTGATGCGCTCCTGCCATTGCGCAAGCTTGTGACAGTCGGCATCCAGATCTTCGAGCTGGGCGAAGTGGAAGCGGCCTTTGCGCTCCTCGCGGCGGATTTCGTCCTCAAAGCGCTCGACGTTTTCGATGACTTCGCCGTACTCGGCGTTCCGCGCCTCGTTGAATCGCAGCACGAGCTGCTGTTCCCACGCCGCCGAGGGAGATGCCGTCTCAAGCAGCGACACCTCCCCGCTGTAGTCGCGAATCCGGGCGGCGAGCGTCTCCAGAGCCGTGCGCAGCGCCGGCTGGTCCGGCAGAATCGCCGCGGCCTGCTGCAGATAGATCGCTCCGAGCTGCTTGAGCTGGCGCCAGACGTAGGTCCGGCGCCCCGGCGGCTCCTGCGGCACGCGGTAAATGAAGAGCAGCCAGGTCTTCTGCTGTTCGGCCTCAGGCATCACGCCCCGCCCCTTGCCGTGGTGTCACAGACGATACAGGAAACAATCGTGACAAACCAGAGGCAGTGACGTGACCCGGGGTCCTTTCAAAGTCGGCCGCGGCACGTAATCGGCGTCACTCACCGTCGCTACCGGCCGTTGGTTCATGCCTGAGGCCGTCCATCCGAGCGTCGCGAAGCAAGCTCGCAGGCGCCGAAATATGGCCGAAACTCGAGAACGAAAAGGCCCTGTCACACCGCCTGCCAGCGCTTGCCCTACTCGGTCAAATCGCGGTGCATGAATGCCAGGAAGGTGATGCCCGCAAACAGGGCGACGTAGAGCAGCAAGACGACGGCCCCATGGACCGGCGACGGCATTCCGGCGCTGCTGTCCGCGCCCGGCAGGAGGCCATTCGCCTGCATCAGCCCGCCCGCATTGCGATAGAGGAAGACGTTTTGCAGGTTGTCGAACGGATGCCCCAGCAAACCGACGAGCGGTCCGACCACGCGCTCAAGGAACAGGACTGCGAGCCCCACCGCCACGCCAAGCGTCGTGCTTCGCCCCAGCATCGCGAGCGCTCCCGCCAGAAAGACGTACGGCAGCACCGCGAGCCACGTCCGCCCTCCACCAGCAAGGGCATGGGGAAGCAGGCTGCTGCTCCAGGCGCTGCCCTGGAGTGACCCGCGTACCAGACCGGCCAGAATACTGCCGGTCAGGCTCGCTACGAAGCCCAGCAGGACGCCGGCGGCCACAAGCAGCGCGAGCACGAGCAGCTTGGCCGCCACCAGCCGTACCCGTGCCCCCGTCCACGCGGTGATGAGCAGCACCGTCCGCCAGCCGAACTCACTGCCCACGGCCGCACCCGCCAGCACAATTCCGAGAATCGTGACGAGCTGCTGCGTGACTGAGTAGCCGAACGGGACGACGTTGGTGAGCGACAGGAACTGGGTGAAGCGCGCCAGTTCATCGGGCCGGTCCGGGTTGCCGCCGTTCTGGACGCGAATCAGGATGACCGTATAGACCACGCCCGTGAGCACAAGGAGAGTCGTCGCCAGTATCCAGGTCATGCGCCGATGGGTGAGCTTGAACAGTTCGGCCGTTGTCAGGCGTCTCACGCTGGCTGCTCCTGGCCGGTCAGGGCAAAGAAGGCCGCTTCCAGGCTGCGTTCGCGCGGCCGCAGCTCCGAGACGAACAGCGACTGCGCGGCCAGCGCCGCGGTAATCTCGGCCGCGCGCGGAGCCGGGGCGTCGAGGATGAGGGCATCCGCCTCACGTTCCACGCCCACGACCCACGGCAGTTGCCGCAGCAGCCGCTCGGCCGCGCCAAGGTCATCGACCCGCACGAGGAGCCGGTCCCGCGTCGCCAGGATGGTGTCAACGTCGCCCTGGGCGATGAGCTCTCCAGCTTTCATAATCGCCACCCGATCACAGACCTGTTGGACCTCGTGCATGATGTGGCTGGAGATGAAGACCGTCCGCCCCTCGCTCGCCAACCGGGGAATCAGGGCGCGCACCTCGCGCTGGCCCGCAGGGTCAAGCCCGCTGGTGGGCTCGTCGAGGATGATGAGGGCGGGGTCGCGCAGGAGCGCTGCGGCGATCCCGAGCCGTTGCTTCATCCCCAGCGAGTAGGTGGAAAACTTCCGCTGCGCCGCGCCCTGCAAATCGACTGCCGCAAGGACGGTGTCGATGTGGCTGGCAGGCGTCCCATCCAGGCCGGCGAGCAGCCGCAGGTTGTCGCGGCCGGAGAGATAGGGATAAAAGGCCGGCGCCTCAATAATGGCGCCGACCCGCCGCAGGAGCTGCGGCAAATGCGTGGCCAGCGGTTGGCCGAAGAGGAAGACCTTACCGGCCGTCGGCGCAAGCAAGCCCAGCAGGAGCTTCATGGTCGTGGTCTTGCCCGAGCCGTTCTCCCCAAGAAAGCCGACGACCTCACCGGCACGGAGTTCGATGTTCAGGTCGTGCACGGTGGTGACCTCGCCAAACCGCTTGGTCAATCCCTGGGTCTGTACAACGGCCGGACCGCTGGCCCGCGCAGGCTGGATAGCCATATCCTCCCCACCCCTCGGTCACGTCCCACACTTTGGCCGGCGACCCTGCAGCGTTACTGTCACGAACGTTACAACAAACGACTGTTACAAACGAAGGCTCTTCCGCACTCCTGATGAAGAAGGCTGGCCCATGGGAGCACCTGTCCTTGAAGGCGACAGCACGTCGTCCGGGTGGGAGATCACGCGGTCGAACGCGACGCAGTGCGCCGTGCGAGTGGGGAATTCAGCTCGGCGATCATCGAAACGGCGGAAGACCCCAAACGAATTGGCGATGAGGCGCGGACCTGCGCCGCGCGAATGTGCTAAGGCGCCCCGTGTTTTTCAGGATGATCTGCTACAACACGGATAATCTGGAGGGGTTCCTCACGTCACATGGCGCTGGCGATTCCGTGCCGCGTATCGGCGAAAGTAAAGGCGAAGGGTGGGGGACAATGTTGTACGTCGGCCTGTTTCGGATCGATCGCTCCAGGGATCTGGAGTTCTGGGCCGTGCTCTGGCAGGGATCGCAGCCGCCGGCCGACTTCGAGCTGCTGGCGGCCTACAACCTGCTGACGGATCTGCGCGTGATCGTCTTCCGCGCCGAAACGCTCGCCACGGTCCGCTGGCTCGACCGGCTCAACCTCGTCGGCCACTTCGAGGCTCACCCGACGCTCGACCAGACCGAGGGCTACCAGGCGGCGTTCGCGCGCGATCTCGCCCGCTTCGATGGCTTCCTCAGCACCCGCAACGCGCCGCGCGCCGCGATCGACGGCATGGTGGACTTCCGCCGCCGCGCCATGGCCGCACCTTCGCTCTGGGATGCGCTGCGCCTCGGCCGCGCGGAGGCCGAGGGAGCGCCGCGTCCGCGCCAGGGCGAATAGGTCGCGCGCCTCGGGTTGGAGTACGCTGTGCGCAACTTCTGGGATGCTTGCGCGGCCGGAGCTGCGAGATGGCGGCCTCTGCCCGGCGGCCAGGTCTTCCGCTTGCGGGTGCGGCGCGACGGCGGTCCTGCGCCGCGCTGCTGCTCGCCACGGCGCTGAGCCTGCCTGCCGCCGCCTCGCTGCCCGCCGCGCAGGCTGCGCGTGGCGATCCCGCCAGCGTGTACCAACGCTTCGTCGCCGCGATCAACGCGGGCGAGAGCAGCGCGGCGCTGGCGACGCTGACCGACGATGTCTTCATCGCCGGGACGGTGCTCTGCCCCGAATACAAGCCGTGCATGGGATTGGATGACGCCCGCCGCGATGTGCAGTTCGCCATTACCCTGCACACGCGGGCGACGCCGGGAGAACAGCGCACCGCCGGTGTGCTGCTGCGGGCGCGGCTGGAGCTGCGCGACGACGAAAGTCTCAGCTACTACCTGGTGAGCGTTGTCGTGCGCGATGGCCAAATCGCCGCGTATATCCTCCAGCCGGACCCCGATCCGCCCATGGACAGCTACATCGCCTTCGTGCGCAGCGGCTCGCACGCGCCCACGGCGCGGCCGGATCTTGCCGGTGGTCCGCGGCGCCAGACCGACGTCGCCGCTGCGCTGCTGGCGCTGCTCGGCGCGGCGCTGGGCGGGCTGATCGTTGCCGGCGCCGTCATGGGAAGGCGGACGCTGTGAAACGTGCCGCGTTGGTGGCGCTGCTGCTCGCGCTGCTGGCGTCGGGCTGCGCGGCCAGCCGGCCGCATGCGGCACGGCGCTCTGCCGAGCAACCACTCGCCCGGGGCGCCAGTACTACGCCTACGCCCGCGCCGCATCTCGTCCATCCGCCCGCGCGCAACCGCGCCGCGATGGCCTACGACGCGGCGCGCGGCCAGGTGGTGCTGTTCGGCGGGCTGGACGCCTTCGGCAGCAACCTCAACGACACCTGGACCTGGGACAACGGCTGGGTGCAACGGCGCACGGCCGCCACTCCGCCATATCGCTACGACGCGAGCATGGTCTACGACGTGGCCCACCGCGTCGTCGTGCTGTTCGGCGGCTGCTGTGCCGGCCTGGACACAGCGGCGCTGAACGATACCTGGACGTGGGACGGCGCGGGTTGGACGGAGCAGCACCCCGTCGTGAGTCCCTCGGCCCGCAGCCAGGCGACCATGGCGTACGATCCGGGCTCGCGCCTGGTTCTGCTGTTCGGCGGTGAGACGTTTCCGGACCTCAGTTCCACCAACGACCTCTGGGCCTGGGACGGCGCCGCCTGGACACAACTGACGCCGGCGAGCCCGCCCTCGCCCCGCGCCTACCCTGGCCTGGTCCACGATGCGCGGACGGATGGGTTGCTGCTGTTCGGCGGCTACCGCGCGCCCGCACCGCCGAACGATACGTGGAGCTGGGACGGAGCGCGGTGGACACAGCTCAGCCCGGCCGTATCTCCGCCCGCGCGCTACAACCCGGCGCTGGCGCAGGATCCGGCCCGCGGTCAGGTCGTACTGTTCGGCGGCGAGTATCTGGGCCAGCCGCTTGCCGATACGTGGATCTGGGATGGCACAGGCTGGAGCGAGCGTCACCCCGCGCACCAGCCGCCGGCGCGCCAGGACGCCTCGATCGCCTACGCGGCCGGCCGGCGGGCGGTGCTGCTGTTCGGCGGCTTCGGCGCCGTTACCCGCCTGGACGACACCTGGCTCTGGGACGGCACGGCGTGGCTGGAGTGGTGAAGCGGACCTATCCCTGACGCCTTCGGCGTCTGTCCCTTCCCCACAGAGGAAGGGTTGGTTCGAGGACATCCGATCTTCCTCGGATTTCCCCTCCCCTGTGGGTCAGAGCGCAGCGCAACCGTCGGAGACTTCAGATGCAAATCCGAGCGCTTGCGCAAGGGAGGGGTAGGTCAGTCGCCCACGCGGGTGACGCGCAGCTCGCGGTCGAAGGCGCGGCGGCAGGCGCGAGCCAGTCCTTCCTCCCACTCGTCCGCGATCAGCGGCACGTCCGGCGGCAGCACGACCAGCAGTGCGCCGGGCGGCGTGAGCACGCTGATCGGCGTCTCCGCATCGACACCGAAGCGTCGCAGCCAGCGCGCCAGGCCCAGTGCCAGCGCCATGACCTCGAAGGCCGCGCCCGCTTCCAGCGGCGCGAAGCCGCGCGGCGGCTCGACACGGCCGCCCGCCTGCGCGGCGATGAGCTGGCCGATCAGCACCGCCTCGCGCTGCGTGTAGCCGTTGAGGTCGCCGTTCGTGAGCAGGTAGACCGCATGCTCTGACCAGCGGTAGAGGGAGATGGCGCGGCCCGCGTCACACAGCGCCGCCGCCGCCTCAAGCAGCTCGCGGTCGGCAGCCGAGACAGACGCGACCGGACCCAGCTTCTCCAGCAGCCGCAGCGCCAGCGGCTCGACGCCGTCGCTGGGGTGCGGCCCGCGCAGGCCGGCATAGAGCGGCGCGGCATGGCCGGCGTCATCGTCGTGGTCGAGGCTCTCGTGCGTAAAGGCACGCAATGCGCCCGTCACGTAGCGCTCGCGGAAGGCTTCGATGCCGGCGCGGCGTACGTTGCGGATCACCGCCGAGCGATGACGCACGCGGAAGGCTTCGTAGGCCAGCCCCTCGCGCAGCCCCTGTCCGCAGACCAAAAGCGATCGGGCGCCCGTGGCCTGGATCACGCCCTGCACGATCAGCGCTCCAGCGGCGATGATCTCGGCCCGTTCGGGCGCGAGGCCGGGCACGCGGCGCCGTTGTTGCGCCGTCTGGTCGGCCAGCGTCCGCGCCAGTTCGCGCAGGCGCACGGCATCGATCGTATAGCCGTGCAAGCGGATCGACGGCGCTCCGGAGCCCTTGCGTACGAGTTTCGCCAGCGCGCGGATCGTGCCGCCGGCGCCTGCCAGCGTCTCGCCCGCGGCCAACTTGCGCACGCCCGCCTTGTGCAGCGCCGCCTCGACGTGCTGTCGCAACGCCGCTATCTCGCCGGTCGTTGGCGGGTCGGCGCGCAGGAAGCGCTCGTGCAGCCGCAGCGCGCCGAGCGGCAGCGAAATGGCGCGTTCCAGTGCCCGCCCGCGGACAAACGACAGCTCCAGGCTGCCGCCGCCCAGGTCGAGCACCAGGCCGTCGCGCAGCGGCAGGCTGTTTGCTGCCGCGAGATAACCGTAGAACGCCTCCTGCTCGCCGCTGAGCACGGCGATCGGCACGCCGCTCTCGCGTTGCAGCTCGCCGGCCACATCGGCGCCGTTGGCGGCGTCGCGCAGGGCGCTGGTGCCCACGGCCAGCAAGCGCTCGACGCCGAAGCGCTCGGCCGCGACGCGAAAGGCCCGCAGCGCCACCAGCGCCCGATCGACCGCTGGCCGGCCGATGGCATCGCTCTGCTGCAAGCCCTCGGCCAGCCGCAGCGACACCTGTGCCTCGTCGACGATCAGGGGGATGCCGTGCACCTGGCGCAGGCAAAGGATCAGGCGGCCGGTATTGGAACCGAGGTCGATCACGCCGAGCCGGGTAAGCCGCGCGGCTGGATGCTCCGTCACGCCGCCAGTGTAGCATCGGGCGCGCGCCTGCTCCGTGTTCCTCGAGGAGGCACGGAGCAACGCCCGGCGACCGGGGGGAGCGACGCCGGCCTTAGTTTTAGTTGATCCAGAAGGCCGACGTGACCGAAGCGCCGCTCGTCTCACCCGTGATCTTCACCGTCCACAGGCCAGAACTCAGGCTATCCAGCCAGTCGCTGGGGCGGAAGAAGAAGGCGCCGGTGCCGTCGTCCTGCGCGGAGGCGAGCCAGGTCGGGTAGCCGGAGACGGTAACCGGGTTACCGCTGGGGTCGGTGAAGGCCAGGTCCACCGCTTCGTCGGACTGGAAGCCGCTGAACTCGACCAGCCGTTGCGTGCTGGCCTGGCCATAGACCGGAGAGAAACTCAGCCCGCCGATGACCTGAGCGTGAACCGCGGCCGGCGCGGTGTGCGTCACGGCCGGCAGTGCGCCGAGCACAAGCAGGGGAGCGATCGCCAGCGGCAGGAGGCGGGAGAAGCGAGCCATGTGTCTACCTCGTTCCTTATGAATTCGCGTGGCGCGGCGCCGCGACATGCGGCAGCGCCGGATCCTCGTTCCTTACAACATCAGCATCGATGCAACGTTGCGGTGGATCGCTGGAAAACGGATACGGTTCGGGAACGGCTGCTACGAACTGCACGGCGCCCGCTGTTGTGCAAGTGCAACCGCGCCCGGAGCACCGCATGTGCGGGATGCCAACACAAAGATTCTCCCGTTTCCGCGCGGTACATCTCAAATCACACCAGCTTACGGGCGATGATCGATGAGGAACGAATTGGATACAACCGCCGCGCATGGCCGTGCAGCGGCGTAACAGCGGGCTGCCCCGCACGATTCTTAGAGTAACGGCCGTACCGCGCTGGCTCTGACCGGCTTGCGGGCTTCTCCGGCCGACGAGGCGATGATGTCTCCCTTCCGCTGGCTCCGACGGATCGCTCGCAAGGGTCGACGCGACGGCGAGCGTGGTCAGTCGCTCGTGGTCTGGGCACTGGCGTTAGTGGCGCTCGTGGGTATGGCCGGCCTGACGCTGGACGGCAGCAACACAGTGGAGAACCGCCGCCAGTTGCAGAACGCCGCCGACGCGGCCGCCTTTGCCGGCGCCTACGACCTGCCGGTCAGCAACGCCCAGGCCACGACCGACGCCACGCAGTGGCTGACGAAGGACAACTTCGGCAACGCCGGCGACACCGTACTGACGAATGCTGTCAGCACGACGAACTTTGCCAATGACACGATCACCGTCTCACTGCAGCGCAATGTGCCCTTCTCGCTGGCGAAGGTTCTGGGGCTGTCGAGTGCGAACGTCACGGCCACGGCCAAGGTCGTGATCGGCGGCGCCAGCGAGTTCATCTACTGCGGTGGTGCGGGCAATAGCTGCAGCGCCAGCTTCTTCCCGTACGCTGTTTGGAACGACGACGTCAATACCAACTTGCCACACCAAATCGGCGATATTGTCACCTATCGTTCCACCTCCTGGATCGCGGATAACGTCTATCAATACCGTACCAACCCCAACTGGAATACCAATGCTAACGACTTCAAGGGATTTCTCTGCCTCATCCCGCCAGGCTGCGACTATTCGGTCGTGATCGGCAGCAATCAGACCAAGGGCGGCAACCGCTGCGGCCAGGAGCCCGTCTCGGAGCTGCAGGCGGTTCAGAACAGCTCGGAACCGTACATCATCTTGCCCATCACCGATTCATCCACCGGCAACGGCAATAACCAGGTGTTGCACGTGATCGGCTTCGTCACGCTGGATATCAGCGTCGATACGACGGGGTTGCCAAACGGCTGTCCGAACGACTTTACCGGCAAGATCGTCAAGTTCACGAGCACGGAGGGCACCTTCCAATCGAGCGATCCGACGCCGCCGACCTACGCCCAGTGCGGCACGGGCTTCGGCGTCTGTATTCCGCGGCTCGTGCAGTAGCCGAGACGTGCGTGGCGAGCGGCCGCCGCTGCCTCAAGCGATCGGCCCTTCCGGCCGATGCTTATCAGGAGCCCCCGAAAGCCGGGCGGCTCGCAGTGCAAGGATGGGATCAATGTTCCCGCATATCGCCCGCTGGACCCGGCGCCGCGGCCGCCCTGCTGGCGCTCTGCGGGAGTGCGGCCAGGCGATGGTCGAGTTCTCGCTGGTCCTTACCTTTATGCTGGTGCTGATCTTCGGCATCATCGACTTCGGCAGAGCCTATATCTGCTACGTCGAGGTCACCAACGCCGCGCGGGAGGGCGCCCGGCTGGGCGTCACCGGCGCGACGACCTCGGCGATCACTACCCAGGCGCAGAACACCGCCGGCCCCTTCGGCGGCTCCAATCTGACCGTGAACGTGAGCTATCTGACCTCGCCGGGTCTCGATTCGCAGATCCAGGTGAATACCTCGTACTCGCTTTCCTTCATCACACCGGTGAGTGCACTGGTGCACCTGATGACCGGCGGCGGCTTCTCGACCGGCCCCTTCCCGATTACATCCACGTCCACGATGCACATGGAGTGACGGGGAGATGATGGTGAATCGTACCGGCGGACCGAAGCGCTCCGCGAGGCGCGGGCTGCGCGCAGCGGCACGGCGCCTCTGCGCGGAGCGTGGGCAGGCGTTCGTGGAGTTCACGTTGATCGCCACCATCACGATGGTACTGCTGTTCGGCGTCGTGGACTTCGGCCGCGCTTATACCTGCTGGGTGTCGGCCACGAACGGCGCCCGCGAAGGCGCCCGCCTGGCGATCGGCGGCGCCGACCAATCTACCTCGCAGAATCGGGCGATCTCGTCGGCCGGGTCGTGTTTCGGCGTGACGCCGACGGCTACCGCCAGCAACGTGGGCGGCATCAGCGGCTCCGATGTGTCGATGCAGGTCGCGTACTCGCTGCCCTTTGCCACGCCGGTGAACTCGCTGATCCAGCTTTTGCCCGGCGGGCCGAACTGGGGCAGTGCGTTGACGATCACGTCCACGGCGCATATGCGCATCGAATAGCCGCGCGGGTGCGGCGGCGGCCAACACTCAGCACAAGAGGGAGAGACTCCATGGCGACCACCTGGCCCACACAGCGCACAAAGTCATCGGGCAGCCGGCGTGTTCTCCTGATCTCGCTGGTCTTCGGCCTGCTCAGCGCTTTCCTCGTTTGGCGGCTGCTGAGCAGCAGCGGCTCGAGTACCGGTTCGGGCGCCCTGGTTCCCGTCGTCGTCGCGCGACAGGATATCCCCGCCCGCACGGTTGTGACCGACGGCATGGTCACGCTGAAGCAGGTGCCGTCAAGCCTCCGCCTGGCCACGGCCTATACCGATACGAAGCCGCTGGTGGGCAAGGCGACGAAGGCGGCGATCGGCGCGGGCGAGCAGGTGCTGACGGCGCGCGTCGCCACCGATCCGAAGGAACTCGGCTTCACCGGCACTGTGCCGCCGGGCCTGCGGGCCGCGTCGATCCAGGTTACGGAAGTCGCGGACGTTGGCGGCCTGGTGCAGCCGGGCGATCAGGTGGACGTGATCGGCGTCTTCCAGGTCAACGATAACGGCGCCGCCGGAGCGCCGCTTGGAAAATCCGATGCAAGTAAGCCCACGCACATGATCGCGGCCACGATTTTGCAGAGCGCCACCGTGCTGGCGATCGCCCAGTCAAGCGAGAACGGCGCCACACAGCCGTCGAGCGGCAAGGTCGCGGCGAGCAAGGGGCAGGCGGATGCCAAGACGGTCACGCTGGCCGTTTCGCCGCAGGACGCGGAGCGTCTCGCACTGGCCGATACGATCGGCACGCTGCGTCTCTCGGCGCACCGCTTCGACGAGTCGGACGGGCAGTCGATCAACTGCATCGAGAACTCGGGCCAATCGCTGATTCAGGCGCTGGGCCTGGCCTGCGGCGTGCCGCTGCCGCAGCCGGCCGCATCGCCGCAGCCGGCCGCCGCGCCCCAGCCGGCCGCATCGCCAGCGCCGGCGCAGTAGCGCACGGGCAGAGGCACGAGGGCCGCCGGGCAGAGCAACGACCTCCCGGCCTTCGCCGCCCGCGCCCTCGGCAGAGCAGCGAGTCGCCCATCGAAGGCGGCTCGCTGCTCTGTCCGTATCTCCGCGCTGCGCCTGGTAGGGCGAATGGTGGTACACCGATTCATCCCGCACCCTGGCCTGCCGCGCTTCCGGCCGGCGGGCGCCGCGCTCAGCGGCCGGAGGCCAGCCGGGTGAACACCACCGATGGACCCGGCCACTGCAGGCGGGCAGTGAAGCCGGAGCGGCGCCAGTTCAGCTGGGCGGTATGCGAGCTGGTCCAGAAGTCCGCCGCGGTCGCCGTCCGGGGCAGCGGCCCGCCGATCAGCGCCTCGATCTCGGCGAAGCTCAGGAGCACGCCTGCCTGTCGCGGCGGCAGGGCTTCGAGGTAGTCCAAAAGCGCGGAGTAGCGCCAGCGCTGTCCCGCCATCGCTCGCACTCCACGGCGACCGCTCCGACGATCGCCCCGCGCCCGTTCTCCGAAACGGCGCCGTTGCCGTTTAGTTACACGGTTCTGTCGAGTCATGCGCGCCGTCAGCAGGGCGGGCCCGCGGTCAGCCGGCGGAGTCGCCTGTACGTTCCTGCTGTTATATGGTTAACGTAGTCCTTCAGCGGGAGCGCCTGCATGGCCCGTCGTGTCGCCCTCGTCTTCGGCAGCCGCTCCGTTGAGCACGGCGTCTCTGTGGTAACGGCGCGCACGGTCTGGGAGGCGCTGCGCGCCGCGGGCTACGAGGCGCTGCCGCTCTACATCGCCCAGGATGGCGCCTGGTGGCTCGGCCGCGACTTTCTGGAGACGCAGAGCTACGGCCACGAGCTGTTCACCAATGTCGATCGCTGGGCGCGGGCCTTCGCCGGCCAGGCGATGGAGGTGACGCTGCTGCCGCGGCCGCTGGTCGGCGGTCCGCGCCTGCTCACGGCGCCGGGCAGCCGCCACGCCGAAACGCCGTTCGACGTCGCCTTTCTCGCCACGCACGGCACGAACGGCGAGGACGGCACGCTGCAAGGGCTGTTCGAGTTGGCCGGCGTGCCCTACACCGGCGCCGACGTCGCCGCCTCCGCCGCCGGCATGGATAAGACGCTGATGAAGCGTATCTTCGCCGGCGCCGGCTTCCGCCAGCAGCGCGCGATCACGGTCACGCGCGAGCAGTGGGAAGAGGACTCGCCATCCGTCATTGCGCGGATCGAGGCGGAGTTGTGCTATCCGCTGTTCGTCAAGCCGAATGGCCTCGGCTCAAGCAAAGGCGTCAATCCGGCGCCGGACGAGGACCAGCTCTTTCTGGCGATGGGCGTGGCCGCCGAGGTGGACGAGCGCATCATCGTCGAAGAAGCGGTCGAAGAGCCGACCGAGATCAACGTCGCCGTGCTGGGCTACGGCGAGCAGGTGCAGTCCTCGCTGTGCGAGCAGCCGCCGCGCGGCGAGTGGCAGGACTACGGCAAGAAGTATCTCTCCGGCGGTGCCAAGCTGTTCGGCTCGGTGGCCGGCGCCGGGCGCAAAGTCCCGGCCGAGATTCCCGACGCACTGGCTGAAGAGATCCGCACGCAGGCGAAGCGCGCCTTCATCACGCTCGGCTGTGCCGGCGCCGCGCGGGTCGATTTCCTGATCGACCGCGACGAGAACATCATCCTCAACGAGATCAATACGATCCCCGGCGCCCTCTCGCTGGAGCTGTGGCGGCTGTCGGGGCTGGACCCGGCCAGCGTGGTCACGCACTGCGTGGAGATCGCCGAGCGCCGCCACGCCGAGCGCGGGCACAACAACCGGCATATGAGCGCGATCTGAGCGCGGTTCGGGGCCGGGAGCGGCCGACGTGGGATGATAACGCAGGCGCCGCGGGGCAATCTGCGCCTGGTGGGAAAACCGTGTCCGACTTCCAGCCGGTGTTGTTCCAGATCATCAATACGCCTGAGCAGCTCAAGGCGCTGGCCGACCCGCTGCGCAACCGCGTGCTTAGCATTTTGTGCGAGCGCGAGGCGACCAACCAGCAGGTGGCAAAGGCGCTGGGCGAGCCGCACGCCAAGGTGCTGCATCACGTGCGTTATCTGCTGGACGCGGGGCTGATCGTGCTGGTGGACCAGCGCATCAAGGGCGGCAACGTCGAGAAATATTATCGTGGAGTAGCGCGCTGGTTCGGCGTACGCGCCGGGCCGGACCTGCTGCCCGCCGTCACGGCCGGCGAGTTCGAGGCGCTCAGCCAGGAGGTTGCGGCCAGCGCGGCGCTCTTTCTGGAGCCAGGCGAGCGGCCGAACTGGGAAGGCCGCCACGCCCGCCTGCCGCGCGAGCGCATCGAGGAGTTCCATCGCCGCCTGCTGGCGCTGATCGCCGAGTTCTGGGGCGGCCCGCGCGCCGCCGACCCGGACAACGACGCCGTGGCGCCGCAAGAAGATCCCGCAGCGCCGATGTGGGCCTTCGCCAGCGTGATTTACCGCGACCCCGCCGACCCGTCGCTGCGCGAGGAGCAGGACGCGCCTATCCCTGCTTTCGCTGAAGCGAAAGCTGTCCCTTCCTCACGGGGGAAGGGTTCGTCCGAGGGCTCTCGGTCGTCCTCAAGGAAACCCCTTCCTCGTAGGAAGGGGACAGCCGAGCCGCAAGGCGAGGCAGGGGTAGGTGACGGCTGAGCCGGTGCGGCGAGCGCGCGATCCGTTATGCTGGATAAAAGAAACACCCCTCTCCATGAAATGGAGAGGGGCAGGGGTGAGGCCACGGTAGCCGAAGAGCAGACGCTTGAAACCGCGCCGGAAGCCGCCGCGATCGGCGACGCCCTGCAAACCTACCTGGACGAACGCAGCGCCGATCTGCGCGTGCTGGAGTGCGAGCGCGTCTCCGGCGGCTACGAGACGTTTATCTACAGCGTGCGGCTGGAGGGCGCGGGCATACTGCTGCCCGCCGGGCCGAAGCTGATCGTGCGCATCTACCGCGGCGTGAACCTTGTCGAGCGCAGTGGCTGGGAGGCGGCAGCGATCGCGGCGATGCAGGCGCGCGGCATTCCCACGGCGCCGCTTCACCTGTACGAGCCGAACCCGGCACCGCTGGGCGGGCCGTTTCTGGTGCTCGGCTTCCTGCCGGGCCGGCGCATGGACGAGGCGGCGCTGGCGAGCGGCACGGTCGGCGTCGTGAAGATGCTGAAGGCCTACGCCGAGATGCAGACACGCATTCACGCGCTCGACTGGCCGGAGGGCCGCGAACTGCTGCGCGCCGCGCAGGCAGACAGCGCCTTCGACGCGCTGGCCTGGGCGCCGGGTCGCCTGCAGGCGGCGCGCACCGAATTGCAAACGCGCGGCCTCATCGCGCTGCTGCCGATCGTCGACTGGCTGGAGCAGAACCGGTGGCTGCTGAAGGGCGCGCCCGAGGTTTTCGTCCACGGCGACTTTCATCCGCTCAACATCTTCGTCGAGGGCACGCGCATCAGCGGCATCATCGACTGGGGCGCGAGCGGCTTCGCCACGCGCTACGAGGACATCGGCTGGTCGAGCATGCTGATCGCCACCGTCTCGGCCGTGGACAAAAAGGAAGACCGCAAGCTCGCGCCCTACCGCACCGTCGCGCACAAAATCTATCTCGGCCTGCTCTGGAAGGCGGGCGGGCTCGATCGCCGGGCGCTGCGCTGGGGCGAGGTCTACGGCGCCCTGCGCTGGCTGCTGATCTTCCTGCCCTCGTATCTGCCGAACGCCGGTCCGGCCGTGCTCAACCCGGACGCCGCCACGCTGACCTCGCCGCTCTACGTCAAGCGCGTGCGCCGCTTCATCGAAAAGCGCACGAAGCTGAAACTGGCGATCGCGTGAGCGGGCGTACCCGCCCGGCGCGGCGCGGCTGAGCGCCGCCGGCCGCGTTTCGGGGTTTCTCCCAATGGGTCCGCGCCGGCTGCCGGCATACGCTCCAACTGGATTGGCAGGAAGCTGTGCGATCCAGGGAGCGTGCTCGTGATCTGCGTAACGCGACTGAACGGCAGCCAGGTGTACGTCAACGCCGAGCACATCCAAGCGCTCGAAGCGATGCCGGACACGCACATCCAGCTCACCAACGGCCAATCGTACATCGCGCGCGAGCCGGTGCCGGAGCTGGTGGAGCGGATCATTGCCTACCAGCGGCGCGTGCGCGGCACCGATCGCCACCTTGTGCCCGTGCCGAACGGCAACGAAAATTAGCGGTCGCAGGTATGACCACGGCGGCCACGGGTGGCGCAGGCGGCCCGGCGGGCAGGATGCTGGCGTCGGCATAAGCGGTTTCGCGCGAAGCGACGGGACTGACGGAGGGAACCGTTGGACCTTGCAACGATCATCGGCCTGGCGCTCGGCTTCGGCGGCGTGCTGGGCGGCATGATGATGGAGGGCGGCAGCCCCGCCGCCCTGATCAGTCCCTCCTCCGTGCTGATCGTGATCGTCGGTACGATCGGCGTCGGCTTCGTCGCCTACCCGCTCTCGCGCATGCTCGGCATGGTCGGCGTCTTGAAGAACGCCTTCTTCGACAGCGGCCACAACCCGGTCGAAACCGCCGAACTGCTCGTCAACATGGCCGAACAGAGCCGGCGCGAGGGGCTGCTCTCGCTGGAGGCGATGGCGCAGACGGTGCATGACCCCTTCATCAAGAAGGGACTGCTCGTGATGATCGACGGCGCCGACCCGGAGCGGCTGCGCAACATCCTCGAGATCGAGATCGCCAGCCGTGAGGAACGCCACGAAGAGGGCGTCGCCGTGCTGGAGTCGCTGGGCGGCTTCGCGCCGACGCTCGGCATCATGGGCACCGTGCTCGGCCTGATCAACGTGCTCAGCAACCTCTCGGATACCGGCAGCCTCGGCGCGAAGATCGCCGGCGCCTTCATCGCCACCTTCTACGGCGTCTCCACCGCCAACCTGATCTATCTGCCGCTGGCCAGCAAGCTCAAGGGCAAGATGAAGCACGAAGCGCACATGTCGGAGATGATCCTGGAGGGCATCCTCGCCATCCAGGCCGGCGATAACCCGCGCATCGTGCGGGAGAAGCTGGACGGCTTCCTGCCGCCGAAGCTGCGCCAGGCCGGCGAGGGCGGCGGCAACGCCGCCGGCGGCGCTCAGCGGGCGGCGGCATGAGAGGCAAAGCAAAAGCCGCCAAGGCTGAAAACCACGAGCGCTGGCTTATTACGTACGCCGACCTGATCACCCTCTTGCTGGTGTTCTTCATCGTGCTGTACGCCGGCTCGCAGGAGGACTCGCACAAGTTCGCGATCCTGGCGCAGGGGCTGCGGTCGGCCTTCAACAACGCGGCCGACAACGGCGGCGGCCGCACCTCACCCGTCTTCACCGGCACGGGCTCGACCAATCAGGCCGGCTCCTCGCAGGAGTTGTCCGACTTCGAGAGCATTACCGCCATCCTGCAACGCGTGGCGCAGGAGAACGGCCTGCAGGGCCGCATCGGCCTGAAGCTGGAGCCGGACAAGATCACGATCAGCCTGACCAGCGATCTGCTGTTCGACTCCGGCAGCGCCACGCTGCGCAGCTCGGCCGACCCGGTGCTGGCCGCCGTGGCGACGGCGCTGAAGGACAAGCCGAACCAGATTCGCGTGGAAGGCCACACCGACAACATCCCGATCAACACCAGCGACTTCAACTCCAACTGGGAGCTTTCCGCCGCCCGCGCCACCGCCGTGCTGCGCAGGCTGGTCGAAGGCGACGGCATGTCGCCCGAGCGCCTCTTCGCCGCTGCCTTCAGTGATACGCACCCGGTCGCGGACAACACTACGGCGCAGGGCCGTGCCGAGAACCGCCGCGCCGACATTGTCGTGCTCTACAACCCCGCGCCCGCGGCGCCCGCCGCGCCGGCCACGGTCTCCGGCCCGGCCGTCTCGCCCACCGCGGTGCCGGGCATCGCGCCGGCGCCGGGCCTGGCGCCGACCGCGACCGGTTCGAGCGCAACCACCGCACCGACGCCAGCGAGCACGCGCTGATCGCGGGGCGCAAGGGAATTCGATGAAGAAGCCGATCATCTTCGCCGCCCCGGTCGCCCTGGCGCTGCTCGCCGCGGCCTATTTTTTCGTACTGCCGATGCTGAAGGGCAGTACGCCGCCCGCACAGCCCGCCGCCGCGGCCGACAGCGGCGACGGCACACCCACGCCGCACAAGGCGAAGAAACGCCCCGCGCCCGGCCTGATCTATCCGATGCAGGAGCGCGTGCTGAACCTTGCCTCGCCCGACGGCGCCCCGCACTATGCGCGCGTCGAGCTGGCGCTGGAGTTCACACCGCCAGACGGCTACAAGCCGAAACCAGTCCCTGCCGCCAAAGGCACCGCGACCACGCCGGTCGTCGATCCGGCGCTGCAACCGGTGACGGATCGCATGCCGCAGATCAACGACGCGCTGGTGCGCATCGTCGGCGCCAAAACCGTGCAGCAGATGACCAGCACCGACGGCAAAGAGCAGTTCAAGCAGGAGTTTTCCGCCGCGATCGCCGACATCGTGCCCGCGCCCGACCTTGGAGGCCGTCTACATCACGCAGCTCGTCGTCCAGTGACGCAGGGAATAGGGAATAGGGAATAGGAATGCAGGGGCGCACCGCACGCCTCCCAGCATCGGTTCGCCAGCAATAGTCCGTAAGAGTCCCCCTCTCCCAGGATTGGGAGAGGGGACAGGGGTGAGGGCCGAAAGCCCATGGCGATGAAAGCACGCGGTGAGGCGCTCAGCCAGGGCGAGATCGAGGCGCTGCTCGCTTCGCTGCCCGGCGACGCGGGCATGCCGGTGGCCTCGGCCAAGTCCCTGCCAGCCGGCAAGCAGATCCGCACCTGGGACTTCCGCAAGCCGGACAAGTTCTCCAAAGACCACATGCGCTCGCTGCTGGCGCTGCACCAGAACTTCGCCCGCATCGCCAGCTCCGCGCTCACCGGCCGCATGCGCACGCAGGTCGCCATCCGCGTCACCAGCGTCGATCAGGGGCTGTACGAGGAGTACATCGACCTGCTGCCGGCACAGAGCATCGTCAATGTGATCTCGCTTAAGCCGGTGGACGGCAACATCCTCTTCGAGTTCCAGCCCGAGCTGGCGATGGTGATGCTCGACCGGCTGCTGGGCGGCACGGGCAGCACCGTGGACCCCGGCCACGAGCTGACCGACATCGAGCTGGCGCTCGTCCGCAACCTGGTGCGCACGCTGCTCGACGCGCTCAAAGAGTCGTGGGTCAACCTGGCCGACGTGGCGCCGGCGATCGAGGAGATCTCGACCAGCCCGCAGCTCGTGCAGGTCGCGGCGCCGCTGGATATCGTCGTGATCGTGCTGCTCGAAGTCCAGGTCGGCAACCGGCTGGGCACGATCAGCCTCTGCATCCCGCATTTGGCGCTGGAACCGCTGATGGCGCGCCTCAGCACGCAGGTCTGGGTCGTTTCCAACCGGCGGCGGCACGCGACGCCCGAATCGCGCGCGGCGATCATGGGCACGATGAAGCTCGCGCCGGTGAAGGTCACGGCCGTGCTGGGCGAGACGGCTGTGACCGTGGACGAGCTGGTCAATCTGCAAGAGGGCGACGTGCTGATGTTCGGCGGCGGGCCGGGGCTCGACGCGCAACTGCACGTCGTCAATCAACGGCGCTTCATCGGCGTGCCCGGCCTGATCGGTGGGCGGCGCGCAGTGCGGATAACCGGCGTGGAAGGAGAACCCGATGGCGACGGCTGATACACAGGCGGCCGCCCTCTTCGTCGAGCGCATGCGCTCCGTGCTGCCGCAGGCCGTAACCGAGGCCTTCGCCGGCGCGACGAACGCGACCGCGCTGGAAGCCGGCGTGCTGCCGCTGCTGTTAATGGACCTCGATTCGGGCCATCATCTGCATTTGGAGCTCGAGGTGAGCGCGGGGCGGTTGCAAGGGCGGCCGCTGCTGATCGTGATGCGACCGGAAGACGCAACGGCGCTGTTCGGCCTCGATCCGGTCGATCCGGACCAGCTCGGCGACCCGGAGACGCAGTTGCGCGTGCTGGCCGAGTTCACCGAAGGCGGCGAGGCACTGTCCGAGGCGCTGGCGAGCGTGCTGACGATGGACGGCATGCTGACGGCGATGCGTGTCTCCGGCGCGAGCCTGGAAGAGGCCGACGCTTCGCCGATCGCCGCGGCGCAACCGTTGGGCGACGGCGATGCCGTCGCCTTCCGCGCCGACCTGGAGCGGCCGGGTGGTGCAATCATGCCTGTCGTCGTGGCGACGACGCCGGAGTTGGCCGGCGCCCTGGCCGCGAACGCGATGCCGGATGATGCGAGCGGTACGGCGGGCAGCAGCGCCGCCGAGCGTGCCGCCAGCCTTGCGGCAAAGGTCGCCGCCCGGCAGAACCCCGCGCCGGCCGAGACGGGCGGGATGCCGCAACTCACGCCGGTGCAAGCGCAGCAAGCCGTCACCGCACACCCTTTCTCCTTCGGGCAGCTCGACATAGGCGCGCCGGCGCCGCGCCACGAGCGCAACATCGACCCGATCCTCGACGTGGCGCTGCAGGTGCGCGTCGAGCTTGGCTCGACCGAGATGACCGTGGAAGAGGTGCTGGCGCTGAGCATCGGTTCGGTGGTGGAGCTGGATCGGCTGGCGGGCGAGCCGGTGGACATCGTCGTCAACAACCGCCTGCTGGCCCGCGGCGAGGTCGTGGTGGTGGAGGAGAACTTCGGCGTGCGCGTCACCGAGCTGATCACACAGCGCGCCCGCGCCAGCGCCTGAAGCAGCTACGCCGGCGCGAGCCGGTTCAGGCGCCCATCTGCCCGCTCGCTCAGCGCGGGCGCACGATCACCGTCTTATCGAGGTCATCATCGGGCGGCTCGTCGTTGCGCGGCGGTCCCGGCGGCGGCGTGGGCGGGCGGCCCAGGGGTGAAGCGCCACCCCGGTTGCCCAGCGGCGACACGCCGCGATTGCCGATCGGTGAGGCGCCGGGCCGCGGCGGCGAAGGTGGCGGCGTGGGACTGGGCGGCGGGCCGGCCTGCGGCTGCGGCGCGGG
This sequence comes from uncultured Chloroflexota bacterium, assembly GCA_937879875.1. Taxonomy (GTDB): domain Bacteria; phylum Chloroflexota; class Dehalococcoidia; order CAUJGQ01; family CAUJGQ01; genus CALFMN01. Next base: position 2,035 of record CALFMN010000133.1, on the reverse strand, counting down.
CGGTACCGTCCAGCCGCCCACCTGGGTCAGCTCAGAAGCGGGCGTCGCCGGCCCAGCGGCCATGCCGAAGGCCCGGCGCAGATCGGCGGCGAAAGCGGCGGCGCTGATCGGGCGCTCGTTCGGCCGTTTCGCGAGGGCGCGGGCCAGCACTGCCGAGGCCGCGGGCGGCGCGCCCGGCAGCAGGCTGTCCAGCGGCGGCGGCGGCTCTTCCGCATGCGCGGCGAAGATCTGTCCTGGATCGTTGTCGAACACGAACGGCGGGCGGCCGGCCAGCAGGGCAAATGTGAGCGTGGCCAGCGCATAGATGTCGGACGGCGCCCCCTGCGCATCGCCGCGGGCGCGCTCGGGCGTGAGAAAGGCGAGGTCACCGTACACGGTGCCACGCGCGTGTTCGAGCGCGTAGTCACAGGCGACGCTCGGGTCGAGCAACACCGTGCGTCCGCCCGGCTCCAGCAGCACGTTCTGCGGACGCAGATCGCCATGCACCAGGCCGGCGCGATGCACCGCCTCCACGGCCTCGGCGATCTGGCTCGCGATCTCCAGCGCCTGCGGCACGGGCACGGCGCTGCGGCCGAAGCGGGCGCTCATGCTCTCGCCTTCGATGAACTCCATATCGATGTATGGCGTGGGACCATCGCGGCCAGTGCCGAGAATACGCACGAAGCTGGGATGCTGTACCGCCTGGAAGCGCCGGCCGATGTTGAGAAACGTCTCCACGACCTCCGGCCGTGCCGCATCGTCCGGCTGCAGCTCCTTGCGGGCGATGGAGCCGCCGGGACCGCTGCGCCGGTAGAGCATCGTCATGCCGCCGGAGCCGCGCCGCCCCGGTCCCGTCACGACGGGCGCCGGCCCTGCTGGTGGTGAAAGCGGAGCGGCGGGCGTCGGCTCGGCCGGGCGGGCAGCGCCGTAATCGGATTGCAGCGGCGGCGTGGCGTCTTCGGGCATACGGCCCGGAGTCGCGATGATCGTACGGTCATCGTAGGCGCCGGCGGCGGGAGCCGGCGGCGATACCGGCGGCGCCGGACGCTGGCCCTGTGTGGAGATGATCAGCGTGCCGCCATCATCCGCGTCGGCCTCCGGCGGATGCGGCAGATTGTGCGCCGGGATGATGATCGTGCCCTGATCGTCCTGCAACGACGGCGGTATCGGCGGCGCCTCGGGCTGCGGCGCCTGGCTGCGAGCGGGCTCCGGAGGAGGCGGGGCGGGGCGCTCCGGCTCAGCCGCGGGTGCCGGGCGCGGCGACGCGGCCATCGGCGGCGGTTGCACAGGCGCTGCCGGCGGCACCGCAGGCGTGGGCGGCTCATAGGCCGGCTCGGCGGTCGCCGGCGGCGGTGGGGTCACGTACGGGGCAGCACGAAAGCATTCGCGTACCGGCCAACGGGCCGCGGGCAGCGCCCCGTCCGGCAGGCCACACCACTGTTGCAGATCGTCGCAGGCGTTGCGCCAGCGCTGGATGGCCTGCTCGGCGCGGTCGAGCGAGGCGGGGTCGCCGGCGGCGCGCGCGGCCACGCCGGTCGCCATCAGTGCGCCAAGCGTCGCATCGCGCAGCCGGGTGGCGGGCGTGCCCCAGTACGGCAGCCACGCGGCCCGCAGCCGCGCGGCCAGCGCCAGCGCCTGCCCGGCATATTCCGGATCGAGCGGCGCGACGCCGGGCTCGCCCTGGGGAACCAGGCGGCCAAGCTCGGCCAGCGCCGGCGCGAGCAGCGCCGTCAGATCGGCCAGGGCGCGGCGGTCGTGTTCCGCTGGCGTTGTCGTGCGCGCATCCTTGATCGCCGACGCCAGCGCTCGCTCCTCCTCCACACCGCCGGCGAGGGCCAGTGTGATCGCGTGGCCGCGGTCGGCGGTGCGCAGGCGGATCTCGGTGACGCCGGCGAGGTCAGTCTCGGGATCGGCAAGCCAGTTGAGCGGCACGCTCCAGGTTTCGCGGCGGCCGGCGAAAAAGAGCGCCTCGCCGGCGATCCAGATCTCGCCCTCATCGCCCGGAAGACCCCCGCCCCCCGCCCATGATGTTGAACGAGATGGGGGAGGGTTGGGG
>CALFMN010000132.1 GCA_937879875.1 uncultured Chloroflexota bacterium | reverse complement strand
CAATAAGATAACGTCATGTACGCGACCGAGATGTTTTGAACCCTGGCCGATATCGCTATGTGCTGTCTGTCGCTTCCATACGATCTGGTTGATGTAACATTCCGGGCCAAAGACCATATCCATCAGACCACGGACAAAGTGAGAGATGTTCGAGCCGACGTGCAGAAAAATGCTGCCACTATTCGTAAGCAGATCTCGCATCAATATGAGCCGCTCATAGAGCATCTGCAGATATGAATCTGTTTTTCCACCCCAAGTGTCTCGATAGGCCATTTGCTCTAAGATACTCGGTTCTTTGGGCACCTCCTCGTCGCCGATCTGCGTGCGGAAGCTGAAGTCGGCGCCGGTGTCGAAGGGCGGGTCGATGTAGATCAGGTCGATCGTGCCGGCCAGCGGCTCGATGCCCGCGGCCGCGTCGCCCTGCAGCAGCGAGGCCATCACCAGCTTGTTGTCGCCCCAGATCAGCTTGTTGCGCGGGCCGTCGCCGCCCGCCAGCGCCGTGAACAGGTCGCCGCCGCGCGGGGCGTTCACCGTCTCCACGCGCTGAAACGGCAGGGCGATGCGGTCCACCTGGGTGCGCTTGCCGGCCCAGACAAGCTCGGTGCGGGTGTAGGGCGAGGTCATTGGCGGGCACCGTACGGTTTGGAATGTGATGGAATAGGGTTCGAGGGGGAGTATAGCGGATCGGGCCGTCGGCCCTCACCCCCTTCCCCTCTCCCAATCCTGGGAGAGGGGCGATCGTGGGCAGGGCGTTCCGGGGCTGGTGCGGCTAACCGTGTTGCGGTGACGGCTTGCTGGATCGCGGCTTTGTGAGGCGAAACAGCGGGGCTTCGCTTATGCCGGCATCAATCCGCCGCGGCGGCGGTGGCAGGTGAGGTAGGCGAAGGGTCCGCCGGCGCTGCGGATCGCCCGGCGCGCGCCCGGCGGCACGAGGCAAAGCTGGCCCGCGCCGAACGGCCGCGCGACGCCGTCGATCTCCAGCACGCCCTCGCCGGCGACGCCCACCAGCAGCACATCAACCTCGGCGTTGACGTGCGCTGGAACACCGCGGCCGGCGTCGAAGCGCAGCAGGTTCAGATTCAGGTCGGCGCTGCTCAGCGAGAAGACGGGGCCGTCCGGCCCGCGGTCCGCCGCCAGCCGCTGCGCGAGCGTCACGATCGCCGGGAGCTGAGGTGCAGGCATGACGTCATCTCCTCGTGCAGCCGCGTGTCGCCGGCCGCTTCCAGAGCCTTTGGAGAGGGGACGCCGGCACACGAATCTCAGGGTCTTTTGATTCGCGGATGCGGGGCGCGGCCTTGCAGCCGGACCGCAACCGTCGGAGACTTCCCATGCAACGGCTCGCCGCGGCACGATATTGTAGGGGCGCATGCCATGCGCCCCATAGGCATCAATGTAGCGGAGCAGCGTCCGGTTAACCGTTCCGGCTGCGGAGCGCACTACGCCCGATCGTCTCCTTCCCTCCAGGATTGGGGGAAGGAGAGACGAGAGGATGAGGGCCGATGGCCGCGCCGCGCGCATCCGGGAATCAAAAGACCCCGACGAGAATCTATGCAAATCTATCGCTTCCGCGCGCCATCGCGTATGCTCAAGGGCACCCGCCACGGAGGCGCACCGTGCGCTACGGCTTCGTGATCGACCAGACCCGCTGCATCGGCTGCCACGCCTGCACGGTGGCCTGCAAGGCCGAACACAATGTCCCCGTCGGCGTGTTTCGCACCTGGGTGCAGTACGTCGAGCGCGGCCGCTTTCCCGACACGTCGCGCCACTTCGCCGTGCTGCGCTGCAATCAGTGCGACAACGCGCCCTGCACCACGATCTGCCCCACGCGGGCACTGTACCGCCGAGCCGATGGCATCGTCGACTTCGACAACAGCCGCTGCATCGGCTGCAAGGCCTGCATGCAGGCCTGCCCCTACGACGCGATCTACCTCGACCCGAACACGCACACGGCGGCCAAGTGCAACTACTGCGCCCACCGCACCGAACGCGGACTGGAACCCGCCTGCGTGGTCGTTTGCCCGGTGAACGCGATCATCCCCGGCGATCTGGACGACCCGGAGAGCCGCATCGCGCAGATCGTCGGCCGGCAGAAGGTCGCCGTGCGCAAGCCGGAGCAGGGCACGCGGCCCAAGCTGTTCTACGTCGGCGTCGACGAGATCGCCCTGCAGCCCGGCGCCCTGCGCGACGACGGCGCCTATCTCTGGTCCGAGCGCCCGCCCGGCGCCCCGATTCCCATCCAACCCATGCCCAACCCCTCGATTCCACTCGGACCCTCCCCCAACGCCTTGGGGGAGGGATCAAGGGAGGGGGCCGTCGGCCGCAAGGTCTACGACGTGACGCACGCGAAGCCGTGGGGCTGGAAGGTCGCGGCGTATCTCTGGACGAAGGGCGTGGGCGCGGGGGCGGCGCTGGTGGCGGCGTTTCTGCTGGCCTTCGGGCTGCTGCCGCGCTCCTGGCTGCTGGACGGCGCGGCGCCGGGGCTGGCCGTCGTCTTCACCGCGCTCACGAGCGCGCTGCTGGTCTGGGATCTGAAGCGGCCCGAGCGCTTCCTCTACATCCTGCTCAAGCCCAATCCGCGCTCGTGGCTGGTGCGCGGCGCCTGGTGTCTGATCGCCTTCGGCGGCGCCGCGTCGCTCTGGCTGCTGCTGAATCTGGCCGGCGCCGGCGCCGCGCTGCCCGTATTCTGGTGGCTGAGCGGGCTGAGCGCGGTTGCTGCTGCCGGCTACACGGGCTTCCTCTTCGGGCAGGCGGAGGGCCGCGACCTCTGGCAGAGCACGCTCTTCCTGCCGCACCTGATCGCTGCGGCGGTGGCAGGCGGCTCGGCGCTGCTGCTCATCGCCGCCGTGGTGGGCGGCGAAGGCCGCGGCGTGCTGCTGCCGCTTGCGCGGGCGCTGGCCGTGGGCACGCTGGCAACCGGCCTGCTCGCACTGACGGAGGTCGTCAGCCGCCACGCCACCGCCGATGCCGCCCGCGCCGCGCACGAGCTGGCCTGGGGCCGCTTTCGCGCCTGGTTCTGGCTCGGGGCGATGCTCTGCGGCGCCGTGCTGCCGCTGCTGACGGCGCTGCTGTTCGTGGCGGCCGGCGCCCCGGTCGCGATACTGGTCGCGGGGGCGATCGTCGCGCTCGGCGGTCTGGCGGCGTTCGAGTACGCATGGGTGGAAGCCGGCCAGGTGGTGCCGCTGAGCTGAGCCTCCCGGCGCCGCGGCGTCGCCCGCGCGAATTACTGCCCGTGTGCTGCCGGCGACGTATGCAACAACGGCCGTGTTTGCCGAAAATAGATCGTAGAAACATCGGCAAAGCATCGGCAGGGCGCAATACGAGCGAGCGGCGCCGGCATGCGGCGGCCGCGCGGAGCAAGCGGTTATGCGAAGGAAGCAGGTCTCCCCGGAAAGTCTCAAGTCCGTCAGCTACCAGCCGGACGGCGGCGTGCTCGAGGTCGAGTTCAAGAACGGCCGCATCTACCGCTATCTGCGCGTGCCGCGGCAGGTGTATCACGGCTTGCTGAAGGCGCCCTCGCACGGCGCCTACTTCAATGAGCGCATCAAGAGCGACTTCACCTACTGCCAGGTGGCCGGGCGTAGCTGCAGCTTGCAGGAGCGCTGAGCGCGGCTCCGGCGCCCTCCGACGCCGGTACAATGCGGACATGAGCGAACAGCCCCGTCTCTCAGTCGAGCTGCTGGCAGACGCCATCGCCGCGTTCGATGCGGGCAACCACGCCTGGGGCCGCTACCGGCACTTCGTGCTTGGCGCCACGCCGGCCGCGCTGGCCGTTTCGACCGCGCCGCTGCGCGAGGCGCTGAGCGAGGCCGCCATCTGCGTGCCCGATGCGCAGACCGGTGACTCCGCGGCGCTGCTCGCCGCGATCCGCGCCGCCTGCGATCGTCTGGATGCCTACCGCGCGGCGTTGCCCGCCGAGGTGCCGCGTACGGAGCTGGACGCGGCCGCCGAGGATTTCGCCGAGGCGATCGCCCTGCTGGAGGGCCGGCAGCCCGCCTGAGCCTGCGCCGGGTAGTGGGTCACTTTGGTTTATCAAGCAACGCGGCGATTTCCTCGACCGTCCAGACGCGGGACGCCACGCCCGCGGCCATCGCCGGGGTGCGGCCCTGAAGCGATTGGTGCTTGCGCCCGAAGTTGTACCACATGTAGTGCAGCGCGACGGCGGCCTCAAGGTTCTCCACCTTCTTGCTGAAGGCGTTCGTCAACCGGGTGAAGCGCCGCATCGACATGCGCATGGTGAGGTTCTGGCGCTCGACGTAGCTGGTCGAGATATGCGCTTCGTCGGGCTGGCCCTGAATCACGCGCTTCTCAATGCCGATGCACTGCGCCGGGCTGTAGCGCGTCTCTGCGCCCGGCTCAGGCTCGTACAGCTTGATCACCTGTGCGTAGTCGATCGCGCTGCCGAACGCGCCTTCGACGGCTTCCAGATACGGCCTGTGGCCGTCGGTACTGAGCTGCACCCGATGCGAGAGCCGGCTCGCCAGATCCTCAATGAAGGCGACGGCGCACGCGCCATTGCGCAGCCCCACCAACCATGACGGTACCAGTTTGGTATCAGCATCGATCGCCGTCCATGTCCACACGTCGCCGTAGCCGAACACGCCCTCATGTTCCGGCGCGACGTTCTTGGCCTTCGCGTGGCAGAACGCCCAGATTTCATCGCACTGGATGCGGCGGCATGGCAGGTTGCGCAGCGTGGCGTCCTGATAGGCGACGCACGCCTCACCGAGATCGACCAGCAGCTTCATCACCGTGTTCTTCGACACGTCGCACACGCGGGCGGTCGCACGGCGGCTGTCGCCCTCGACAAGAGCGGCGACGATGCGGGCGCGGTGAGCGGTCGTCAGTCTGTTCATATTGACCATTATGCTTGAGCTGACAGGCATTGTCAAGTAATTAGCCGGAAATCACGGGCCTTGTTATGCTGGTAGCTGGCGGAGATCATGTTCTCCCGTGATCAATTCTGACGCAAACGCTTGACTCCGTGATTCGTTGGCCTATACGATGCCAGCATAGGGAGGGTGGGTATGGTTACAGCATCGGTAAGGGAGCGCAGTCCGAATTATCCCGGCATCGATCTTCAGCAGGCGGTGGAGTACGCCAAACTCTTCTACGAGAAGCACCGGCGCACGAATGTTCCGCTGAAAGTCGCTGCAAAAATTGTTGGCTTCAACACGGTTAGCGGGCCGGTAAAATCGCGTTTTGCGGCGATGAAGCAATACGGCATGGCCGAAGTAGACAAGGAAGGCAACATTCGGCTCACCGAGCGTGGGCTCACCATCGCCATGAGCCCGCCCCACACTACTGAGCATCTGACCGCGCTTCAGGCTGCCGCGCTATCTCCGGCACTCTTTGACGAGTTGTACCGGACGAAACGTGAGGCCGACGACGACACGATCCGTTACCACCTGGAACGGGATCGGCGGTTTTCACCAGAGGGCGCGTCCCGCCTGATCACCAATTATCGCGCATCCCTTCGGCATGCTAAACTCGGCGCTGAGAGTTCAGGCGACTCTCCGGACGAGGGGGACAGCATGTTTGCCAGCAGCAATGACGGGACAGACCGGCCGAAGGGACGGGACAGCGAGAGCGGTGGCCAGCCGGCCGGGACTGTGCTTCGCTTCATTCTGACCGGCGGGAAGACCGCTCACATTGCCCTGAGCGGTGGACCAATGTCGCGGCGCGACTTCACCAAGCTGATCAAACTGCTAGAGATCACGGCCGAGGATGTCGAGGAACCGGAAGACGAGCCACAGCCTAGCGTGATCCAGCGGGTGGCCCCTATTGGGTTAGATCGCCTTGAATGGGCCGACTCCAGCCGAGAGGCTTGATGAGGAGATAGGGCGGCGGGAAACCCGGAGGTCCGCTGTAGGAGGGGGACAGGGAACCCCGCCGCCCGGAGGCCGACATTGCAACGGGGCGATCGAACCTACCCGTTGCGGTTGTTGCCGCGTAGAAGAGGGCTCCGCTTCGGGGCTCTCTTCTTTTGTCAGTGTATCATGCGCGGCCCAGCGTTTCGCTGCGGCACGCTTGGCGATCTCCCGCCGCTGTTCCGCAGTCAATTTCGCTGCCCGTGCTGACCCACCCCTCTTACCGCCCAGCCGTCCGAGTGCAGCGGCATGGGGATTCTTCACCGGCTTTGCTAAGTCTGCCGACTCATCGGCGGTAGCGGCAGTGACAAGACTGGCCGCTAGCTGGTTTAAGTCACGAGGGCGTTTCTTGCTTGAGCGGTCTTGCATAAACCGATGATCGCATGGGCTGGCCCGGCGCGTCAACGTTCGCGCGTGTGAGCAGACGACGCTTCTTGACGGGTGGTGGGTTCCGCCCATTGCCCTGATCACGTAGAGTGAGCCGCACGGCCGATCTGTCCGAGTCGTTCTAGTATTACAGTGACCGTTTCTCACCAAGCGCGGCGTGACGGCGCTTGACGT
>CALFMN010000131.1 GCA_937879875.1 uncultured Chloroflexota bacterium | reverse complement strand
TTGGGGGAAGGGGCCGGGGGATGGGGGCCGCGTGCCTGCCGCCGCCGGCATCGTGTTGAAGAAGCAGCTCGCCGCGCCGGTGTGGCAGGCTGGGCCGACCGGGTCGACTTTGACGAGCAGACAGTCGCTGTCGCAGTCGGTGCGCACTTCGCGCACATAGAAGAAGTTGCCGGACGTGTCGCCCTTGTGCCACAGCTCCTTGCGGCTGCGGCTCCAGAACCATACTGTCCCCGTCTCCAGCGTCTTTTGCGCCGACTCCGGGTTCATGTAGCCGATCATCAGCACGTCGTTCGTGCTCGCGTCCTGAATGACGGCCGGCAGCAGGCCGTTGTCTTTAAACTGCAACTCCGCCGCGCTGGTTGCCGCAACCGTCTCGCTCACGCGTTTGCTCCTGTTGCTTGCTGTTCGGGCAGGCGCATCGGCAGACCGCGCCGCGCCAGCTCGCGCTTCACCTGCTCGATGCTGTACGTGCCGAAGTGAAAGATGCTGGCCGCCAGCACGGCGTCGGCCTTGCCCGCGGTCAGCGCCTCGTACATATGCTGCGGGCCGCCGGCGCCGCCGCTGGCGATCACGGGAACCGTGACCGCTTCGGAGATGGCGCGTAGCTGGGCCACGTCGTAGCCGCGCTGATGGCCGTCCTGGTCCATGCTCGTCACCAGCAGCTCGCCGGCGCCGAGCCGCACCGCCTCTCTCGCCCACGCGACCGCATCCTTGCCGGTCGGCGAGCGGCCGCCGTGGGTGTAGACCTCCCACTGGTCGGGGCCAACCTGCTTCGCGTCGATCGCGACCACGATCGCCTGCGAGCCGAAGCGCTCGGCGCTGCGGGCGATCAGACCGGGGTCGTTTACGGCCGCCGTGTTCATGGAGATCTTGTCCGCGCCCAGCTCCAGCAGCACGCGCACGTCCTGGTCTGAGCGCACGCCGCCGCCCACGGTGAATGGGATGAACACTTGCGCGCAGGTGCGCTCGACCATCTCGTACACCGTCGTGCGGTCGTCGCTGGAGGCGGTGATATCGAGAAAGACCAACTCATCGGCGCCGGCCGCATCGTAGGCGCGGGCCAGCTCGACCGGGTCGCCGGCGTCGCGCAGCTCGACAAACGAGACGCCTTTGACCACCCGGCCGCGGTTCACGTCAAAACAGGGGATGATGCGCTTGGTCAGCATGAAATATGCCCGAATCTGGTGAGTGCGGAGCGCTGGCTGCCGCGCGGCGCCGCTCCCCGGCCGCCGTGCGGTCATCTCGGCCGGCTACGCCGGCCCAGCGTGGCTATGGGCGTGTGGTGCGACTGGGCCCAAGCATCGGCCGGCCGCAGCGCCGCCAGCGCCTCGGAAAGCTGCAGATCGCCGGAGTACAGCGCCTTGCCGACGATCACAGCCTCAGCGCCGGTCGCGGCGATGGCCGGCAGGTCGGAGATGCGCGTGACGCCGCCTGAGGCGATCACCGGGCAGCCCGCCGCGGCGATGAACTGCCGCAGCGCCGCCAGGTTCGGTCCCTGCAACATGCCGTCCACGCCGATGTCTGTGTAGACAAAGCGGCCGACGCCCAGTTCGCGCAGCTCGCGCGCCAGATCGAGCGCCGCCACGCCTGCGCTCTCAATCCAGCCGCGCGTGCGCACGACGCCGTCGCGCGCGTCGATGCCGACGACCAGCGCCTCGCCCAGCGCGGCGACAAGCTCCCGCACCAGCGCCCGGTCTTCGACCGCGGACGTGCCCAGGATCACGCGGGCCAGGCCGGCGGCGCAGTAGCGTCGTGCGTCCTCGGCCGTGCGAATGCCTCCGCCCACCTGCACCGGCACGGCCACGCCGGCGGCGATGCGCTCGATCAGCTCGCGGTTGCGCGGGCCGCCGTCGCGGGCGCCGTCGAGATCGACGACGTGCAGCCGCGTGGCGCCGCCCTCGACCCAGCGCCGCGCGACGGCGAGCGGATCGGCGTCGTAGATGGTTTCGCGCGCGTAGTCGCCCTGCACAAGGCGCACGCAGCGGCCACCGCGGATGTCGATCGCGGGGATCAGTTCCACTACTTCGCGCCCCCGGCCAGCGCCTCGCTCAGAAAGTTGGTGTAGATCTGCAATCCGTGCGCACCGCTCTTCTCCGGGTGGAACTGCGTGGCGACGATGTTGTCGCGCGCGATCATCGCGGCGAACGGCTCGCCGTATTCGGTCACGCCGAGCGTGACCGAAGCGTCATCCGGCTCGACCACAAACGAGTGCACGAAATAGAAGTACGACTGGTCGGGAATGCCGCGGAAGATCGGATGCGGCCGCGCCTGGCGTACCGTGTTCCAGCCCATATGCGGGATCTTGAGGCCGTCGCCGCCGCGCAGCCGCCGCACCCGTCCCGGCACCACGTCGAGACAGGCCTGCTCGCCGTGCTCCTCGGAGAGCGTCATCAGCGTTTGCAGCCCGATGCAGACGCCGAGAAAGGGCCGCCCGCTGGAGATATACTGCTTGACCGGCTCGACCAGACCACCGTCGCGCAGGTGACGCATCGTATCGGCCGCGGCGCCCTGGCCCGGCAGAATCAGCGCGTCGGCGGCCAGCACGTCTTCGGGCCGCGTCGAGAGCAGCGGCCGGTAGCCCACACGCTCGATCGCACGCAACACGCTGCGCAAATTGCCTGCCCCGTGATCGACGACGACGATGCCCGAACCCAACACTGCACCTCGGCCCGAAAAGTGTATCACAGCGGGTTGAGGGTGCCCGGTGATCGACGGCTACGCGGGGCACCTAACCCTGACGCCTAACGGCGTCTGTCCCTTCCCGAAACGGGAAAGGGACTTCTGGAGCGCTCCGAGCGGCGCCGGACGGCGGCGAGGCAGCGGTGTCCTTGTGGAACCACGGCGGCCTGGTCTCCCACCCGATCGGGTCTCCTCCAACCCCACCCTTCCTGTGTCGGGAAGGGACAGCTTTGCCGCAAGGCAAAGCAGGGTTAGGTGCCCCGCCCGGCTGCCCCATGCGCGTGCCGCCTGTTGTTATTGAATTACAGAACACCTGATCGTATACTGCCGGCATGACCAGCGAAGAGCGCGACTACCAGGCGGCGAAACAGCGCGTCGAAGAGCTGCGGGCGCTGCTCGCCAACGCCAACTACCGCTACTTCGTGCTCGACGATCCCGATGTCAGCGACGCGCAGTACGACGCCTGGCTGCGCGAGCTACGGGAGATCGAAGCCCGCTTCCCGGATTTGATCACGCCCGATTCGCCCACGCAGCGCGTCAGCGGCCAGCCGTCGGCCAATTTCGCCACCGTCGTGCACCGCGTACCGATGCTCAGCCTCGGCAACGCCTTCAGCACCGACGAGCTGCGCGCCTGGTATCGCCGCGCCTGCGAGCGGGCCGACGAAACGCCGCTTGAGCTGGTCTGCGAGCTCAAGATCGACGGCCTCGCGGTCGCGCTGGTCTACGAAAACGGCGAGCTGGTGCAGGGCGCCACGCGCGGCAACGGCGTGCAGGGCGAGAACATCACCGTCAACCTCAGGACGATCCGCAGCGTGCCGCGGCGCGTGCCGGACGGCCCGCCGCGCTTCGAAGCGCGCGGCGAAGCGTACATGACGCGCAGCGGCTTTGAGCGGCTGAACGACCAGCGCGGCGCGGCGGAGGAACGACTGTTCGCCAACCCGCGCAACGCGGCCGCCGGCTCGGTGCGCCAGCTCGATCCGAAGATCACCGCCTCGCGCCCGCTCAGCACCTTCATCTACCAGCTCGGCTGGGTGGAGGGCGCGGAGCCGCCGGCGACCCAGTGGCAGGCGTTGGAGCTGTTCAAACGGCTCGGCTTCCGCACCAATCCCCATATCCGCCTGGTGCCCGACATCGATGGGGCGATCGCCTTCATCGAAGAGTGGGGGCCGAAGCGCGAGACGCTCGACTACGACATCGACGGCATCGTGATCAAGGTCAACAGCCTCGAAGTACAGCGGCGGCTCGGCTTCGTCGGCCGCGACCCGCGCTGGGCGATCGCCTTCAAGTATCCCGCCGCGGAGGCGACGACGAAGCTGCTCGACATCGGCCTCAACGTGGGCCGCACGGGCACGCTCAACCCCTACGCGATCTTAGAGCCGGTGCAGATCGGCGGCGTCACCGTCGGCCTCGCCACACTGCACAACGAAGAGGACATCCGCCGCAAGGATATCCGCATCGGCGATACGGTGATCGTGCACCGCGCCGGCGAGGTGATCCCGCAGGTGGTCGGCCCGGTCGTCTCGAAGCGCACCGGCGAGGAGCAGCCCTGGTCGATGCCCGAAACCTGCCCCGTCTGCGGCACGCCGGTGGCGCGGCCCGAGGGCGAGGCGATGGTCTACTGCCCCAACCGCGCCTGCCCGGCGCAGTCGTTCCGCCTGCTCACGCACTTCGTCAGCCGCGCGGCGATGGACATCCAGGGCATCGGCGAGGCGCTGGCGCAGGCGCTGCTGAACGCCGGCCTCGTCTCCGACCCCGGCGATCTGTACAGCCTGCAAAAAGAGCCGCTTGTGGCGCTCGAACGCATGGGCGAGAAGAGCGCCCAGAACGTGCTGGACCAGATCGAGGCGAGCAAGCAGCGGCCCTTCGGCGCGGTGTTGTTCGCGCTCGGCATCCGCCACGTCGGCGAGGAGAACGCGAAGCTGATCGCGGCGCACTTCGGCACGATCGACGCCATCTCCGCCGCGGCCGAGGCCGAGCTGACCGCGGTGCCCGGCGTGGGTCCGCGCATCGCTCAGAGCATCGAGGAGTTCTTCCAGGACGAGCAGAATCGCGCCGTCGTCGAGAAGCTGCGCGCGGCCGGCGTGCGCCTGGCGGAGGCACCGCGCGAGCGAGTCGCAGGTCCGCTGAGTGGCACGCAGTGGGTGATCACCGGCACATTGGACGGCCTCGGCATGACGCAGGCGGAGGCCGAGCAGCGGCTCGAACAGCTCGGCGCAACGGTCGGCCAGAGCGTGACGCGCAAGACGTTCGTCCTGGTCGTGGGCGAGAAGCCCGGCTCCAAGCTGCAAAAGGCGCAGCAGTACGGCATCCGCACGATCGACACGCAGCAACTCGCGCAGGTGCTGCAATCGGGATCGCTGCCGGAGTAAGGTCTGTAGCCCCTTCGCCACTTCAAAGCTGCCTGATCGGATATCTTCAGCGGTACATGGCGCACTGCCGAGAACGCCCGATCACGGCGGTGCATTAAGATGGAAGGTCTACTTCCCGGAAGGAACCCTCTGCAGAGTGAATTGAACGCTGCTCAGTGCTTGCTGCATCCGACGCAAGCGGCTGGTTATGGCTGCAGACGACGCTGCCGTAGTATCGTCCAGCGCGAACCGCGCACGCCGGCACACTCGCTTCCGGTGGGTGCTGTCGGCACACGACGCTCGGCAAAGAGAAGAGGGCCAGCATGACCGTCGAACCGCGTGTCAAAGCAGACCTCCCGGCAGCCACGGCTCTGTTCCGCACCTGGTGGGAAGGCTCTCGCCTCTCTCAGGCCACGCTCGTCGCGACCAAGCTCGGCATCCCCGACTTGCTCGCTGACGGCCCGCGGGCGAGTGTGGACCTCGCCCAGGTGACTGGCACCCATCCGGCAGCGCTCTTTCGGCTCCTCCGCGCGCTCGCGGCCGCCGGGTTGCTGGTCATGGACGAGGCGCAGCGCTTCGGGCTGACGCCGCTGGGCGCGAGCCTGCAACGCGGCCTCCCTGGTGGTCTGCGGGCCCACATCTTGTTCCACCACGACCGGGAATATCAGGTCTTCGGGGACCTGCTCTACAGTGTCCAGACCGGCAAACCGGCGTTCGACCACCTCTACGGGCAAAGCATCTGGGAGTGGTACGCGGCAGACGCCGAGGCGAGTGCAATTCACGACGAATCGATGGCGTCCGAGACGAATGTGATGACGGCCGCGCTGCTCGCCGCCTACGACTTCTCCCCCTTCGGCACGATCGTCGATGTCGGCGGGGGGAACGGTGCCCTGCTCACGGCTGTGCTGGAGGCGACGCCGAGCGCGCGGGGCGTCTTATTCGATCTCCCGCATGTCGTCGCTCAGCCGCACCCGGCGCTCCGCGCTCCCCTGCTGGCCGAGCGGACCAGCCTGGTGGGCGGGAGCTTCTTCGACGCGGTCCCCTCGGGCGGCGATGCCTACATGCTCAAACTGGTCTTGCATGATTGGGATGACGAGCACAGTCTCGCTATCCTGCACGCCTGCCGTACCGCCATGGCGGGCCAGGGGACGTTGCTCGTTCTGGATCCGGTCCTTCCTGAGTGGGTCGAGGCCTCGCCCACGGCAACGGTCGGCACCCTTGCCGACCTCATCATGCTGACCTGGACGCCGAACGGGCGCGAGCGCACGGCCGCGGAGTTCCGAACCCTGCTCACGAGCGCGGGCTTTGCCCTGAAGCGCATTGTCCCGGTGATGGGTCCGGCGTGCATCATCGAGGCGGTGTCTGCGTGAGCGACGCAGGGCTGTTGCCCAACTCCTCACAGCGCCGTCGAGACGTGAGCTGGGGAAGCGCCCGGCGCTGAACGTCTGGACCGCTCGCGCAGTAGCTGACACTACGCCACATGCCACTGAGGATTCCCCACCACGTACCGCTGAAAGTGACACACAGTACCGGCCTTTGGCCATGTATGTGGGGAGCAGAAAGAGGGGTGCAGTGAGCGCGTCGCTGGACAGCATCGGTGCCATTACCTTGTTCGTAGCGGATCCGCAGCGCTCGAAGGTGTTTTACCAGGACACTTTCAACCTTCCTGTCATCCACGAAGACGAAAACTCCGCGGTATTCAGGTTTGAGAACCTGCTCATCAACCTGCTGAAGCTGCCCGCGGCCGACGCGTTGATCGCGCCTGCGGTTGTCGCCAGTCGCGCGGCCGGGGCGAGCTTCCAGCTCACGATCTGGGTGGTTGGCGTAGATACGGCCTGTGCGGAGCTGGCGAGCCACGGAGTGACCCTGCTCAACGGTCCGATGGATCGGGAATGGGGTGTGCGCACGGCCAGCTTCACAGATCCTGACGGTCATATCTGGGAGCTTGCGCAGGCGCTGTCCTGAGCCAGCGACGCATTGCGACGGCCCGCGGTGCCTCTCAGCGCTGAAAGTGACACGCCCCATTGCCCGGTCGTGACCAGTTGTCGCTTCGGTTGAGTTGATTACTCGATCGAAGCACAAAATCAGACCGTTTCGTGCGGCCTTCTCCGGCCGATCCGGCTGCGATATACTCGATAGGCCGTGCGCCGCGGCGGCCGGCTTTGCCGTGCTCTGGCGCGGCTGGCGAAGGGAGTCGCACGCCATTGGCTTTTAACCCCCTGTCGACGCTCTTCGGGCTGTTCTCGCACGATGTCGGCATCGACCTGGGTACTGCAAACACGCTCGTGATGGTGAAGGGGAAAGGAATCGTCATCGACGAACCGTCGGTCGTGGCCATCGACCGGGGCACGAAGCGGATTCTGGCGATCGGCGCCGAGGCGAAGCGCATGGTCGGCCGCACGCCCGCCAACATCGTCGCCGTGCGGCCGCTCAAGGACGGCGTGATCTCGGACTTCGAGGTCACGGAGAAGATGCTGCAGCACTTCATCCGCTCCGTGCATGAGCGCTTCGGCTTCGGCTTCCCCCGCCCGCGCGTGGTCGTCGGCATTCCCAGCGGCGTGACCGAGGTCGAGAAGCGCGCCGTGCATGATGCTGCCTTGAACGCGGGCGCCCGCGCGGCCTATCTGATCGAGGAGCCGATGGCCGCGGCGATCGGCGCCGGTTTGCCGATCATGGAGGCCAGCGGCACCATGATCGTCGACATCGGCGGCGGCACCACGGAGGTCGCGGTGATCGCCCTGGGCGGCATCGTCGTCAGCACCTCGATTCGCACCGCGGGCGACGAGATGGATCAGGACATCATCGCCTACGCCCGCCAGGTGCATAACCTGCTGATCGGCGAGCGCACGGCCGAAGACATCAAGGTTCAAGCCGGTTCCGCCTACCCGCTTGAGCCCGAGGTGCAGGTGCAGATCCGCGGCCGTGACCTGGCCACCGGCCTGCCCAAGTCCGTCGATGTGAGCAGCGTCGAGATCCGCGACGCACTCTCTGGCTCGATCAACGCGATCGTGGACGCGGTGCGCTCGACGATCGAGATCACGCCGCCCGAGCTGATCGCGGACCTGATGGCGCACGGTATCGCGCTGGCCGGCGGCGGCGCCCTGCTGCGCGGCCTCGACCGGCGCCTGTCGCAGGAGACGCGCTTCCCGGTTTATGTCGCGGAAGATCCGCTCACCTGCGTGGTGCGCGGCACGGGCGACGTGCTCGAAGAGACGGCGATGCTGGCGAAGGTGCAGGCGCGGCTGGCGCAGCGGAGGCCGCCGCGATGAGGAGGGTTTACGTGCCTTCCCGGCCAAGTGAAAACGCGCTGCCCTGTCGATCGCGGCTGGCGCATCATGTGTCATGTGGGGTCGTTCACGAACGACCCCTACCGAAATTCGGTGGACCCGCGAGGCGCAGATCAGCGCCTCACCGTGTGGGCCGGGCCTGATGTCGCTCTCACGGCCGCTCACCTGGACGCTCTCGATGCTGTTGCTTGCGCTGGCGGCGCTGGGTTTATCTCGTGTCGGCGCGGCGAATCCGGTGGTGAGCGTGGCCGCCCGCGTGCTCGATCCGCTCGCGGGCGGCATCCATGCCGTAACCGCGCCGGTAGCCGACTTCGTCACCAACGTGGGCGACTACGGCTCACTGCGCAAAGAGAATCAGGATCTGCACGACGAGAACCAGCGGCTCAGCACGCAGCTCAACCAGTTGCGCGAGCAGCAGGCCCAGCAGCAGCAGGTCAACGACCTGAACGGAGCTACGCAGCTCTTCCCCAACCAGGACTTCGCCCTCGCCAGCGTGATCGCGCGCGACCCGAGCAACGTGCGCGACGCCGTGCTGATCGACAAGGGCACGAACGACGGCGTACGCACGGGTATGGTCGTCGTCGGCAAAGACGGCGCCCTGATCGGTACCGTCTATCGCGCCCTCGCCGGCTCCGCCTGGGTGCGGCTGATCACCGACCCGGACAGCGACGTGAACGGCATGGTGCAGGAGACGCGGGCGATGGGCACGATCACCGGCCAGCTCGGTCACAAGCTGCAGTTGCAGTTCGTGGCCGAGGGCACCGACGTGAAGCCGGACGACACGGTGGTCAGCTCGGGGCTCGGCGGCAACTATCCCAAGGGACTGCTGATCGGCCGCGTAACGAAAGTCGAAGGCAAGCCGCTGGACGTGCAGGAGAAGATCGAGGTCGAGCCGGCCGTGCGGCCCACGACGTTGGAGAACGTGCTGGTGATGACGAGCTTCGTGCCGTCGCGCGTGGATGCGGGCCAGTGATCTGGTACGCGTCGGTGCCGCTGACGCTGCTCATCGCGCTGTTGCAGATCGGCGCTGCGCCCTCGTTCTCGTTCTTCGGCGTGCATCCCGATCTGATCGTGATCTGGCTCTGCTGCTGGGGCGTGATTCGCGGCCGGCAGGAGACGATGGCGCTGATCCCCATCGCCGGCCTCGTGATCGGCCTGGCCGGCGGCGAGCCGCTGGGCGCCTCGCTGCTGGCGCTGCTGCCGGTGGCGGCGCTGGCGGCGGTCGTGGAGGCGAGCCCGGCGCGCGGCCGCTTCCTCGCGGCGATCGCCATCACGGGGATTTGCAGTATTCTGTATACGTTCATCCACGCGGGCGCTTCACTTGCTGGCGGCGAAGGGCTGGGACCGCCCCTGAACCTCGTGCTGGTTGCGCCCCGCGCCGCGGCGCTCGATCTGATCACCGCGGTACTGTGGTTCTGGCCGCTGCGGCTGGCGTTCGGGCGGCGGGCGCGGGCGGGCAGCTTTCGGCGCATCTAGCGTCGGCAGCTCCTCAGCAGCTCCAATGAAGCGAACGAACGGGCGAGACGTGGGGTGGGGAAGCGATGGGACTGTTCAGCCGGGAACGGCGCTGGCGTTCGCAGCCGCGCCGTACACACACGGAGGAAGACGCGAGCAGGACCAGCAGCCGGCGGTTGATCGTCGTGCGGCTGGCCGTGGTGCTGCTCTTCTGCGCCCTCTCATTGCAACTGCTGCGCTTCCAGATCTGGAGCGGCGGCCGCTACCAGCTCAAGGCCGAGAGCAACCGCCTGCGCCTGGTGACCGTGCCGCCGCCGCGCGGCCTGCTCTACGACCGCAACCACAATCCGCTCGTGCGCAACGTCGCCTCGTACACCGCGGTGATCGTGCCGGCCGACCTGCCGAAGGGCCAGGAGAACGACGTCTATTTCCAGCTCAGCAACGTGATCGGCGTGCCGCCCGACCAGATCCAGCAGAAGGTAGCCGACTCGCTCAAGCGCAACGACCCGTTCACGCCGGTGGCGATCAAGGAACAGCTCAACCAGAACACGGTGCTGACGCTGGCCGAGCTGCGCCACACCCTGCCCGGCGTGGACATTCGCTACGACACGGTGCGCCAGTACAGCGACCCGGTGCTGATGTCGCATATCTACGGCTACGTCGGCCCGATCAACCCGGACAATCTCAGCGACTACGAGGCGCGCGGCTACCAGCAGGACGACAAGGTCGGCCAAACCGGGCTGGAATACACCTACGAGGATCAGCTGCGCGGCACGCCGGGCAAGCAGCAGATCGAGGTCGACGCCACCGGCCGCGAGCTGCAGCAGCTCGGCGAAGACCCGCCGAAGCCGGGCAACAGCCTCGTGCTGTCGATCGACCTCGACCTGCAGCAGCACGTGACCGACATTTTGCAGCAGTCGCTGAACCAGACCGGCTCTGACCTCGGCGTGGCGATCATGATGGACGTGCACACCGGCGAGATCCTGGCCTACGCCTCGTTGCCGAACTACGACGTGAGCAAGTTCGCCAGCGGCATCTCGCAGAAGGACTTCGACGCGCTGCTGAACGCCACCGGCAAGCCGCTTACCGACCACGCGATCCAGGACGCCTACCCGCCGGGCAGTACGTTCAAAGTGATCGTCGGCTCCGGTGCCCTGCAAGAGGGCATTGCCACCACCAATACCACGCTGATCAGCCACGGCGCCTTCAACGTCACCGGCGATCCGGCGAATCCCGCGTATGTCTACGATTGGGCCGACCTGGGCAAGCTCGACTTCCTTCATGGCCTGGCCATGTCCTCCGACATTTACTTCTACTGTCTGTCAGGCGGCTGTCCATTTCTGCCGGGTGGCGGCCTCGCCAGGGGCCTCACCGCCGACCGCATCGCCTACTGGGCGCGCGAGTTTGGGCTCGACACGGCTACCGGCATCGATCTGCCGAACGAAGTCTCGGGGCTGATCCCCGATACGACCTGGGCGGCGAAAAATCTGAAGAATGCGGACGGCAGCCCGGCTCACTGGTACATCGGCGACACCTACTTCATGGGCATCGGCCAGGGCTACGACACGGCGACGCCGATCCAGATGGTGCGCGTGGCGGCGGCGATCGCCAACGGCGGCGATCTGCTGCGGCCGCACCTTGTGCGCGAGGTCGACGACGCCAGCGGCAACGTTGTCGTGCCGCCGCAGAAGCAGGTCGTCAAGCACCTCGACGTCAGCGACGCGAATTTAGCGATCATCCGCCAGGGCATGACGATGGCGGTCGAGGGCGGCAGCGCCGCCACGGCCTTCCTGCCAGGCCAGCATATCGCCGGCAAGACCGGCACGGCCGAGTTCGGCGCCGCGATCGCCAAGCCGACGGGCGACTCCGAGAACCTGAACCCGCTGCAGAACGGCACCTACAACGAACACGGCTGGTTCATCTCCTTCGCGCCGTACGACAACCCGCAGGTAGCACTCGTCGTCTTCCACGACAAGGGCGGCGGCGCGGCCACGGCTGCGCCCACGGCAAAGAAGATCTGGGACTACTACTTCAACCAGTACAAGAAGGGCAATCCGAACCCTGGAGCGAGCCCGACGCCTGCATCCACGACACCGGCGGGAGGCTAAGCCGTGGTTCGCGATCTGCGCCGCTTCGACTTTCTGATGCTGCTCGCCTGCCTGCTGCTCGTCGGTTACGGGCTGGCGCTGATCTACTCCGGCTCGCTGGCGCGCTACGGCTCCGGCCACGCGGCGATCACGCACGTTGTCGTGAAGCAGGCCGCCTTCGCCGCGTTCGGTCTGCTGCTGATGCTGCTGCTCACGCAGCTCGATTACCGCGTCTGGGACGCGCTCGCGCCGGCGCTGTACACGATCTCTGTGCTGGCGCTGATGGCGGTGCTGGTGATCGGACACAAAGAGTTCGGCTCACGGCGTTGGTTCCCCACGCCGGTGCTGCAACTGCAGCCCTCCGAGCTGGCCAAGCTGGTGACGATCGTGTTTCTGGCGAAGTATCTGGCCGACGATCACCGCCGCGTGCGCACGGCGCGCGGCTTCCTGATCACGCTCGGCCTCGCTGCGCTGCCCGCGGGCCTGGTCTTCATCGAGCCGGACCTCGGCACGGCGGTCGTCTTCCTCGCCGTCTGGCTGGGCATGATCTACGTCGCCGGCGCCCGCATGAAGCATCTGCTGACGTTTCTGGGCGCCTGCGTGGCGGCGATCCCGTTCACAGTGCTGATCGGCCTCTCCGGCTATCAGAAGGACCGCTTCCAAAGCTTCATCGATCCAGCCAAAGACCCGCTGGGCGCCGGCTACAACATTCTGCAATCTGAAGTAAGCATCGGCTCGGGCGGTCTGTGGGGTAAGGGTTTTACCCACGGGCCGCAGACGCAGCTCGCCTACCTGCGCACGCAGACCACGGACTACGTGTTCAGTGTGCTGGGCGAAGAGCTGGGCTTCATCGGCGCGATGGTGCTGTTCTTTCTCTTTGTGGTGCTGCTGTTCCGCGGGCTGCGCACGGCCAGCCGCTCGCCCGACGACTTCGGCCGCTACATCGCCACGGGCATCGTGATCATGATCGTGGTGCAGACCTTCATCAACATCGGCGTGAACGTGCGGCTGTTTCCGGTAACGGGCATTCCGCTGCCCTTCATCAGCCAGGGCGGCAGCTCGCTGCTGACGATGTTCGTGGCGGTCGGCATCTTACAAAGCATCGCCGTCAGACGCAGAGCCACGCCGTTCCGCATGTGAGGCACAGCATATGTGCCTCGAATAGACAGCGGCCATGAAATCAGATCCAACTGATGCAGGCTCCTTGAGACCGCGGTGGCTATTCGCTTTCGCCTTCCAGCAACGGCAACTGCCCGCGTATCTGAGGATTCTCACAGCGGATGTCCGGATGCGCTACCCGGGTGAATCTCTGATCCCACGATAGTAGCACGTCGCAATCCAACCTCAGAGCCGATGCTAGATGGATGGCATCATTGGGATATATGCCAAATTGCCTACAGAATCGGTTCGCACTTTCGGCTATATCTCTGTCTACCTCAATCACGTCGAAGAATGATCTCTGAAAGAAGCGAATGAGATAGTCGTCTTGCACAGGATTGAGCGAGCTCGAGTGCCGGGGCTTGTGAACCTCCGCTATGAGCAATGTTGACATGCCTATGCGAAAGGTACCTCTCTCTGCTTCTCGTAGTATGTGATCAACTATGGGTTTGCATGGAATACCGTTTCTCGACTCTCCTTTGATCCAAGCGATGATTGCGTCTGCATCCAAGTACGGCTTCCGATACTGATCAGCCACCGCGAACACTCCGGATGTATTCCTCGGTGCTCAGATCGCCAGTCAAACCGGGATCGCTACCGCCAATATCTTCTATACGCGGAAGCTCGCTGTCTTCAACGATATGCCGGAGGCTCTGTACTTGAATCCGCATCGGCTCTCCGCGAGCATTGGCATAAACGGTACCTATAACGATTGCACGTTTGCCAAGTACGGCGATTGCTTGCTCTAACAGCCGATCCTCGGCAAGGGTACAGGTGATCCCCTTCCCAGTACGAGTGTGATAAACGACGAACTTCGAGCCACGATGAACCGAAACCGTCTCCAATCTACCTTCTACCGATCCGAAAGACTTGCTGCGAACCTTTACAAGTTGGCCAACACTCGCTGCCGCCTGAGCGGAGAGTTGGGCCACGTGGTCAAAGTCGGCCACCTCCAAGCCAGTAGTCCCATCCCTGCCTATGAGGTTGACCACGCGCTGTGCACAACGCATCGAATGTTCGGAGAAATATGGAGGGGTTCTACCCTCCTTTTCGATGATCTCCATACCATCAACGAACGCGCGGGTAACGATAGGTGCGATGTCTGTGTCGTCACCCGTCTGTTGCGACTCCAGCGCGATCGCGAGGCTGCCCATTCGCAGATCGGTCACGACCCATTCGAGCGCCGCGGAGTTGGTTGGCGAGACAGCTTCCTCGAGGTCCGCCAGGATGCGTCGCACATTGTCAATAGCGATCAAGAAGGCGGTAAGGGTAATCTCACGCGGTCGCCCCTGAATCTCTACTCGCAAGGTTGCCATAACGGGCGCCTCTCTCGCGGACTCCCCACCACTCTACGACGGTCAGACATTCGCGGTACACTGACCAACCACGCACCGCGTCCCCACCACCTACAGCGCCAGCGCCTTCTCGACGCCTTCCACCAGCGTGGCGGCCGGATGCAGCTTCATCGTGGTTTGCGGGCGGCCACGGCGCAGGGCGGCGGCGGGCAGCACGGCGTGGTGGAAGCCGAGCTTTTCCGCCTCGGCAAGGCGCCGATCCAGATGACCCACGGAGCGCAGTTCGCCGCTGAGCCCGACTTCGCCGATCGCCACCAGGTCGCCGGGCAGACGCAGGTCCTTGAAGCTCGACGTGATCGCCAGCGCCAGGCCGAGGTCGGCCGCCGGCTCCTGCACGCGCAGGCCGCCGGCCACGTTCACAATCACGTCCTGGTTGTGCAGTTGCATACGCACGCGCTTCGACAGCACCGCCGTGATCAGCAGCAGCCGGTTCGTCTCAATGCCGTGCGCGGCGCGACGCGGCATCGACATCGAACTGGTCGTGGTCAGCGCCTGCACTTCGACGAGCATCGGCCGCGTGCCTTCCAGCACCGGCACGATCACGCTGCCAATCGCGCCCTCGGCCCGCTCGGCCAGGAAGATCTCGGAGGGATTCTCGACCTCGCGCAGGCCATCGCCCGCCATCTCGAACACGCCGACCTCGCTGGTGGCGCCGAAGCGGTTCTTCACGCCGCGCAGCAGCCGGTAGCTGCTGAAGCGCTCGCCTTCGAGGTAGAGCACCACGTCGACCAGATGCTCGAGCAGCCGCGGCCCGGCGATCTCGCCCTCTTTGGTGACGTGGCCGACGATGAAGGCGGGCACGTGGCCACGTTTGGCCCAGCGCATGATGCGCAGCGTCGCCTCGCGCAGTTGCACCACGGTGCCCGGTGCGTTGGGCAGCTCCGGCGTGAACGCAGTCTGGATCGAGTCCACCACGATCAGGTCCGGCTGCACTCGATCAGCGGTGGCCAGCGCCTCGTCGATGTCCGTCTCGGTAAGCAGGAACAGCCGCTCGCCCGTCACGCCCAGCCGCGCGGCGCGCAGCTTGAGCTGATGCGCCGACTCCTCGCCGGAGATGTAGAGCACGTTCTTGCCAGACGCCGCAATATTCGCTGTTACCTGAAGGAGCAGCGTGGATTTTCCGATGCCCGGGTCGCCGCCGATCAGCACGAGTGAGCCGGGCACGGCGCCGCCGCCCAGCACGCGGTCGAATTCGCCGATGCCGAGCGGCAGACGCGGGTGCGCGTCGCCCGAGATCTGCGCAACCTCGACCGGCTCGGCGCCGGAGCCGTTGCGCGATGAGGGCCGGCCGGGCGCCACCGGCTTGACGGTGCGCTCGATGAAGGTGTTCCAGGCGTTGCACTCCGGGCAGCGTCCTTGCCAGCGCAACGACTCGACGCCGCACTCCTGGCAGACGAACAGAGTCCGGTCTTTCTTAGACGCCTTTGCCTGTGCCATGTGCTTCGGTCCTCATTTCAAGGTTCGCCACAGCCGCTCTGCACCGGCCCAGCCGTGCGAAGGTCGCGGCCGGCAGGCGCTCCGACGATCGCCGCTCGCCTGAATTGACGCTGCTCGTGCTAGATGCGTCGTTCAGTCCGCCAGCGCCTGATCCAGCCCACATGCTGCGCCTCGTGCACGCTGCACAGACCCGCCTCGCCGTAAAGCTCTAGTTCCAGCCCGCGCTCGGTCGCAGATGCGATCGCGTCCAGCAGCCGCTGATGCGAGGCCGCCAGCTCCCAGCGCACCTGGTCGAGCGGCAGGGACAGCCGAAGTTCATGCGCCAGCGCGTTGTAGACCGCATCCTGCTCGCCGGTCATGCGCCAGGCGGAGTCGTGACCGGCAGAGATGCGTGCCACCTCGCTGGCTCGGAGGTCATCCCACAGCGCGATGTGCGCCAGGTGATCCTTGACGGACCAGCCATCGAGCGAGCGCTCGCTCAGCAGCTCGTCGCTGAGCCCGGCGATGGCAGCGAGCAGCTCCACGCGCATTTGCCGGTAGTGCTGGAGCAAGCCGTCCCTGTCCTCGGCCATGCCCGTCCCCCGCCCACTTCAACGAGGCACCTGCCAGTGCCGGCGTCAGCAAAAGTGCAACCGCACGTTTGTTCTAGTATAGCAGGCGTGAAGCCTTTGCAGGATGCCCGCCTGCTTCGCACCCACTGGACCAATCTATTATCGCCGCCACACGTCTCGAAAAGGCCGTTGCAACACACCGCTTCACCGATGAGTGGATTGTCTGGCGGATCGGCCGGCAGCTGTGTCGATCTGCTCCGTCCTGCGCTCAAGCCATGGCGAAGCGATCGCAATCCCACAACGCCCTTACCCCTCCGCAGGCTCGCCGCGTACCTGATCGGAAGGCTGGCCCCGTCGCGCAGCACGACGGTTCCTGGCCGCGAGGCGGTCATACGACTGCCGTCAGCCTGATGCATGGTTCGGGCGCAGCCGAATCTAAAACCAATTCGCTCTGAAGAAGGCGTAAACTACAGGTCCCGCCAGCGTGAGGGAGGAGGGCGATGGCAGGGGGACGGCCACTGCAGATCGCCTGGCAGGAGGCCGACACGGCCGCCGCGCTCCGGCAAGCGCTGCAGCGGGAGCGCAATCGGCAGGTCGCGCGGCGGCGGCAGGCGCTGTGGCAACTCCGCGAGGGGCGGGGAATTCGCGCCACGGCGCAGGGACTCGGCGTCGGTGAACGGGCCCGCCAGCGCTGGGGAGCCTGGTATCGTGCCGGCGGGCTCGCCGCCGTACGGGCACCGCAGCGGGCCGGGAGAGGCCGCGCGGCCTTCCTCACCGCCGGGCAGCAGACCGCGTTGCAGGCACAGGTCGCCAGTGGGGCGATCCATGTGGCCCAGGAGGCCGTGGACTGGGTCGCTGCCGCGTTCGGCGTCACCTCTCGGCTGAAAGGGATGGACCGCCTGCTGGCGCGGCTGGGCGGGCGGCCCAAAGTGCCGCGGCCAACGAAGCCGAAGAGTGCTGCCGCTGTACGGGAGGCCGGGAAAAACGGGGGCTCGCCGACGCGCTGAGCGCGGCGGGGATCGCGGTGGCCCCCGGCTGCGCCGTCGCGGACGAGATGCGGGTCGGCCTCCGTGGCATGGTCCGCCGGGTCTGGGGACTGCGGGGGGTGAAGGTGGTCCAGCCGCTGCAATTGCGCTACGAGTGGCGCGCTCTCGTGCTCGCCGTCGACGGGCTTGCTGGGCGGCTGTGGTGGCGCTGGACAATGCAAATGAATATGAAGGCGCTCTCGCTCGCCCCCGTCGTTGCGGTCTGGCAACAGGCAGGGCTGCCGGGGATCGTGTGGGACGGCGCGGGGGACATCGCGGGCAGCCGCTGCGGGACGTAGGCCTGCCGACGGTGATCCAGCCGGCCACCTCGCCAGAGCTGAACCCGGCCGAGCGCGTGTTTGAGGAAGTGCGGCGGGCGGTGGAGGGCCGCACCTACGCCACCCTGGCCGACCAGCAGCAGGCCGTCGAGCGCTTCCTCGATGCCCTGGGCGCCGCGCCCGCCCGCAGCCGCGCGCTGGCCGGCTGGGCGTGGAGGGTAGCTGCACTCCAGCCACGGGCCGAGATCCCGCCTGGTTCATGAAGAATTGGTAGAATGCCCGTGCGTTCGCACTTGTCTGCCCGCAAGCCTTCCGGCGGGGCCAGCGAAGCCACCCGATTGGCCCCACGCGTATTCCTTGTGCACGGATGCAGTGAATTGGCATCTGTCGCGAGCAGCGATGGAGTCCGGGAAAGGGGTCTCGGGATGGCGAGGATCGTGGTTATGGGTGGTGGTATCGTTGGGCTTTCGACGGCGATGATGCTGGCGCAGCAAGGCCAAACCGTCACGGCGCTCGAACACGACCGCGCGCCCATGCCGTGCTCGCCGGCGGACGCCTGGCATACGTGGGAGCGCCGCGGCGTCGCGCAGTTCCGGCAACCGCACTTTCTGCACCCAGCCGTGCGCCAGATCCTTGATGACCGCTTGCCGGAGGTGAAGGAGGCGTTGCTCCGCGCTGGCGGCATCGCATTCGACCCGATCAAGCTGCTGCCACCAACCATTGCCGATCGCGCGCCGCGCCCGGGCGATGAACGGTTCGCGACGGTCACCGGCCGACGGCCCATCATCGAGTACGCTTTCGCCAGCGCCGCCGAAAAGGTTCTCCCTGTCGTGCGCGGCGCGGCGATCACCGGGTTGTTGACCGGGCCGTCCGCGGCAGACGGGATCCCGCACATCGCCGGCGTTCACACAATGAATGGGAAGGAATTTGCCGCGGACCTCGTCGTGGACGCGACAGGGCGACGTTCGAAGCTGCCGGACTGGCTGGAGGCGATCGGGGCGCACCGACCGATCGAGGAAGCCGAGGAGTCCGGCTTCATCTACTACACCCGCTTCTTCCGCTCCATCACTGGCCAGATTCCAGCCTACCGGGCAGGGGTGCTGACCAACTATCACTCGTTCTCGCTGCTCACACTGCCGGGCGATTCGCGCACCTGGTCAGTGACCGTCTTCATCCTGGCCGGTGACCCGGCGCTGAAGGCGCTGCGCGATCCCGCGCCGTGGACCGCTCTCGTCCGCTCCTGCCCGTTGCACGCCCACTGGCTGGACGGGGAGCCGATCAGCGACGTGCTCGCCATGGGCGGCGTCACCGACCGCTACCGACGCTTCGTCGTGGACGGCGCCCCGATCGCGACCGGAATCGTCAGCGTGGGCGATGCGTGGGCGTGCACGAACCCCGTGAGCGGACGCGGGATCAGCATCGGCCTCATGCACGCGCTCGGCACAGCGGAGGTCATCCAACGCCACCTGGTCGACCCCCTGGCGCTCGCGCTCGCGCACGATGCGATGACCGAGACCCGGGTGACGCCCTGGTATCGGGACACCGTGGCCTTCGATCGCAAGCGCACGGCGCAGATCAACGCCGCGATCCACGGCCAACCCGCGGCGCAGCCGGCCGACCTGAGCGACGCGCTTGACACGGCGAAGCTGTACGATGCGGAGATCTTCCGCGCCTCCATCGAGATCGCGTCGCTGCTGGCGTTGCCGCAGGAGGTTATGGCTCGGCCAGGCGTAGCCGAGCGCATCCGGGAAGTAGCCTGCACACGGGAAGCGCTTGTGCCTCCCTGCCCATCGCGGGACGAACTGCTTCGTATGCTGGCATAGCGACCAGGCGGAGTGGGGGTTTAGCGCCTCCGTTTCCGACGGCTCACATATTTGCAGGCGAGAAGAGAGGGCGGGGGTTGGCCCGCCCTCTCGATAACCACTCCGGATATGCCTACGCCAGCGCCGGCTCGGAGACGCCGTTGAAGACGAGCTTGTCCTCCTCGGCGTCGATCACGATCTTGTCGCCGGTGGCGAAGCGCTCCTGCAACAACGCCTCGGAGAGCTTGTCCTCGATCTCGTTCTGGATCACGCGCCGCAGCGGGCGGGCGCCAAACACGGGGTCGTAGCCCTTCTCGCCGAGCCAATCCTTTGCCGCCTCCGTGACTTCGAGCATCACGCCCTTGGTCATCAGCTGCTTCTCCACATCGCGCAGCGACAGGTCCACCACCTGGCGGATGTGCTTGCGGCTGAGCGCGTGGAAGACGACGGTGCCGTCGATGCGGTTGAGGAACTCCGGCCGGAAGACGTTCTTCATCTCTCCCAGCACTTTGTCCTTCATTCGCGTGTAGGCGGCGTCGGCGTCCTTGACCTCGTCCTCGCGCACGAAGCCGAGCTGCGAGTTGCGCCGGATCAGCTCTGCGCCGACGTTGCTGGTCATGATGATGATCGTATTGCGGAAGTCCACACGCCGGCCCTTGGCGTCCGTCAGGTGCCCCTCGTCGAAGATCTGGAGCAGCATGTTGAACACGTCGGGGTGCGCCTTCTCGATCTCGTCGAGCAGGATCAGGCAGTAGGACTTGCGCCGCACGGTATCGGTGAGCTGGCCGCCGTCGTCGTAGCCGATGTAGCCGGGGGGCGCCCCAACCAGGCGGGCGACGGTGTGCTTCTCCATGAACTCGCTCATATCGAGTTTGATCATGGAATCCTCGGTGCCGAACATGAACTCGGCCAGCGCCCGCGCCAGCAGCGTCTTGCCGACGCCGGTGGGGCCGAGGAACATGAAGACGCCGATCGGGCGGCGCGGGTCTTTGAGGCCGGCGCGGGCGCGGCGCACGGACTTGGCGATCGCCGTGATCGCCTCGTCCTGGCCGATGACCTTCGAGTGCAGGCCCGACTCCATCTGCAGGAGCCGCGCCGACTCTTCCGAGGCGATGCGGGCGAGCGGAATGCCCGTCCACATGCTGACGACCTCGGCGATGTCCTCTTCGGTGACTTGGGGCTTATCGTCGTCGCGCTCGGTCTCCCAGCCTTCCTCCATCTTCTCGATCTTCTCTTGCAGCTTGACCTCGCGGTCGCGCAGTTCGGCCGCGTACTCGTACTGCTGCGAGGAGATCGCCGCGTCCTTCTCGCGCCGCAGGCTTTCGAGCCCGCGCATCGCCTCTTTCAGCGACGGCGGCGTGGATGACTTGCGGATGCGCACGCGCGAGGCCGCCTCGTCTACCAGGTCGATCGCCTTGTCGGGCAGGAAGCGGTCGGCGACGTAGCGTGAGGCCAGCTCGGCGGCCGCCTTCAGCGCCTCGTCGGTGATCGTCAGCTTGTGGTGCTCCTCGTAGCGTTCTTTAATGCCGCGTAGGATCTCGACCGTCTCCTCGACGCTCGGCTCCTCGACGACGATCGGCTGGAAGCGTCGTTCGAGCGCCGCATCGCGTTCGATGTGCTTGCGATACTCGTCCAGCGTGGTGGCGCCGACGCACTGCATCTCGCCGCGGGCCAGCGACGGCTTGAGGATGTTCGCCGCATCGACGGCGCCCTCGGCCGCGCCCGCGCCGACGAGCATGTGCAACTCGTCGATGAACAGCACGCAGTTGCCGGAGGTCTTGATCTCCTCGATCACCTTTTTCAGCCGCTCTTCGAACTCGCCGCGGTACTTCGTGCCGGCCACCAGCGAGCCGATGTCCAGTGTGAGCAGACGCTTGCCTTGCAGCGTCTCCGGCACTTCGCCGGCGACGATGCGGTGCGCCAGCGCCTCGGCGATCGCCGTCTTGCCGACGCCCGGCTCGCCGATCAGCACCGGGTTGTTCTTCTGCCGGCGCGAGAGGATCTGGATGACCCGCTCAATCTCCTTGGCCCGGCCGATCACAGGGTCGAGCTTGCCGGCCCGCGCCGCCGCGGTCAGATCCATGCCGAGCTGATCGACGGTGGGGGTGCGGGTCTGCGTGCGGCCGCCCTGCGGCTGTGCGCCCTGCGGCTGGCTCTGCGCGAGGATACGCGTCGTCTCAGCGCGCACGCGCTCGAGGTTGACGCCGAGCGATTCCAGTACGCCGGCGGCGATGCCTTCGCCTTCGCGCACCAGGCCGAGCAGTAAGTGCTCGGTGCCGATGTAGCCATGGTTCAGGCGCCGCGCCTCATCCACGGCCAGCTCGATCACCTTCTTGGCGCGCGGTGTGAGGCCGATCTCGCCGAGCACGGCGCGGTCGCCGCGGCCGATGATGAACTCGACCGCCGAGCGCACCTTATTCAGTTCGACGCCGAGGTTGGCGAGGACTTTTGCAGCGACCCCCTCCCCCTCGCGCACCAGACCGAGCAACAAATGCTCGGTGCCGATGTAGTTGTGGTTGAAGCGCTGCGCCTCTTCCTGTGCGAGGGTCAGGACCCGGCGTGCCCGCTCACTGAACTTGTCAAATCTATCCGGCATTGCTGTCTCCGTTGTGCGACATCCGTCGCGGCGCGCCGTTGTCCCTATCGTTTTGCCGCGCGAGGCGGCGTTGCGGTTCTATTATCGGTCCTGGGTCACTCCTGCGCTATCCGCCGGCGTCTCGCGGCCGGCGCTCTCCGATCCGCCATTGGCGGCCGGAGCGGCGCTGTCGCCCGGCGGTTCGTGCGGCGCTTCCTCCGCGGAAACTGCGGCGCCGCCATCGTCGTCCGCGCGGACACCGGCCTGCTCCGGCGAGACGCCGAGCCGCGGGCCGACGCTGGCCAGCACGTCCGGCGGCACATAGTCCACGCCGCCCTCGGAATCGAAGCCCCAGCCCTCGGCCTCAGCCTGGTCGCGTGCCGCCTTGAGGCTGAGTCCGAGCCGGTGCCGGTCGCGCTCGATGCGCACGATGCGCAGGGGCAGGATGTCGCCCTCCTTGACGACTTCCTTGGGATGGGTAATACGGCGGTCCACCAGCTCCGAGACGTGCACGAGCCCTTCGACCGGGCCATCGATGCGGGCGAAGGCGCCGAACGTCACAAGCTTGGTGATGCGCCCGACGACCATCTCGCCCTGACGGTAGCGGTCGGCGATCTCTTCCCAACGCTCCGGCTGCGCCCGCCGCAGCGAGAGCGCGATCTTCTTCGTTTCGGGGTCGACCTTCATCACGAAGGCGTCGACCTCGTCGCCCACGTGGTAGATCTCTTCGGGCGAGCGGTTGCGGTCCCAGGAGAGTTCGGAGAGATGCGCGAGACCGTCGGCGCCGCCGAGATCGACGAAGACGCCGAAGCTGCGCACGCTGGTGATGCGCCCGCGGCGGATCTCCCCCTCGTGCAGCTCGGAGAGCAGGCGATCCTTCTGGGCGCTGCGCCACTCCTGCATCGCCGCGCGCTCCGAGAGGATCACGCGGTTGCGGCGGCGGTTGATCTCGATGACTTTGACACGGAGCTGGCGGCCGGCCATCGCCGCGAGCGAGTTTTCGCTGACCTCGCCGTCCGGGTGCTCCGGCCGCACGCCGACGACCTGCGAAAGCGGCACGAAGGCGTTTACGCCCTCGACGTTGACGAGCAGACCGCCCTTGTTGTAGCCGGTGACTTCGGCCTCGAAGCTTTCGCCCTCTTCGAACCGCTGCTGGAGCACACGCCAGCCCCGCTCGCCGCGGGCACGGTCGAGCGAAAGCAACACCTGACCCTCCGGCGTCTCCGGCTGGAGGACGTAGGCCAGGACGGTGTCTCCGACCTTGATCCGGGACATGGGCTCAGCGCCGAGCGAGTGCATCTCGTTCGGCGGGATGATGCCCTCGGACTTCGAGCCGAAGTCCACGAGCACGCCGTCGCGGAGCAAGCCCATGACCCGGCCTTCGACCACGTCTCCACGGCGCAGCGTCCGGAAGTCAAGGCTTTCATCCTGGAGCAGCGACTCCATGTCCTGGAAGCGGTCCTCGTCGGTCAATCCAGGACTCCTTCACACG
Source organism: uncultured Chloroflexota bacterium (assembly GCA_937879875.1). Taxonomy (GTDB): domain Bacteria; phylum Chloroflexota; class Dehalococcoidia; order CAUJGQ01; family CAUJGQ01; genus CALFMN01. The sequence continues at coordinate 653 of CALFMN010000131.1, read as the reverse complement.
ACGTTCGTTCTTCGTTGGTCTATTTCAATCCTCACCTGGCGATCAGGCCGGGTGCGACATGGCCGGTAAGCGGCCACATGCGCTGAGGCGGTGAACCCTCCGTCCGTCGGTCAACATGCACAGGGGACAGTGATCCACACTCTGGATTATAGCACCGGCGCAAGGGGCAGTAGAAGCAAAGGCGACGCGGCCGCGGCGGCCACACGCCGTGGCGGGCGAGCTTTCACCAGATCGTTGCAAGCGCTCCACGGTGAACGCTGAGATCGCGCTGGCCGGCGAGCAGGGGTGTGCGCGCACGGGGTCCGGCAAGCTGTCGCCGGACCCCGTGAAGCATCTTCTGTATCCGCTATGCCAGCGGCGCTGATCGTTCCGCCGGCCGCCAGGTGGAGCCGAGGAGATTCGAACTCCTGACCTCCGCCGTGCAAAGGCGGCGCTCTCCCAGCTAAGCTACGGCCCCGAAGCGCCCGTGCGGGCGCGGTGCATACTGTGGTACGACGCCGGACTCTGCGGGCCGGCGAAGGTGGGCCATTCTGGACTCGAACCAGAGACCTCGGTCTTATCAGGACCGCGCTCTAACCAGCTGAGCTAATGGCCCCCGCGGCGCCTTGCGCACCTGAAGAGCAGCAGGAAGGGGTGCGGGGTGGCCTGGTGCG
>CALFMN010000130.1 GCA_937879875.1 uncultured Chloroflexota bacterium | reverse complement strand
GCATACAACCTGGCCGAGCGACTGCCGCGATCGAGGCGAGAACCCGCTCGTTGCCGCCGCGGCGCTGAGTTCGCCAAGCGCTCCGCTGCGGAGCGCCCCGTCGCCCGATGCCATCATGCCTTCGAACGCCGAAATGAACGAGCGTGGTCAGACAGGCCGAGCGGCGCCTTCGCGCCCATCGCGCAGGAACTCCAGCAGATAGCGGTTGACGAGTTCGGGCCGCTCCTGCTGCACCCAGTGGCTGGTCTTCGGGATGTAGCGGATCTGCAAGTCGCTGACCCAGCGCTCCATGTCGCGGGTCAACTCGGTGCCGAGGGCGCGGTCCTCGGTCGCCCAGATCAGCAGCGTCGGCGCCTGGATGCGCGGCAGCGGGCGCTCGCGGCGGAACTCGCGGGCGGCGGCGCGATACCAGTTGATCGCGGCCGTGAGCGCGCCGGGCTGTGCAGCGGCTTCCTTGTAAGCACGGATGTCCTCGTCGCTGAAGCTGCCGGGACGCAAGGCCCAGCCGCGCAAGGCGCGTTCGATCGCCCGATAGTTCCGCGCCCGGAACGCCAGCTCCGGCAGCTTCGGCAACTGGAAGAAGAGGATGTACCAACTGCGCAGCATCTGCCGCGGGTTACGGCGCAGCGCCTGCTGCAGCGCCGCCGGGTGCGGACAGTTCATCACCACCAGGCGGCGCGTCATCTGCGGCTGCCGCATGGCGAACATCCAGGCAACGCCGCCGCCCCAGTCGTGCCCGACGATCACCGCCCGCTCTTCGCCCAACTGGCGGATCAGCGCGGCCACATCCTCGACCAGGTTGTCGATGCTGTACGCCGAGACGCCGCGCGGCTTCTCGGTGAGGTTGTAGCCGCGCTGATCGGGCGCAACGGCCCGATAGCCGGCCTGCGCCAGCGCGCCCAGCTGATGCCGCCACGAATACCAAAACTCCGGGAAGCCGTGCAGCAGCACCACGAGCGGCCCGCTGCCCCGCTCGACCCAGTGCATGCGGATGCTGTTGACCGTACCGTAGTGATGCGTGAGGCCGGTAGTCTCAATGGATTCGGTCATACCGCGCCTTCATGCCGAGGTCCGCCGGTTCAGTCGCTCAGCAGGCTGACGGCGGCTTTGACGCGCTGGATGCTGCGACGTTTACCGAGCGCGGCCATGCCGGCGTTGACCGGCACGCCCTGCGGCGCTCCGGTGATCGCGACGTACAGCAGTGGCGCCGCCTCGCGCGGCTTCAGCGTTCGCTGCTCGAACACGCGGCTCACCGCCTCCCAGATACCGTCCTTCTCCCAGTCTTCGATATCTTCCAGCTCGGCCGCAATCTCTTCGAGCGTGAACAGCGCCTCTTCGGGCCGGCTCGTAAAGCGCTTGCCCAACAGCGTGGCGCGGTCGTACGTCACGTCGTCCTCGAAGAGAAAGCGCAGCTTCGGCGCGATCTCGGAGAGCAGTTCGAGGCGCGTCTGCAACTCGGGCGCGATCCGCCGCACGATCTCCGGCGTGACGCGTTGCGCCAGCTCGTCCGGCAGGTCCTTGAGCAACCACTCTTCGCTGAGTGCAGCAAAGCGCTCCGCGGGCAAAGCGTGGATATACTCACGATTCATCCAGCGCAGCTTGTCGAAGTCAAAGACCGCCGGGCTCTTCGAGATACCGGCCAGGTCGAACTGCTCGACAAACTGCTCGCGGCTGATGATCTCCGTTTTATCGTCCAGCGCCCAGCCGAGCAAGCCGAGGAAGTTAAACAGCGCATCCGGCAAGTAGCCCGCGTCCACGAACGCCTTAAAGGCCGTGTCGCCGTGGCGCTTGCTCAACTTCGCCCGATCTTTACCCAGAATCAGCGGCAGGTGCGCAAAGACCGGCGCCTCCCAGCCAATCGCGCGGTAGATCAACAGGTGCAGCGGCGTGCTCGGCAGCCACTCATCGCCGCGCAATACGTGCGTGATCTGCATGAAGTGGTCGTCCACGACGACCGCGAAGTGATAGGTTGGATAGCCGTCCGACTTCATCAGCACGGCATCCTGCAAGAGCGCATTCTCAAACTCGACTTCGCCCTTGATCGCGTCCTGCACCACGGTGACACCGTCCAACGGCACGGCGAAGCGCACGACTGGCTTCACTCCGCCCGCCTCGGCCGCGGCTCGCTCGTCCGGCGACAGGCCGCGGCAGCGCCGGTCGTAGCCGGGCGGCAGCTTCTGTTTCTGCCGTTCGCTGTTGACCGCGGCCAGACGTTCCGGGGAGCAGTAGCATGTGTAGGCGCTGCCGTTTGCCAGCAGCGTCTCGATCTCGCGGTGATACAGATCCAGCCGCTCGGACTGAAAGTACGGCCCGCACGGACCGCCGACCGCTGGCCCCTCGTCCGGCTCCAAGCCGAGCCAGCGGAGCATCAACCTGATCGACTCGACGGCGCCGGGCACCAGGCGGCTGCGATCCGTGTCTTCGATTCGGACGACGAATTGGCCGCCGTGGTGGCGGGCGAACAGCCAGTTGAACAGCGCCGTGCGCGCCGTACCGATGTGCGGCTCGCCCGTGGGGCTTGGAGCGATGCGAACGCGGACGGTCATCGGTTCACCTCGGGTGGGGTGAATGGTGAGTGGTGAACGGTGAACCGAGGTCATGGTGCGCTCCTGCCGCTGTACGTGTTGGCGTTGTCCGGGGAGATGATGCTCCGCAGTTCGGCAGCGCGGCCGTCGAGCGGCCGATGCTGCACCAATCACCACTCACTGCTCACTGCTCACCCACTCAGCGTTCACCAGCCGGCGGGCTCGATCGAGCATACGCCCGCTGTCCAGCGGGCAGCCAGCCAGAAGCTCGTCGGGAGGCATCGCTTCAAGCCTGATCCGTTGCCCATCGCTCGGCCGCTCGAAGGCCAGCCGCCAGGCGTGCAGCCACAGCCTGCCCGCCGGTCCGCCGGCTGACCCATAGATCGGATCGCCGGCGATCGGGCAGCCGATCGCGGCGAAGTGAACGCGCAGTTGATGCGTGCGACCCGTCTCCAGCCGCGCCAGCACGGCCGTATGGCCGTTCGCCGTATCGATGCTGTGATACGTCGTGCGCGCCGGCCGGCCGCCGGGCATTATCGCCATCTTCTTGCGGTCGCTCGTGCTGCGGCCGATCGGCGCATCGATCACGCCATCGGCCGGCCGTGGCCTGCCCACGACCAGTGCCAGATAGTGCTTCGCCAGCGTGCGCTGCGCCAGTTGGCGGGCCAGTGCGGCGTGTGCGCGGTCGTGCTTGGCCACCATCAGCAGCCCGCTGGTGTCTTTGTCCAGCCGGTGCACGATGCCGGGCCGCCGCTCGCCGCCGATGCCGGACAGATCAACGCAGTGTGCCAGCAACGCGTGTACCAGCGTGCCCGTCTCATGGCCCGCGGACGGATGCACGACGATGCCGGCCGGCTTATCGATCACCAGCATGTCGGCGTCTTCGTACAGGATCGTCAGCGGCCACGCTTCAGGAACGAGCGCCGACGGCACGGGCGCGGGAACGACGACCCGCACCGCTGCCCCGACGCGCAGCTTCGTCCCGGCTTTCCCCGGCTTGCCGGAAACCAGCACGTGGCCCTGCTCAATCAGCCGCTGCGCCGCGCTGCGGGAGAGTTCGGGAACGGCGCGGGCGAGGAAAAGATCGAGTCGTTCGCCCGCCTGGTCGGCCAGCAGTTCGAGGCGACGCGGTCCGGCAGGAGGCGCCGCTGCCGCACCGGACGGTTGCTCAAGGCGCGCAGCGGGCGTGAAGCCGGTCACTGCTCCTCGCGCTGCTGCGCACCATCGCGGAACACGAGAAACCAGGCGAGCACGCACACCCCGACGACGATGCACGAGTCGGCCACGTTGAAGTAAGGGTAGTGCGGGAACTTGATGAAGTCCGTCACGCTGCCCAACCGCACGCGGTCGCTGAGGTTGCCGATCGCCCCGCCGAGCTGCAGGCCGAAGGCGACGCGCAGCACCGGGTGATGGAATGGCGGATACAGATAATACAGCACGATCGCACCGAGGCCGATCAGGCTGGTGACAACCAGAAAAACCGTCTGGTCCTGCAAAATGCCGAAGGCGGCGCCGGTGTTCGTGACGTGCGAGATATGGACAAGCCAGCCGGAGGAGGGCCACGACTCGCCGATCTCCAGGTGCGTACGCACAAGCTGCTTGGTGAGCTGATCGCCCGCGAGCGCAACGATCGCGACGAGTACCAATAGCCACCACTGACGCCGGCCGGCTTCTGCCGGCCGCGCGGGTGGTATCAACTGGCGCTCCAGGCGGCTCTCAGCGGTATCGCTCACCGTTGGATCGTACCATCCGCGCGTTCGATCGCCAACCGCGGGCCTGTCCGGCGCAGGGCCAGGAGTACGGCGAGTCACGTCCGTTGCCGTGTAACGTCTTGACCCCCTCCGAAGACGATACCTATGATCAGTTCGAGGCCGAAAGGCCGATCAGGAGGCGGGTGTGGCGATCGACATCTTTGGGCGGCGTGAGAAGTCGGAGCGAGCAGCATACGGAGACCGCCTGCCTCCGGGTCAGCGGCTGACGGATGGCTGGCCGGTCCTGCACTACGGCGGCATCCCCCGCTTCGACAAGGAGACCTGGCGCTTCGAGGTCGTGGGCCTTGTCGACGAGAAGCTGTCGCTGAGCTACGACGAACTGCGCGCCCTGCCGAACACCACGATTCACTGCGACATTCACTGCGTGACGCACTGGAGCAAGTTCGACAACGACTTCACCGGCGTCAAGGTCACGGACCTGATGCAGCGTGTGCGCGTGCAGCCGGAGGCGAAGCACGTGATGGTGCATTCGCACGGCGGCTACACGACGAATATCGCGATCGAAGAGCTGCTGGACGACGACGTGCTGCTCGCCTGGGCACACAACGGCCAGGATCTGGAGCCGGAGCACGGCTGGCCGCTGCGCCTCGTCGTGCCGAAGCTGTACTTCTGGAAGAGCGCCAAGTGGGCGCGCGGTTTCCAGTTCATCGACCGCGAGCGCCCCGGCTTCTGGGAAACCTACGGCTACCACCTCCACGGCGACCCGTGGCGCGAAGAGCGCTACTCGTAGCAGGCCATGCCTCGGCCGGCTCCTGCCGAAAAATACTCGGGATGGCGAGCACTGCTCGCCATCCCTTGTGTTCTGGCGCCGCATCCGCTGCGCCCTCCGCCCTTCGCCCTACCCGGCCGCCAGTTGCCCGAGCGCGACGAAGCGGTGTGTGTACACGCCGTCCGGCACGCAGGTCAGCAGCGTGACCACCGGCGCGGTCGCGGGGTCCATCACCCAGGTGTCGGTAGGCAGCACGACGTTGGTGCCGGTGATCGTGTAGTGATACCAGGCGCCGCTCGCGGTTTGGACGGAGACGCGGCTGCCCAGCTTGTTGGCGATGCCCGGCAGGTTCTTAAAGACGCTGCCCTCGCCCTTGAGCGGACTGCTGATATGGCCGGCGAGCACCATGTTGCCGGGCGCGCCGGGCAGCCCCGTGCCCAGCAGATGCCCCACGGCGTGGTCGGCGGTCTCCCAGACGAGTTGGCCCTTGTCCAGCCTGGTGCCGACCTCGATCACCGGCACGTCGCTCAGGCCGATCGACTCGATCCGCAGCTTCACCGGCAGGAGCCCCGGCGGCACGTTGGCGGCGCTGGGCGCCGGCGTCTGCGCCGCGAACACGGCCGGCTCACTCCCGTCCGCGGGCGTGGGCGGCGCGGCGAGGGCGCCAGCCGCCTGTGAGCCGGCTGCCACCGTCGAACCGGCAGCCGCTGTCGACTGCGCGGCGCCTGTCTGCGCGGCGGCAGACGCGGCCGGAGCGACCGGCGCGCCGGGAATCGCCAGCGTGCCGCGCCGCAGCGAGCCGAGGTCAGCCTCCGCTTGATGGCGGTAGATCTGATACGCCGCAGCAGCGCCCACGAGCGAGCCGCCGGCGGCCAGCATCGTATTGCCCAGATAGCGCCCTAAGAACACCCGGCGCGACACCCGCCGCGCCTTCGTTCGTTCTCCCATCGCTACTCCACCGCCCCGCCCCTGGCCGTTTCGCTCTCCACCTCACCAGGCTCGTCCGTTGCATCGGGCTGGCCCGCACCCAAGCCGTCTGCATGGGCCGCAACCGCGGGTGCGATCACACCGGGGCGACGGCGGACGTCGAGCCAGGTGATGGCCGCGGTCGCCACCAACAACGCGGCCGCGTAGATGATCCAGGGCTGTACGACGAGCCACTCTCCGCGTCGGCTCAGCACGTAGCCGATGCCAAGCCCGCCGGCGATGCCAGCGAGCACGCAGAGCAGCGTCATGGAAAGCAGCGCGCGAATACGGCCCATAGCGCGAGGGAGCCCCGCCGTCGTACCGACACCACCAGTGTACACCGATGCGGCCGTTCACTCAGGCCAGCGACGGCTCCGCGCCGGACACCGACGCGCCAAGCGGGGCCGCGCCCTCGATCTCCGCCCGCAGGCCCAGATACACGCCTGCCAGCACGACGACACCGCCGGCGATGCGCAGCAGCCCGGGCAGCTCGCCGAGAAAGAGCGCCGCCAGCACGGTCGCGATCACCGGCTCGCCCAGCACCGCGATTGCGACGAAGGGGGCGCTGAGATAGCCCAGCGCCCAGTTCAGCGACGAATGACCGAGCAGCTGCGGCACCAGCGCCATCAGCGCGAACATCAGCCAGGTCTGCCCACTGAAGCCGGAAAGCCGCTGGCCGCCGCCGATCGCCGCCGCCGTCAGTGCGACCGCGGCGATCGGGTAAACGGTGCCGATGTAGGTGGTGACGGAGGTGACGGCGCGCAGCCGCCGGCCCAGCGCGAAGTAGGCGCCCGCGAACGCCGCCCCCGCCAGCGCCAGCAGGTCTCCGCCAAGCGCCCGGCTGCCGGCGCCGATGTCGGCCGCGCCGATAACCAGTCCGCCGGCGAGGCAAACGAGCATCGCCAGCAGCGTGCCACGGCTCACCTGCTCGCCGCGCAGCAGCACGAACCCCGCGACGAACAACGGCGAGGTCGTGACCAGTGCCACGCTGCTGGAGACGGTCGTCATCTCCAGCGAGGCGATCCAGGTGGCGAAGTGCAGGGCAAGGCAGACGCCGGAAAGCAGCAGCCAGATCCAATCGGCGCGGCGCAGGGCCGGCAGCTCGCGGCGACCGCGCAGCGGCAAGAGCGCAAGGGTCGGCCCCGAGGCGAACAGCAGGCGGTAGGCCGCGGTGCTCAGCGCCGGCGCGTCGGCCAGACGCACGAACAGCGCCGCGGCCGAAACCGCCAGCACGCCGATGAACAGTACCGCCAATACCGCCGGGCGAGAGCGTTCCATGCGGCCATCATACCCACGGCCGGCTCCACGGAGCCGACAAATGGCAGGCGATCTGGCGCGCGTTGCGCCGTGGCGATGTCAGTGCATCAGCGAGGCCGTCGCCCGCGCACGTCATGTTGCTGCACGCGCTGAACCGCCGGCGCCGGTGAGGGCGTGGCCCGCGGCCGCGGCGCGGCCGGCCTCACGGCAATTTCGGGATGAGGCCCTGGTGGGAGCACACGGGCCGCTGGCTGAGCACGAGGTTGCAGCACGCGCCGCGCTGCATGCAGACGCGCCGCCGCTTCGAGCAGCGCCTGCCTCGGTGTCTGCGCCAGCACGTCAAGGCGCGGCTCACCCGCCGCCTCGGCTTTCGCGGCTCCGGACGGTGCGGTTGGCACGGCGAGCGCGCTGTAGCTCCTGGGCTGCGTGACGGGCGCGGCGGCCGCGGCGGGGGCGGCCGCGTGTGCCGGTACGGGCGACAGCGATGGCTTCGGTTCTGGCGTGGCCGGCGCCGGGGCTGGCGGGCGCGTGGGTGTTACCGTACGTACTGGCGCCTGTCCGGTGATGGTCACGACCTTCGCATGTAGCTGACCGTCCACGGGCTCGCCGAGAATGATCACGCGCGTACCGCGGCGCAGCGCCGTCTGCGCCTCACGGGCGCGATCGCGCCGCACGACCGTCGCGGCGTCAAACGAGACCTGCACGAGCCGGCCGTTGCGCTGCCGCACGATCGCCTCGCGTCTGGCCGGCAGGACGATGGCGATCGTGCCGACGATGTAGTGGCTCGTCTGCTTCGCCAGGTTGGCGGGCGGCGTGCTCCCCACCTCGCCGGCGGGCGCGGGATTGCCGGACGCCTGATTCATGCCCAGCAGAAGGCCGCCGACCAGCAGGGCCAGCGCAGCGGCCAAGCTGCCCAGCTTCACCGCCGCGGCGTGCTTTCCGGCCCAGGACCAGAGCGTCATCACCCGCACCGCTTCTCAGGATTGCGCCGTCTGTACCCGCTCAGCCCGCACGTTCGGCCACGGCGGGCGGCACCGGGCTTGCGACTTTCAAGACGAGCCGCGTCGCCACTGCCAGCAACGCCAGATCGGCGACCACGCCGGCAACGTGCAGCCACGGCACCGCATCGCGCAAGGCGGCGAAGTAAATGCCGGGCGATTGGGTCACCGCCGAGATGTCATGCACCGCCAGCGAGATCAGGTCGCGCATACCGGAGCGTTCCAACTCGATGCCGGTCAGGAACGCGAGCACCGCCAGCAGAATCAGCGCCGCGACATAGCCAGCGCCGAACAGCAGCCGTTGCCAGCGCGACCAGCGCGCGACTTCGCCCTGCCGCGCCCGCGCCACGACGCGAGCGACAAAGTCAGGCGGCGGTTCGACGTGCTCGAGCCGTTCATACAGCAGATCGATCGGGTCGCGTTCAGCATCGCTGCTCATCTCGCGCTCCCTCCGTCAGTAGCACGCCGGCAAACGCTGCGCGGTTTCAGCAGCGTTCATCGCTTTTTAATCTTTCCCTGTGTCCGCGTACACCCATCGCGGTCAGTTACAGCAGATCCAGCAGCCTGTCGCGCAGCAACTTCTTGGCTCGGTGGAAGTGCGTTTTCACGGTATTCTCGGGCAGCGCCAACGCCTCCGCGATCTCTGCGAAACTCAGCTCCCCCGTGTAGCGCAGCGCTACGACCTGCCGATAGCGCTCCGGCAAAGCGAGCACCGCCTCCCCCAGAATACGTTGCAGATCGGCGCGCTCGGCTAGCTCTTCGGGCAGCGGCTCCGTGTCCTGCACGCGTTCGGCGATGCTGCCGCCTTCATCAGCCGACCCGTCGACATCGGAAAAGAGCACGGGGCGCTTGCGTTTCACGAAATCCAGGCATTTGTTTCGCGCAATCACGTACAGCCACGGCTTGAAGGGCAGATCCGTGCGTGCAGAAGGCAGCGATTTGTAGATCTGGACGAACACGTCCTGCGCCACGTCGTCCGCGTCGGCGTAGCTGCCCAGCATGCGATAGACAAAGTTGAAGATCGGCCTGCTGTACCGCTGGACCAGTTCTTCGTACGCTGTCACATCGCCGGCAAGAAAGGCGGCGACCAGTTGCTCGTCCCCGCGCGCGGGCAGCACGGCAGATCCGTCGCTCATGACGGGCGCACCGCGCCGGGCAGAGCGTTGGCTTCCGTCGCGGTTCGAGGTCGGTGCATACTGCCGCGGCGCGGCATTCCCGGTTCAACTCCTGGCCTGCGGTTGCACGCGCGAGCGGGCCTCCGCGTTTCACGCTGGCTGCAAGCATCGATCACGGTGCGCACGCGGGCAAGCCTCTGCCGGCCACCGACCACTGGACCGTGCGCGATGCGGTGAGGCGCTGCTATGCTCTATGCGCAGAGCGAAACCGCAAATTCCGGCGGTTGCCGGAACTGGAGCAGCAGCTATGGCCGTGGGATCGAAGAACAACCCTGACAACAAGGGCAAGCAGTCCGACACCAGCATGGAAACGGTGCTGGTCTGTACGCCCACGAAGGGCGGGCTGGGGATGCGCAAGGTCTTTGTCCAGCGACCCAAGGCAGGCAAGTAGCTATTCGCCGGCCGACGCTGAGCCACGCAACGCGTTCACGCGTCGCGGGCGCGCTTTGAGAGCTTCGTCATGCGGCAGCATCTCTGCAAACGCGGGTTCTCCGCGGGGCCGCGCGCCGTTCCTTTGTCGACGTGAGCGAGCGCGGCGCCGGCGTCTTGCTGCACCCCACGTCCTTGCCCGGCCCGCACGGCAGCGGCGACCTCGGTGCCGTCGCCTATCGCTTCGTGGACTGGCTGGCGCGGGCGCGTCAGGGTTTCTGGCAGATCCTGCCGCTCGGTCCCACCGGATTTGGCAATTCGCCCTACGCCACGCGCTCCGCATTCGCCGGCAACCCGCTGCTGATCTCGCTCGATCGGCTGCACGAGCGAGGGCTGCTCGACGCCGGCGACCTGGAAGGCGCTCCCGCGGGTTCTCCCGATCGGGTCGATTTCGATCGCGTGCTGACCTGGAAGCAGGATCGCCTGCACCACGCCTTCGCGCGCTTCGAGCGTGCAGCGGACTTTGACCAGCGCGGGCGATTGCGGGAGTTCGTTGCGGCAGAGGCGCACTGGCTCGACGACTTCGCCGCTTTCATGGCGCTGCGCGCGGCCAACCATGACCGGCCCTGGAGCGACTGGCCGGCGGCGCTCAAACTGCGCGCGGCCGACGCCCTGCATGGGGCAATGCAGACGCTTGCCAGCGAGCTGGCGTACCAGCGTTTCGTGCAGTGGCTGTTTGCGGAGCAGTGGACAGCGCTCAAACGCTACGCCAATCAACGCGGCATCCGTATATTCGGCGATATCCCGATCTTCGTCGCGCTTGACAGCGCCGATGTGTGGGCACACCCGGAGCTGTTCCAGCTCGATGCAGATGGGCAGCCGACGGTCGTGGCCGGCGTGCCGCCCGACTATTTCTCCGCCACGGGCCAGCGCTGGGGCAATCCGCTCTACCGCTGGGATGTGCTGGCCCGACGCGGCTACGCCTGGTGGATCCAGCGCTTCCGGCACGCCTTGCAGCAGGCAGACCTTGTGCGCGTCGATCACTTCCGCGGCTTCGAAGCGTACTGGGAGATTCCGGCTTCCGAACCGACGGCCGTAAACGGCCGCTGGCAGCCCGGCCCCGGCCTGGCGCTGTTCGACGCGGTACGCGGAGCGCTCGGCCAGTTGCGGCTGGTTGCCGAAGATCTCGGGGTGATCACGCCGGAGGTCGAGGCGTTGCGTCGCGCGGTGGGGTCGCCGGGCATGCGCGTGCTGCAGTTCGCGTTCGGCGGAGATGCAACCAATCCGTACCTGCCGCACAACTGCACGCGCGATGCCATCGTCTACACGGGCACGCACGACAACGACACGACGGCGGGCTGGTGGGCGGCCGCGGGCGAGCAGGAGCGCGATCGCGTGCGCCGCTACCTCGCCCGCGACGGCAGCGATCTGGCACATGACCTGATCCGGCTGGCCTACGGCTCGGTTGCCGATACGGCGATTGTGCCGGTGCAGGATGTGCTCGGCCTGGGCAGCGAGGCGCGGATGAACCTGCCGGGCAGGCCGGAAGGCAACTGGAATTGGCGGCTGCGCCCCGACGCGCTGCGCGACGAGCACGCCGACTGGCTGGCGGACCTGGTCGAAACCTACGGCCGTGCGCCGGCCCTCCAGGCAGATTAGCTACGCCGGCGATCCGACGGCAGCCTGGGCGTCCCAGCGGACGACCGCTCCCGCCTTCATCACGAACGTGGCGTTCGCCAGCAGCCCCAGATCGTCGAGCGGATTGCCCGGCACCGCGATCAGGTCGGCGGCGAGACCGGGCCGCAGCGAACCCGTAACCTCGGCAATGCGCAGCGCTTCGGCCGCGCGGCTGGTCGCGGCGCGCAGCACGTCGACCCGCGGCATGCCGGCCAGCGCTTCGAGCAGGGGCAGCACGCGCGGGAGAGTGGTGTGCAGTGTGTTGGGAATGCCGCAGTCCGTGCTGCCGATGATACGCGCCCCGGCGCGGTGCAGCGCGGCGAGCCGCGCCGCGGCAGTCTCCCGCAGCATGCCGTCCTGCGGCCGATCGCCCAGCAGGTTCGCGGAGAGCGTGGGCGATACGTAGATGCCCTTCGCGACGATCGCTTCGATCGTGCGCTCGTCGAGATCGAGGCCGCCCGGCTTCTGGAAGCTGCAGTGTTCGAGGGTGTCCACTTCGGCCGCGACAGCGCGGCGCACGCCTTCCGTGCCGTGGCAGTGGGCCGCGATACCATGGTTCAGGCGATGCGCCTCTTCCGCCGCCGCACGCAGCTCCTCCACGCTGTACTGCGCCTCATACGGATTCGAGCCCGGTGTCATGTGGCCGCCGGTGGCAAAGATCTTGATCCAGTCGATCCCCGCCTTGTGCTCCCGGCGCACGGCGCGCCGGACCTCCAGCTCACCGTCGGCCTCGCCGCCGAGAAAGTGGCAATGCCCGCCCGTGATCGTGATCGGCTTGCCGACGCACAGCAGCCGCGGCCCGGCGATGATGCCCTCCGCGATCGCGCCGCGCACGTCCAGATCGAGGTGCGAGCGGCAGCCCAGGTCGCGCGCCGTGGTGATGCCGGCGTTCAGCATCGCCGCCGCCTGTGCGCTCATACGCAGCAGCGCGTGGTGGTCGCTCTCGGCCAGCAGATGCGGCACCGGCTCGGCGCTGCCATCGAAGATCAGATGGATGTGGCAGTCGATCAGCCCGGGCATCAGCGTCGCACCGGGCAGATCGATAATCTCGATGCCATCCGGCAGCGGCGTGAGCTGCTGCTGCCCGACGCGGGCGATGCGGCCGTCTTCGATGAAGACCAGCGGGCGCGGCAACGGCTCAGCGTTGCTGCCGTCGAACAGCCGGTCCGCACGCAGCGCGACCGCCCCTGTTTGCCCCATCTCCATCCCACCTCGCGCCCGCCGGAGTCCGGCCGTTCGAAATCGCCGCGCGCCGCACGCGCGGCGGCTACTCGTCGAGGGCCAGGGTATAGCTGCGGTCAGGGCCGTAGCCCGGCGGCAGATCGGGACCGCGCTGCCAGCCGGTCGCCTCGTACAAATGGCAGGCTTCGGCGAACACCGTCCGCGTTTCGAGCACGAGCCGGCGGTAGCCCAGCGCCCGCGCCTCCGCGACTGCGCGCGCCAGCAGCGGTCTGCCGAAGCCGCGTCCGCGGTAGCGGGCGTCCATGAAAAACTTGCTGAGATGGCCGGTCTCCTGGGACTGCGGCCCGATCGCCACCGAGCCGACCGCCAGCCCGCCGGCTTCGACGACCAACTCCAGCACGCGGGCAGCGGTGGCCAAGCCGAACGCCATCACGTCCGCGTCGAGGCCGTCGGGATCAGGCTCGATGCCGTACGCGCGCAGCGTGCCGAAGACAAACTCCCGCACGGCCGGGGCATCCGCCGGCACGGCACGACGGATGCGCGGTTCAGGTGAAGGCGCCTCGCTGGCCATCGATCACCTCGCGATCTGGATTCACCGGCCGGCTACGCGCTGAGCACCTCTAGCTCGCAGTCGACGATCTCGACGTCGAGCCGGGTACGCTCCACGAACTCCACCGCGGCCTGCAACTGCCGTTCGGCGTGTTGCTTGCTGTTGGAAACGCAGCAGAGGCCGATGCCGGCGAGCTGCCAGGCGTCCTGCTGATCGACTTCGGCAACGGAGACGTTGAACTCGTTCGAGAGCCGTGCCAGCAAGGACTTGATCACCTGGCGCTTGCCTTTGAGCGAGTGGTTCTCGGGCAGCCGCAGGGTGAGATGGCAGACACCGACATGCATCGTCGTCGCGGCCTGGTGAACAACTGTCCGCGGCGCGGGCGCCGCAAGCCGCATGCAGAGCGTACAGCAGTGCGCGGGCGTGGCGCATCCGGCAGCGCGCGGCCGTTGCCGCCGACCGGGCGGCGCTGGTGGCCCAGGCGATGATGGCGCACAATCACGCCAGCGCCCGGCGTTCGGGAGGTCTGCCGTCGTGGACACTGCGCAAGGGCCCGACTATGCCCTGCTCGATCGGCTGGGCGCCGACGCACAGATCTTCTACCCGCGCGACGACTGGAATCCGCCGCCGCCCGGCGCCCGCGACGAGCTGGTTTCGGTCACAAGCGGCGTGCGCGTGGCCTGCCGCTTCCATCCGCTGGACCCGGCCCGGCCAAGCTTGCTCTTCTTCCACGGTAATGGCGAGGTCGCGAGCGACTACGACGGCCTGATCGCGCTCTATCGGCAGGCGCGCATCAATCTCTGGGTGGCGGACTACCGCGGTTACGGCGCCAGTGAAGGCCGGCCGAGCTTCGCCGCACTCGTCGCGGACGCGCATCCCGTGCTCGACCGCTTTCATGCCGCGCTGGACGAGTGGGGCTTCGGCGGTCAACGCTTCGTCATGGGCCGCAGTCTGGGCACGCATCCGGCGCTGGAGCTGGCCGCACGCCGGGCCGAGCGGCTGCAGGGGCTGGTCATCGAAAGCGGCGCGGCGAATCTGGCGCGGCTGGTGCGGCGGCTCGCCCCGTCGGCGCCGGTCGCCGAAACCGACGCTCTGATCGCGCGGCACAAGGCCAAGGTCGAGTCGATTCGCCTGCCCACGCTGATCATCCATGGCGCAGACGATGAGCTTGTGCCCGTGCAGACGGCGCTGGAGCTGTACGACGCGCTGAGCACCGAGCGCAAGGAACTGGTGATTATTCCGAACGCCGGCCACAACGATCTGCTCTGGCTCGGCGCCGAGCAGTACATGACCGCGCTTGGCCACTTTGTTGCGAACGAGGCAGCGGCGTAACCCCGTGTGCCATGCCGAAAGCCGGCCGCGCATTTGCCTCGCGCTTGCCAGCGCGCGTCGCACGCGGCACTATGGTCCACGAACGGCGTTCGCGCCGCCGCGGAGGATGACGATGACGAATGCGACGACGACCGACCGGGTGGTGCTGCTGGAGCAGCGCGGGCGCGTGGGGCTGATTACCTTAAACCGTCCCGATCGGCTCAATGCCTGGAGCGCCGCCATGGGCGACGGCGTGCGCGACGCGATCTCGCAGTGCAACGAGGACGCGGGCATCGGCGCGATCGTGATCACCGGCGCGGGCCGCGGCTTCTGCGCCGGCGCCGACCTGCGCCCCGATCCCAACGCCCCGCCCCGCGCCAGCCGCGGCCAGGAAGAGCCCTTCCCGCTGTTCTTGCAACGCTCAAAGCCACTGATCGCGGCGATCAACGGCCCGGCCGTCGGCGTGGGGCTGACGATGCCGCTGGCCTGCGACATGCGCATCGCCTCCGAGCGGGCTCGGCTGTCCATGCGCTTCGTACGCATCGGCCTGACGCCGGAGTATGGCTCGACCTATCACCTGCCGCAGATCGCGGGCCTCGGCTTCGCGGCCGAGCTGATTCTCACCGGCCGCATCATTGACGCCGCCGAAGCGCTGCGCATGGGCGTGGTCAATCGCGTGGTGCCGCACGACGAGCTGCTGGACACGGCGCTGGCGCTGGGCGAGGAGATCGCCTTCAATCCGGAGCAGCAGGTGCGCTGGTCGAAGCGGCTGCTCTACGCCAACGCGACCAATGGCAACGCCTACTCCGTGCTCGATGCCGAGGACGAGATCTTCGGCCAGGCGCGCCGCTCCGACGCCTTCGCCGAAGCCGGCCGCGCCTTCGCCGAAAAGCGCGAGCCGAGCTACCGCGGCTGAACGGGGAGTCAGCCCTACAGCCGCAGACCGTCGCGCGTCAAGGCGCGAAAGACCAGCAGGGTGATGAACGCAACGGTGAGCAGGAGGACCGACAGCGCCAGCGCGGTGTAGAGGTTGGACTCCATCGCCGTCATGATCGCCAGCGACATCGTCTGCGTCGTGCCGCGCAGGTTGCCGGCGAACAGCATCGTCGCGCCGAACTCCGACAGCGCCCGCGCCCAGCACAACACCACGCCGCTGAGCACGGCCGGCAGGCTGAGCGGCAAGGTGATGTGCAGGAAGGTGCGCAGCGCTGAGGCGCCATCGATCGCCGCCGCCTGCTCGAGTGTCCCGTCCACGGCCTGGAAGCCGACGCGCGCCGCGCGGATGTAGAACGGGCTCGAGACGAAGATCTGCGCGGCGACCACCGCCTTCGCCGTGAAAGCGACGTCGATGCCGGCGCCCTGCAGGGCCGGGCCGAAGACGCCGCGCCGGCCGAAGGCCATCAGCAGCGCCACGCCGGCGACCACGGGCGGCAGCACCATCGGCAGATCCACGAGCGTATCGATCACGGCTTTGCCGGGAAAGCTGCGCCGCGCCAGCAGATAGGCGAGCGGCGTACCCAGCACGAGCACGATTCCGACGGTGAGCAGGCTGGTCGTGACGCTGAGGCGCAGCGCGTCGCGGATCGCCGGCTGCGCCAGGCTGTCGAGCAGTTGCCCGGACTGCGCCGCCCGCCAGACCAGCGCGCCCAGCGGCACGGCGACGAACAGCACGAACACGGTTGCGGGCAGCAGCAACAGACCGGAGGCGTTCAGCCGCGGGCGCTGCGCCTCGCGCTCTTGCTCGCGTGTGCGGATCCGGCCGGCGATCAGCATCGGCTTATCCGTCCGTACGTCCCCTGAATCAGGCTTTGCAGCGAGGCAGCAGCACCTTGCAGCACGATCTCTCCTGGTCGGACTCGGCTCAGCCGATAGGCGCTCATGGCTGGCCCGTGCCGGCGTCTGTGATGAAGTTCCACTTCTTCAACACGGCCTGGCCTGCGGATGAGCGCACGTAGGCGACGAACGCCCGCGCGGCCGTCCCGTTCGGCGCGCCCTTGACCACCGCGATCGGGTAGGTCGCGATTACGTTGAATTGGTCGGGTATCACAATGCTTTGCACGTCCTTCGCCGCAGCCGGTGTCACGTCGGTGGCGTAGGTAATCGCTGCGTCTGCTTCGCCGAGTTGGACTTTGCTGACGACCGCCTTCACGTCCGCTTCCTGCGATTTCAGATTGGCGAGCACCTTCTGGTCGAAGCCGGCGCCGAAGGACGGATCCTGCGCCATCTTCATCAGTGCCTGGCGGGCATAGTTGCCGATCGGCACAGCGGGATCGGTCAGCACGAAGTTGATGCCCGGCTTCGCCAGATCCTGCAAAGTTTGAATCTTCGCCGGGTTCGCCGTGGGAAAGATCACGACCAGCTTGTTCTTAACGAAGGCCTGATCCGGGCCGTCGATCACGCCGGCCTGTTTTGCCTTGTCCATGTTCGCCTGATCGGCCGAAGCGAAAACGTCGGCTTTGGCGCCCTGGCCGAGCTGCGTCTGCAGGGCGCTCGACGCACCGTAGTTGAAGGTCACTTTGACGCCGCTCGCCTGCTGAAAGCCCTGGCCGATCTCGTTGAAGGCGTCGGTCAGTGATGCAGCCGCGAAGACGATAATGCCGCCGCCGAGGTTCACCGCCGGCGACGCGCTCGCGCCGGCAGGCGCAGCGGTTGCAGCCGAACTTGTCGCCGTCGCCGATCGCGCCGAGGCGCTGAGCGCTGCCGTGACCGCGGGCGAAGCGGCGCGCGTCGCCAGCGTGCTGCCGGCGCCGACGGTCTGCGTGGGGGCAGTGGTGTTCTTGTTATTGTTGCTGGAGCCGCATGCCGCGCAGGCGAGC